>NZ_KV808303.1:59557-86359 GCF_001812205.1 Rothia sp. HMSC069C10
GTTAGTGTCTTTGGTCGTAGTTAAAAACCATGGTCAAAGACGCTAAACCATGGCACAAATTCCGCAGAGGCAGCGCCTCCACACGGGTGAAAATTCGGTCATGCCCTAGTAATTTCAGTCATGACTTAGCGTCTTTGGTAATGATTAAAACCCCAGCCTGAAGTCACTAACCCATTACCGAAAAAGCTAAACCATAACCGGCGCCCGCCCATCAACCTGGCGCATCCGGGGTCGCCTGCTTTTTAGACAGAGATTTTCGATAGGTTAGTGTCTTCGCCGTGGGTCTTTAACCCGCAGTGAAAACACTAACCTATCGACAGGGCCGTAACCTATCGAAGAATCCCCCTATCGACAAACCCCCGCCCCCATACCGCGTAACAACTCGTAACACCCCCTTGCGGTATACCCCCATAGGGTATACACTTAAGCCATGGAAACCACTAGCAACCAGTGCTGCCACAGCACATCCGACCAGGTCAGCACCGCATCCGGCGCCCCCACTGAGGAACCCACCAAGGCACACACCGGCGCATGCTGCGGCGGCGAGGCGCCCGAAACCCAGCACGGTTACGCCTCCAACAAAGAGGCGCACCTCAAGCGCCTGCGCCGCATCGAAGGGCAGGTCCGCGGCATCGCCCGCATGGTCGACGAAGATAAATACTGCATCGACATCCTCACCCAGGTTGCCGCGGTCTCCAAGGCGCTCCACGCCGTCTCCCTGAACCTGCTTGAAGAGCACATCGGCCACTGCGTGACCGGCGCCGCCATCGAATCCGAACGCACCGGCGACCCGACCATCGCAGAAGCCAAGGTCAAAGAGGCAACCGCCGCAATCTCCCGCCTCATGCGCAGCTAAACACGCTGCCCCTAAACACCGGGCGGCCCCAAGTTTTCAACCCATTACCGAAAGGAAATCATCATGAGCACCACCACCGTTAAGGCAACCGGCCTGACCTGCAACCACTGCGCTATGAGCGTCAGCGAAGAGGTCAGCGAAGTTCCCGGCGTGACCGGCGTGACCGTGGACGTCGTCAAGGACGGCGTCTCCACCGTGACCATTGAGCACGAGGGCACCCTCAACACCCAGGCTGTTGCAGACGCTATCGTAGAGGCTGGCTTCACCCCCGCCGTCTAGCGCGGCAGCCGGCTCGATTAGGAGTCATCATGGCTTACCCTCCGCAGTACATTGCGATGGTTGTTGGCGCGGTCCGCACCCTTGTCGGCGCCGAAAACATGCACCTGCGCGACGCGATCACCCGCGTGGCCAGGCAAATGAATCTGGATGCGGCGCTGGTCGATTCGTGGGTGAAGCAGAGCCCCGAATATACGGCGCGTGAGGATGCACCCGGTGCGGCGCGACGTAGCGGCACGAACGCGAATAAGCGTTCCGCCGAGCACGAGCAGGGCGTGAAGGCGCGCGAGAAGGCGAACGCTTCGCCGTTCCCGCGGGCTGCCGTGAAACGTGCCTACGGTGTATCTGATCGTGGCGCGAAGGTGACCGGTATTCACCCGCACACGAGCAGGCCGGATGGGCTACCCGGCGACCACTGAGCCGTCGCTTTCACAGCCACAGCATTACTCCCGCCGCCGTTTTCAGCCTCGCGGTTTTACCCGCGGCTTTCACTCCCGCGACACCCTCAGTGCTGCACCCTAAACACTGCACCATACACCGTCCGGGGCGGGGCCCTTCGGGGCCCCTCCCCCGGCTTGGTGTACCTTTTTTCTACCCTCCCGTTTTTGAGTTTTGAGGAAGTATTGTGTCTTCTACACAGCCTTCAACAAGCACCCGCGAGACCTCATCACAGAGTGAGCGCTCTCTTTTTAATCCTGCCGGAACGACCGCAAAATCAACGGAGTCAACCCGAATTATCCACGTGGACATTCAGGGCATGACCTGCGCATCCTGCGTGGGCCGCGTGGAGCGTAAGCTCCGCAAAATCCCCGGCGTTGACCCGGCGGTGAACCTGCCGCTGGAGTCCGCGCGCGTCATCGTACCCGAGGGCGTGAGCGACGAGCAGATTGTTGAGACCATCAACAACGCCGGCTACAAGGCGCACCTCAAAAACGGCCCGCGCGTGGGCGCCGCGACTGATGCGAGCGCATCCGACGGCGGCGGTCAGCACACCACCCCGAGCATGAAGGGCGGCTTCACCGACCGCATTATTTATGCGGCGATTTTGGGTGTGCCCATCTTCCTGATTTCCATGTTCCCGGCGTTCCAGTTCCCGAACTGGGGCTGGGTCGTGGCGATTCTGACCGCGCCGGTCGCGTTCTGGTGCGCCGCGCCGTTCCACCGCGCCGCGCTCATCAATGCCCGTCACGGCTCCTCCACGATGGATACGCTCGTGTCCCTCGGCGTGGTCGTGGCGTACTTCTATTCGCTGGCGCAGCTGCTCATGAACCCGGCGTTGACGGCGCACGTGCACCATGCGGGCGGCAGCTTCTGGTCGATGTTTACCGGCCACCATGCGCCGCTGTACTTCGATTCGGCGTCCATGGTGACGCTGTTCCTGCTGATTGGCCGCGCAATTGAGCACCGCACCCGCCACCGCTCCTCGGATGCGCTGCGCACCCTGCTGAGCATGGGCGCGAAGGAGGCGACCCTGCTGCGCACCGATAAGCAGGGCGTGACCAAGCAGGTGCAGGTTCCGGTGGAGGACCTCATGCCGGATGACCTGTTCCTGGTGCGCCCGGGCGAGAAGATTGCCACGGACGGCGTGGTGGTCGAGGGTACCTCCGCGGTGGATGCGTCCCTGCTGACCGGCGAGTCTGTGCCGGTGGAGGTACGTCCGGGTGATGCGGTCACGGGTGCCACGGTGAATACGTCTGGTTCGTTGACGGTGCGTGCGACCCGCGTGGGCGCTGAGACGACTCTGGCGAAGATGGGTGAGCTGGTGGCGAGCGCGCAGGAGACGAAGGCTCCTATTGCTCGCCTGGCGGACCGTGTTTCTGCGGTGTTTGTGCCGGTGATTTTGGTGATTTCGGCGCTGACTCTGGTCGGCTGGTGGCTGGTGTCCGGTGACGGTGCGGCGGCGTTCAACGCGGCGGTGTCGGTGCTGGTGGTGGCGTGCCCGTGCGCCCTGGGCTTGGCGACTCCGACGGCTCTGTTGGCGGGTACGGGTCGCGGCTGGCAGTTGGGCATTTTGATTCGTAATGCGCAGGTGCTGGAGGCGACGAGCACGGTTGATCGTGTGGTTCTGGATAAGACCGGTACCGTGACGACTGGTGAGATGTCTGTGGCGTTCTACGGCACTTTTGACGACTATGAGTCGGCGGGTGACTTTGCCGGTATTTCGCCGGAATCCGCAGATTCCAAGAATGAGCGTTCCCTGTCTGTTCTGCGTGATGCCGCCGCCGTGGAGGCGCTGAGTGAGCACCCGATTGCCCGCGCGATTGCCGGTTTTGCCCGTGAGCAGGGTGTGCTGGCTGAGGGTGCTTCGGCGCCGAGTGTGAGCGGCTTTGAGGGTGTTCCCGGAGGCGTGCGCGGCGTGCTGAGCGGCGCGGGTGACGGTGCCAAGGAAAGCACCGAGAATGGCGCCTCCCGACTGGTTGTTGTGGGTACTCCCGAGTACCTGCAGGCGGCAGGTGCGCAGCTGAGTGAGGGCCAGTTGGCTCTGCTGGATCAGGCTCGCCGGGCGGGTCTGACGACCGTGGTGGTTGCCCGCGGTGAGGCACCTGATGAGGCCCCGAACACCACCTCCTCTCTGCAGCCGGTCGGCATGATTTCGGTTGCCGACACCCCCAAGCCGGAGGCTGCAGAGACCATGGCACAGCTGCGTGAGCTCGGCCTGGAGCCGATCCTGCTCACCGGTGACGCCCCGCAGGTTGCGCAGGCGGTCGCCTCGCAGGTCGGCATTTCGGCTGAGAACGTGTACGCCGGCGTGACCCCGGAGGGTAAGTCGCAGGTGGTTGAGAAGTTGCAGGCCGCCGGTCACCGCGTGGCGATGGTCGGCGACGGCGTGAATGACGCCCCGGCGCTGGCTCTTGCGGAGCTGGGCATTGCGATGGGTTCGGGCACGGACGTTGCCGCGGAGGCTGCCGATATTGTGCTGACCCGTTCGGATGTTGCTTCGGTGGTCACGGCGCTGCGTCTCTCCCGCGCTACGCTGCGCACCATTAAGTCGAACTTGTTCTGGGCGTTCGCCTACAATTCGGTGGCTGTTCCGGTTGCCGTGGCGGGCCTGCTGAACCCGATGATTGCGGGTGCGGCAATGGCGTTTAGTTCGGTGTTTGTGGTGCTGAATTCTATGCGTCTGACGGCGTTTAGGAAGTAGCGCTCTGCCGTTATACAGAATGAATCGCTGCGCGCGATTTCAAACGAAAATTTCAAAAGCATATCTCGCCATGCTTTTCGCACGGTAAAAGATATAAAGAAATGCACCGCCCGTGTAAAGGCGGTGCATTTCTTTATATTTAGTTTTCACGGGCGGCGGCTTGAACATCTAGCTCAAACGCCCCGCCTGAAAGCCTGAGTCCGAAAACCCGGTAAGAAAACCTCGCCAAGAGCCCGGCAGAACCTTACGCCCAGGTGACCAGGTCCTCGATGGAGCGGCGGCTCTTCGGCGCGATCTCGCGGGCACGGTAACCGAAGGTCACGGCCACGGACACGCCGAACTCTTCCGGGTCGAACAGGCCGGCAGAGGTGAGCAGCTCGTTCACTGCTTCGTAGTTCATGCCCTCGATGGGGCAGGAGTCGATACCGAGCATTGCGGCGCCGGTCATCATGTTGCCCAGGGCAATGTAGGTCTGCTTGGACGCCCAGTCGAAGAGCGCACGGTCGCTTTCCAGGATCTTCATGTCGTTCTTCTGGAAGTTGCCGTAGCGTTCGAGTGCAGCCTGCATCTGCTCCTCGGTGAGGTTGCGGCCTTCGAGGGTGCGGCGCATCCACGGGGTGTCGTAGCGCAGGCCCTTCTTCGCCAGCAGCACGACCAGGTGGCTTGCGGCGTCGAGGGCACCCGCCATGCCCCATGCGATCGGCTTGAGCTTTTCGCGCAGTTCGGGGTCCTGGATGACCAGGAACTTCCACGGCTCGGTGCCGACGGAGCTGGGCGACAGGCGCGCAAATTCGAGGATTGCGGCGAAGTCTTCGTCGCTGATGCGGCGGTCGGGGTCGTAGGCGCGGGTTGCGCGGCGGCGGGCGAAAATTTCGAGGGCTTCTTCGCGGGTTACGGTCACGGTTTCATCCTTTGCATGAGGGTTTCAATACCCTGTCATGCTACACCCGCGGAGGGTGCGGGCGGTACGAAATGTGGCGAGTTACGCCCGCAGGAAATACGCCGCGAGAGCGCGAAGTACCGCCGCAAAACGCCCAGTCCAGCCGCCCCGGCGCACACCCAAAGTTCCCCGGAGAAGCACCTCCAGAGCCCCCTACAAGTCCCTCTGCGAAGCCCCTACTGGGCACCGGCTTTCATCCACACATCCGAGCGGGCGCGGCGGCCAAAAATGACCGCACGGATTCCTTGGAAGTACAGAATATACGCCGCCCACAAGCCGCAATACCCGGCGAGCGCATCCATGGTGCCGTTGCCGACCGCCCAGTGCAGGCCGAGCATGACGGGCACGTACATCACGAGCATGATGAAGCAGCCGATTGCCAGGTATTTCACGTCCTGCGCACCCATGAGGATGCCGTCCAGGGTGAACACGTACGCGGCAATGGGCTGACCGAGGGCAATGATGACGGTGGCGATGGTGAAGAGGAACGCCACCTGCGCGTCCTGCGTGAAAATCCAGGAGCCAAAGAAGCCGATGAGCGGGCAGATCAGGCCGGTGATAACGCCGTAGATGAGGCTCATGCGGAGCAGCCGGTTTTTCAGCTGGCGCACCTTCGCACGCTCGGATTCTACGTTGAGGTCGCGTTCGCCGAGTTCCTTGCCGAGTAGCGCCTGGGCGGCGATGGCGAGGGAGTCCAGGGCGTAGAGGAAGAGGTTAAATACGCCCATGCCGAGCTGGTATGCGGCGGTGTGTTCGGTGCCGAATCGTGCCACGACGAACACGGTCAGCAGGGAGGCGATGCGCATGGACAGGGTGCGCAGCATGAGCCAGGAGCCGAGCGAGAGCACCGAACGCATGCCGGCGACGTCGGGTGCCCAGGGGACGGCGTGCTCGCGGGTGCCGCGCATCATGACCACACCGAGGGCGGCAGCCATGCCCCACTGGGTGAGGGAGGTGCCGGTCGCCGAACCGGCGACGCCCCAGCCGACCGGGTAGATGAGCAGCCAGTTCAGCACAATGTTGACGAGCGTGCCGACCGTGGCGACTTTGAGCGGGGTGACGGTGTCTTGCAGCCCGCGGAGCGTGCCGACCTGCGCGAGGATAATCATCATCGGCGGAATACCCCACAGCGAATGGTGCAGGTAGTCCAGGGCGTAGCTGATGGTTTCGTCGGTCGCGCCGAGGCCGCGCAGCAGCGGGTCTGCGAAGGCGTATCCGGCGATCATGAGAAGCATGCCGAGGCCGAAGGCGACCCACACGCCGTCCACGCCGATCTGCCAGGCGCGGCGCAGGTTCTTCTCGCCGAAGGCGCGCGCCACGGCGGGCGTAACGGAGTAGGCGAGGAAGTTCATGAGGCCCACGACCGTGGTGACGAGCGTGGCGGCGATGCTCATGCCCGCAAGTTCTGCCTTGCCGAGTTGGCCGATGAGGGCGGAGTCGGTGAGCACGAAGATGGGTTCGGCGATGAGCGCGCCGAAGGCGGGTACGGCGAGTGCGAGGATGCGCCGGTTCAGCGAAGGCTCGGCGGTGTTGGCGCCAGTGTTGGCGCTGGGGCTCGCGGCGGTATTCGCGGTATTCTTCGCGAGCGCGCCGGATGCAGCGCCACCGGGCGCAGTGCTACTGGGTTCAGTATTTGGGTGCTTCTGTGTGCTCATCCTTCTAGGCTACTCCCCACCGCTGCGGCGGGTGCCCGCGCGCGGGGCGGGGTGCACTCTGCGAGATAGGCGCGCGAGATGCGCGGTTAGGCGCCTCGGCCGCGCAGTTCGTCGAGGGCGCGGCGTTCCTTCTTGGTGGGGCGGCCGCTGCCTCGTTCGCGTTTGGCGACCGGGGGCATGGAGAGGTAGGCGGGGCGCGGGCCGGAGAGGTCTTCGTAGCAGGTGACGGCGATAGGTGCGCCTACGCGTTTGACGAGGAGTTTTTCGACTTTGAAGACGCGTTCCCAGCCGGGGTAGCGCACGCGCACCACGTCGCCTTTTTTGAGTTTTTGGGAGGGTTTGGCGGGGGCGTCGTTGACGCGCACGTGGCCGCCTTTACATTCGTCGGCGGCGAGAGAGCGGGTTTTAAAGATGCGCACCGACCAGAGCCAGAGGTCGAGCCTGGCGCTGGTTAGTGCGTTGGTGTCTTCTGCGGTCATGTGTTCATTGTGGCGCGAGGCGGGCGGGGCACCAAATCAGGTGCACCCGCCTGCGCGTCCTGTCTCTCCACAGTTTTCGCAGTGATTCCACCGTATTTTTGCCGGGGTTTCGGCGGGGTTCCATCATGGCTTCGCCGAACCGCTCCGCAACCGGCACCTAACCCGCCACGCGGCGGAAAATTTTCTATTGCACGCACCTCCCTATTGAGCGCAAACCCGCATCCACTAGGGGTATTGTTAAGTCACCTTCTCAAGAAGTGTTCTCAAGGCCACATCGTTCGCGTGGTCTACGGGGGGGTTGTGGCCGCGACGCCACGGGCTCCCCGTAACAGATTGGATATACACCATGTCAGCTTTGAAAAAGCTCCTGGCGGCTGCCCTCATCAGCACTGTGCTGTCTTCTTGCTCCTTCGGCCCTTCTCTAGAGAAGGACGAAAGCGCCCGAGCAATCTTCGACGTAGAAAATGACCGGGTGATCCTGCCTCTGGACGCATACAACACCGCCGGCAAGGGCGAATACTTCACCAAAGCCCTTGAGCTCGCCCGCAAAAAGTGCTTTGCCGAACACGGGCAACACTACGAGATGTTCGTCCCCACCGAAGGATCCGGCAGGAACCTCGGCAGAACCTACGGGATCTGGAACGTTGAGCACGCCCAAAAATACGGCCTCCACGAGCGCGAAGACTCAAATACGCTGGACCTCTCCTCCCCTGCACCCTCATCCGACCCTGGGAAGGATGTCAGCACCGAATGCTATCAGCGCGCCAGCGATGAGATGAAGCAAATTGGAGAGATTCCCGGCGGCTCCGCCACGTATAGGCGTGTGGAGACTGACGTTCGAAACGCCGCTGGGGATCAACAGCTCAAAAAATCCCTCGACGACGAATGGAAGCGATGCGTCAAGGACAAGGGCCTCACCCCCGATAGTGAGGTGACCGTCAAGGAAGAAAAGAATATTCCTCAGAGCACCACCCCCTCAGAAGAGGAAATTCGAATCGCCGTCATCCAGGCGCAGTGCAATCAGGATGTAGGCCGTTCGCAGAAGCTCTACGACCTGGAGGCGCAGTACCAGAAGCCGCTCGTCGCTAAGAACCAGGCTGCCCTGGAGAATGAGCTCAAAGAATTTAAGCGCCGGGACGAGCAGTTCAAGCAGTACGTCCTCGACAACCAGTAACAGCGCATAACAGTCGGTAAGTCGACAGAAAAGGGTGTGTGCCGTGTTCAGTGAACGCGGCGCACACCCTTCTTGCGTTGTACCGGCGGCCTAACCCGTAGCGCTTATGCCTCCACCGTTGCGGTGCGGCGCTCCTTGAGGGCCCAGCCAATCACGCCGGTCAGCAGACCGAACGCAATCCAGGAACCGAGCACCAGCCACTGGCCGCTCGTTGAAGCCTCCGGGAAGTACGCAATCGAACGCAGCAGAGTCGAGGAGGCACCCGGAACCATCATCTGACCAATCTGACCCCACGCACCGGGCAGGAACACGCTCGGCATGGACGCGCCCGAAATCGGGTTACCGATGAACATGGTCACCACGGCGCCCAGGCCCAGGCCTGCCAACGGCGACGACAGAGCACTCACGCCCACGATGAAGGACGCGGTAGCCAGGTAGGTTGCACCGAATGCGGCCCACAGGGTTGCGAAGTCACCGGGGATGAGGCCGAACCACACGTTCAGAATCAGGGCGGTCAGCGCACCACCGATGACGGCGTACAGGATTGCGGTGACGAAACGGCGCCACGTGCCGTTCACGCGCAGGGCTGAGAACGAACCGCCCAAAATACCGCCAATGACCAGCGGGAACGCGGAGATAGCAATACCGGAACCGGAGGTGTCGCTATCGCTCAGGGGCACCACCGCGGTGGTCTTCACCGCCATAGCGGATGCCTGCTCGGCCTGAGCCTTCATCTGCTCCAGCTGGGCGGCAGCCTGCGCGCCCTGCTCACCGCCCGCCTGCACCGCCTGGGTGAGAGCCTCGGTCTTAGCGGTCAGCGCCTTCTGCTGAATCTGTGCGTTCAGCTGGGTGGCAACGCCGTTGAGCATCTGGGTTGCTGCGGTGTTGGCGGCGGGGGCGGTCAGCACCTCGGGTGCGGCACCTTCGGTGAAGATGATTGCGCCGTAGGTTTCGCGCTGCTTAATCTGCTGCTCAGCCTCTTCACGGGAGGATGCCTGCTTCAGTTCGAAGGTCTCGATGCCCTTGTCCTTGAGGGACTGTTCGAACTGACTGACGGTCACCTCGGGGCCCGCGATAGAGACGGGCAGGTTCTTTGCTTCCATGGTCTTGGTGGGCCAGGTGAAAGCTAGGACGATGAGTGCTACCACCAAGGATGATAGTACGGAGGTGGTGATGACCTTGAGCCAGGAGGAACGGTCGGTGGTTTCTTGCGTGCTTGTTTCTGCAATGCTCTTTGCCGCGATCTTCTGGGATGCGGCAGCTTGGGTGGCTGCGGCGGTCACTGCTTCTGCGGTGACTGCGGTGGCGGTTTCGTTGTTCATGACAATCTCCAAACAAAATGCTTATTTCGTTTACGAGTCAGAACTCTACTCTCGATTTTTACCGAGTGCAAACAAAATAGCTATTTTGTTTGTAAAGTCACAAAAAGAATCAGTGTTGTGTTTACGCGTTCTTTAGCCCCACCCCCTAGACTGGAACCATGCCCCGACTAACAGACGCCACCAAAGCCGCACGCCGAGCCCAAATCATCGAAGCCGCCATTAGCTGCTTCCTCGAAAAGGGCTACACCAACACCTCCATGAGCGACATCATCAAAGCCTCCGGACTGTCCTCCGGGTCCATCTACTCGCACTTCTCCGGCAAAGAAGACATCCTCATCACCGCCATCAACGAGCGCCTCAACAACGTCAAGGAGCTCTACGAAACACTCCCCGAAGGCGCAGGCCCCCAAGACATTCTCGAAACCATCCATACGAACCAGCTGGTAAACGACAATTTCTCTGCCATGCTGCGCATCCGCCTTGAGTCGCTCCACGCACCCGAAATCGCCAGGGCAACCGCGGACATCATGCCCCTGTTGCAGGGCATCATCGTAAAGACCCTCACCCCCTGGGCAGCTGAACAGCTGAGCGTTCTGCACGAGATCGACCCCGATCCGGCACAGCGCACCCCCGAACAGGAGGCACTCATCACCGACTACGCCCGCGACACCGCGGACGCCCTCATGATGATCTTCCAGGGGTACATGCTCCGCTCCTTCTTCGGCAGCACCGAAGAGAAGGACCGCCTCTACCGCGTCGCTTTGGCGCTCCTTCCTGAGTAGTTAACCGCCGGATAGCCCCTGAAAATCACCCTTGAGCGGTTGTTTTTCAGCATTTAGACCATACAGGGGCAACATAGGTCATTCACATCCTACAGGCGTAGAATCGAGAAACCATGACTGAATCCTGCACCCCCGCAACCCCCGAGCCGCGCGCCACCAACCCCGCTGAGCTGAACAACCTGCGTGCCGCACACGCCGATGAGCTCTCTTCACGCACCCGCGCCACGAGCATCCCGGTAGACTCCTGCTCCCTCTACGACGACGAGGCTCTCGGCGGCACCGCCGGACGCGCCACCGCCTGGCTGGCTCTCGAACACGTGGGCCAGTGGGGCCGCGATGTGCTAGACGGCTCCGCCCTCGGCGAGGAGCTTTCGGAGGCGTTGGGCGAGGCAGTCTCGCAGGCGGGTTTGAAGTTCCTACTGATCCGCCAGGTGGGCAGGGCGGGGCGCGTACTGCACGGCGCGCCGGATGCATCCGGCAACCCGACCCACCGGGTGCTCTACGCGCTCTGCACCCCGGGTGAGGAGAAGCTCTACTCGTTCAGCGTGAGCACCCCCGAACAGCTCCTCGACCTACCCCTGGACAACCCGGAGGAGTTAATTCAGGCGACCGGCGCGGAGCTCATGGATTCCCCCGCTATTCTCGTGTGCACCCACTCCAAGCGTGACCGCTGCTGTGCCCTGCGCGGTCGCCCCATTGCGGCGCACCTGGCGGATATCCTGCCGGGTAATGCGGTCTGGGAGTGCTCGCATACGGGCGGTCACCGCTTTGCCCCGGTCGGCATTATGCTGCCCACCGGCTACACCTACGGTCGCCTCTCGGAGCCTTCGGCGCTGGCGGCGTACCTGTCGCTGGCAGGTCGTTCCATTCCGTCGTTGCACGGTCTGCGAGGCCGTAGCACGGATACTCCGGTGGAGCAGGCGGCGGAGGTTGCCGTACGCCTCGAACTGGAGCAAAAGGGCGAAGAAGTAACCTCTGGAGGTTTGGTTTCACGTGAAACATCGGGGCGGGAGGCGTTCATTGCGCTCCGTGAGGCGGGCATCGACCCCGCGGTAGACACCGCCGAACACCTCACCCTGGAGGCGGCACTCACCTCCCACACCGACGGACGCACCTGGGTCACCTTCTTCGAGCGGGTCACCCTTGAGCCGCGCCCCAACTCGTGCGGCAAGGGTCCCGCAGATGCTTTCAGCCGCGAGCTGCTCGCGCTACACCAGCTCTAAGCCCTGCACCAGATATAAACCCTGTGCCAGCTCTAGACAGAGCCAGTTCTAACGCCCGCGCATGATGTAGACAGCGTAAAGCCCCGGCGGGCACCTTCTCGGGTGCCCGCCGGGGCTTCGGCGTATCCAGGGTTCTTCGACGTATTCAGGGTTCACTGTAACCGGCATCCCGCCGTACCCGGCAAACAGGCCTATCCGGCAAACAGGCCTATCCGGCAAACGGGCTTATCCGGCGAACGGGTTCGGCGCGCCGATGTACTGCAGCTCGGTGTACTCCTCCAGTCCCTCGGGGCCGCCCTCGCGACCCATACCGGACTGCTTCACGCCACCGAAGGGGGCTGCCGCGTTCGAGATGACGCCGGAGTTGTAGCCGATTAGGCCAAACTCCAGACCAGCCGCCATGCGCGTAAAGCGCGGGTGGTTGCTCGTGTACACGTACGCCGCCAGGCCATACTCGGTGTCGTTGGCGAGCTTCAGGGCGGTGCGTTCACCCTCCTCGCCGTAGCCGCTGAACGTGGCAATCGGGGCGACGGGGCCGAAGATTTCTTCACGCCACACGCGCATCGAATCGGTCACGCCGGTCAGCACGGTGGGGGTCACGAAGTTGCCCTGGTTCAGGTTTTTGGGCATGCCTCCGGTATCGCTCGGAACGTTCTCCCCAAGCTCGGGAATGTACCCGCCGCAGGCGAGGAGCGCCCCCTTACCCAGGGCGTCTTCGACCATAAAAAGCATGGATTCAACCGCTGAAGGTTGAATTAGCGGTCCACAGTCGGTTCCGTCGACGGTTCCGTCACCCACGACGGTCGCCTCCATGCGCTCCACGAAGGCGCGGGTGAACTCTTCAGCAATGTCCTCGTGCACGATGAATCGGTTGGCGGCGGTGCATGCCTCGCCCATGTTCCTCATCTTCGCCGCGTAGGCGCCCTCCACGGCGGCGGGGATGTCCGCATCCTCAAAGACGATGAACGGTGCGTTGCCGCCCAGCTCCATGGAGGTGCGCAGAACGTTCTGCGAGGCCTGCGCGAGCAGGGTGCGGCCCACGGCGGTGGAGCCGGTGAACGAGACCTTCCGCAGGCGCTCATCAGCCATCAGCGCGGAGACAACCTCGCCGGTACGAGAGGTGGTCACCACGTTCAGCACGCCGTCCGGCAGGCCCGCCTCACGCATCAGGTCCGCGAAGTACAGGGAGCTGAGCGGAGTCAGGGAGGCGGGCTTGAGCACCGCGGTACAGCCCGCCGCGAGCGCCGGGGCGACCTTGCGTGCCGCCATGGCGAGCGGGAAGTTCCAGGGGGTAATCAGCAGGCAGGGGCCGACGGGGCGGCGTACGGTGGTGATCTGTAGCCCGGATTCGGGGGCAACGGCGGTGCGGCCGAAGTTGCGGGCGGCTTCTTCGGCGTACCAGCGCAGGTAGTTTGCCGCGTAGGCGACCTCGCCGCGGGACTGGTCGAGGGGCTTGCCCATTTCGAGGGTCATGAGCCGGGCGATGACTTCGGTGCGCTGCGTCATGAGCGTGTAGGCGCGGTTGAGGATATCGGCGCGTTCGCGCACGCTGGTTGCCGCCCATGAGGTGCGGGCGTCGCAGGCGGCGTCGAGTGCTTCGATGCCCTGTTCGACGCTGGCGTCGGCGACGTGCGCGAGGATTTGGCCGCAGGAGGGGTTGTGCACGGGGAAGGAGCCGTTGTCGCCGGTGACCCAGCTGCCGCCGATAAGCAGGTCGGTGGGCACGTAGAAGAAGGGGTAGGAGGGCCGCTCGTAGGGGTCGATGGGTTCGCGCTGCGGCATGTTGATGCTTTGCATGTGCGGTTCGGTGCGGCCTCGTAGCTGGGCGGATTTCGCGGCGGGCTTTGCGGCGGGACTCTCGGCGGAGCTTTCGGGTGAGGTGGTCATGGCGTGCCTTTCGGGTTGGGGCGGCCGGTGCGGTCGACTCTGACGCTTTTAATTCTAGTACCGCGCACTCCCCTACCCCTCGAACCTGCCCCGCGCGCCTATACGTCCTTGCGCGCCTCGAACCAACCCTGCGGTTCTCTCCCCTGCCCCGCGCGCCTACACGTCCCCCACCTACACGTCCCAGTCCGCCCTCCCCCACCTTTCCCCCTCGCCCGACCCTGAAAAGGCCGCGGGCACGCCGAAGGGGGCCGCATCCGCTGTGGATACGACCCCCTTCGGGTGGATTCTTCAGGTTGATTCTCACTCGGTGTGCGAGCGCCTATCTGAGAATTATGGAGCTGGGGATTATGGAAAGCGTTGCCCGGAAGGGATGCTCGGTGTTGCATCCGCTCTGCCCGGTACCCGTGTTCTCACCGCTGAGCGGCGGTGAGGCGGGCCCCTAGGTGGACTAGGCCCACCGGTCCTCTCAAATCCAGGACTGACGTGCCTCGATTCGAGTCAGCTCCAGAGGACCGCCATCGTTGGTGCCGTGGAAGCGGCCGAAGTGTACGTACGGGCCGCGGTAGGCGCTGTGGTTGATGGGGCTGGAGTATTGGCCGTTGACCGTGTAGTAGAAGCTGTTCTTGTTCACCACAATCTTGCAGTTCAGTGCCTGGCCGGTGGTGACCTTCTGGCGCAGCTTCATGGTGTGCAGCACGCGCGGGCTGGTCTGCTTGGGTTCGAAGCAGAGAATCTGCGCTACGGAGTTGCCGCGGTAGTTGGGGCGGATGGCGAGCACGTAGGTGCCGTCTTCCTGGTTTGCGGCGAACTTCTTGCCGATGCCGAAGGGGCCGTCGTGTTCGCGACCGAAAGCGACGTAGCCGTAGTGGCCGTCCTGCTGCGGCAGTGCACCGGTCCACTTCATGGAGAAGTCGAGGGTGTACTTTTCGCGGGTGGTGTAGTTCGCCAGCGGGCCGAGCAGTACGGATTCGTCGTAGCGCTGGTTGTGCACGATGGCTACGCCGGTCAGGTCGGGCATGTCCGCTGCGACGGAGGGGTCGGCGGGCAGCATGCCGTGGGGACGCTTGCCGGTCTTGATCTTGACGCTGGAGTCGAAGGGGTCACCGATTACCCAGTAGGGGTCGGGGCACATGAAGCCCTTCACGCCCAGTGCCTTGTACTTTTCGTAGGCGGAGCGGCGGTGGATTTCCCAGACGATGACTGCCTTGCCGAGGCCGGTGAGGGCGCGTACGTTCTCTTCGCTCATGGAGCCCTGGGAAGCGCCGGTCGGCTTCTCGTAGTAGGGTACGCCGATGGCGTCCACGTTTTCGTGGCGTGCCATTGCGGAAATCTTATCGATGGGGTCGCCGCCGTCGAAGTAGCACCAGGTGGCACAGCCTGCGGAGTTGGCAAGCTTCAGGTAGCGGGAGGTGGGCTTGAAGCCGCCGCTGCCGTCACGGTACATCTTGATGACGGTGCGGCGCTGCAGGCCGCGTTCGGTGATGAACTTGACGAGGCCTGCCTGTGCGGGGCCGTCCTTCGCTTCGAGGAACAGTACGACCTTCTTGCCGCCGACGGAGGCATATTCGCCGCCTGCGGGTACGGCGTCAACGGCTGCGATGGCTTCTTCGAGGGTGGGGATGTTGTACAGGTCGGTCTTTTCGCCCAGGTTCTTGCGCATGTTGACCTTGTGCTGGCGCAGTTCGGCGAGGGTGTGGCCGCGCACGTCCATGGATGCGCCGGTGGTGCGCTTGATGTTGGTGTCGTGCATGCAGACGAACTGGCCGTCGCTGGTGGTGCGTACGGAAATTTCGACGGCGAGGGCGCCGCGGCGTACGGACTCTGCGTAGGCGTAGGCGGTGTGCTCGGGGCTGATGTTGCCGGCACCGCGGTGGGCGATGAAGAATTCATCGGTCTTGTAGAGCAGCTGATGTGCGGGGGAGCCGCTGTGTACTGCCGCGAGCTGTGCGCGGGTGTTGGCTGCGGCGTGGGCTTCGCCTGCCTGGAGCATGAGGGCGGCGGGCGCCAGAGTGGAGGCGCCAATGAAGCCGCGGCGGCTCAGATTCTTGGAGATCTTCGGGAATGCAGTCACCGTAGTGGTCCTTTTTTCGTTTATGAGTTGAGCGTAATGTGTGTGGTTGGTCATTGAAGTTTTGGTTTATAGCTGAGGGTCCGGATTCTCTCAACTCAAACTGCAACTTCTATGTAGGATAACGATTTTTTATCGGTGATTCACTGCGTTCACAAGCAAATAGGGTATTATGTGCGCCTCATTCTTACCCGCTGTGCAATGCGGGTGAATGTGTTCCTCCTTTTCCGCCGCTTTTAATAGCGGCATTTCATGCGGCGTTAAAAAATTTCTCGTGTAACGAAAAAAGCCGCGCCTGTAGCCCGATTGAGCCTGCAGGACGCGACCTTTTGCGTTAAGTATTTTCGCGGGTTTTCACCGCTGTTGAAGCTGAGCTATTTTCGCTGGTTCAGCTTACTTCTTGGATGCCTGAGCGACGCGGTCACCGGCTGCAACGGGGCGGCGGGACTCAGAGTCCTTGGAGATGTTGAACTTTGCGGTGTTGGTAATCATCACCATGGTTTCCTTGGAGGGGATGCGACCCTCGATAGCTGCCCAGTCGACCTCGATAATGGGTGCGCCTGCCTCAACCTTGTCACCTACGTTAGCGAGCTTGGTGAAGCCGTCGCCGCCGAGCTCAACGGTGTCGATACCGATGTGGACCAGTACCTCACCGCCGTTTTCGGTGCGGAGCATGAATGCGTGCAGGGTGTCCTGAATCAGTGCAATGGTGCCTGCAACGGGTGCGACGATGGTGCCTGCGGTGGGGTTCACTGCGTAGCCGTCGCCCATAACGCCCTGAGAGAAAACGGGGTCGGAGACTTCGCTCAGCGGCAGGTACTCGCCGGTAGCAGGTGCGACGTAGACGTCTGCGGACGATGCTTCCTGTGCGGCAGCTTCCTTCTTCTTCTTGCCGAAACCGAACATGTATGCTCCTTCTGGTCGTGTGGCGCTATGAATAGCGTGTATTTGTAACGCTGATGCGTCCGCGTCGGATGCGGGCGTCGTTGCCTTCTTGGTTTCACACCGGGCGACGTCTGCCTGAATTGCAGGGTTCGCACACTCCGGTGCATATGCACTCAGAATACAACACCTGAACCCGCAGCTCACGAGCTGAGGGTCATTCGACTCGAATTCTGCAAATATTCCGCAAATCTGGAACTTCAACTCACACTTCTGCACTCTTGAGGGCACGAGTACACTTAGTGAAGGACTGGCGCCCCTCCCCCGAGCTGGCGCTGATAAGAAAGAAAAGGCTAAAAACTGATGACTGAAGCGGCTGAGACCGTTCTTGAAGTATTTATTCCGGGCCCCGGTGAGAACCCGGAGGATCCGCAGGATATGGAGCGCTCCGAGTTCCTGGGCGCCGCACAGGAGGCGCTGGATTCGGGCGTGTACATTGAGGTGTACTCCACCGACTCCTACCCGTCCGCATTTGAAGAGTGCGCACCGGTCGCCGAGCAGATTGAGATGAACGGCCGCGAGGTTCTGCCGCTCATGCTCGTCAACGGTGAGGTGAAGGTGTCCTTCGCGTACCCGACTGCCGAGCAGATTAAGCGTTTTGCGCGCGCCCACCTGGTTGCCCAGCCGAAGGCTAATGCGGCAGCGGCTGCGTGCGGCCCGTCCGGTTCCCCGGCGGCGTCGATGATCCCGAACCTGAGCGGCGAACCCGCCGGTTTCGCGGCAACCCTGGCGGGTAAGGCACCCCAGCCGGTCGGCGGCCCCGAGATCGGTAACCGCGTGAACCTCATGGGTGGCGACACCGGCGACGGTATCCCCACCTCCGGTTCGGTGGCTGTGAAGTCCGGCGGCTGCGGATGCGGTGGTTGCGGCTGCGGCGGCAAGTAAACCCACCCCTGCCGGCAACGAGCGCCTGGCTCACCCGGTTCTAAACTACATAGCAAAGAGCGGTGCCCGTCTCCTCGTGATGAGGAAGCGGGCACCGCTTTCGCTTAACGAAGCTTAGGTTCACACCCGGCAGCACCTACGGGAGCTACGGCGGGCGAACAGCACCTTACTTGATGGAGGTACCGACGGAACCGAGCTGCTGGCAAGCCTCGACCACGCGTGCGGCCATGCCTGCCTCTGCAGCTGCACCCCAAACGCGGGGGTCATAGGTCTTCTTGTTGCCGACCTCGCCGTCAACCTTCAGCACACCGTCGTAGTTGCTGAACATGTGGCCAGCAACGGGGCGGGTGAATGCGTACTGGGTGTCGGTGTCGATGTTCATCTTGATAACACCGTAGGACACTGCGTCTGCAATCTCCTGCTCGGTGGAGCCGGAGCCACCGTGGAAGACCAGGTAGAAGGGCTTGTCGCCCTTGCCGTACTTAGCGCCGACCTCGGTCTGGATTTCCTTGAGCAGCTCGGGGCGCAGGTGAACATTACCGGGCTTGTACACGCCGTGAACGTTACCGAAGGTCAGAGCAGCCATGTAGGTGCCCTTCTCGCCCAGGCCGATTGCCTCAACGGTCTTGATTGCGTCTGCAACGGTGGTGTACAGGGAGTCGTCGATAGCGCCTTCAACGCCGTCTTCCTCGCCACCAACGGCACCAATCTCAACCTCGAGAACGAGCTTTGCCTTGGAGGTACGCTCGATCAGCTCAGCAGCGATCTTCAGGTTCTCGTCCAGGTCGATTGCGGAGCCGTCCCACATGTGGGAGTTGAAGATGGGGTCTTCACCGCGAGCAACAGCCTTCTCGGACTCTGCCAGCAGGGGCAGGACGAAGCCTTCCAGCTTGTCCTTGGGGCAGTGGTCGGTGTGCAGTGCAATGTTCACGTCGTACTGCTTAGCAACTTCGCGTGCGTATGCTGCGAAGGCCAGGGAGCCAACGACCATGTCCTTCTTGGAAGCGCCGGACCAGTATGCTGCGCCACCGGTGGATGCCTGGATGATGCCGTCCGAGCCAGCCTCTGCGAAGCCGCGGATTGCAGCGTTCAGGGTCTGGGAGGAGGTCACGTTCACTGCGGGGTACGCGAAGCCCTTTTCCTTCGCGGTCTGCAGCATTTCTGCGTAAACTTCGGGGGTTGCAATAGCCATATGCTGACTCCTTGGATAGATGCGACCGGTTACCGATGCTGGGCCGGTTCACCATATTTTGTTGGCGCGCGAGACGCCTCCTACTCGCACTATTTTACCAAGATACGACTTATTTATCGTTAATTTTTTGTGGGTTTTTTTGGGTTTACTGCAGCGAAATTTCCGCGAATTACCGCGGTAAAGTAGAGGTGTTAATGACTTGATGTCTTCTGTGTGTGCAGGCCAGCGTACACATCACCCAGACGCGACGAAAGGAACCTCCCATGAGCAAGGCGAGCGCTAAAAATAATCCGAAACAGCTCGACGCGAAACGTGAGAAGCGTGCCCGCCAGGCGCAGCGTCGTGCTGAGCGTGAGCATCCGAATGCGGCGGCTATTGCCCCGGTGCGCGCCCAGTTGGATGAGGTTCTGGAGCGTAAGAGTCGGCATGTTTTGGGGCATGGCGATATGGCGAAATCCCTTGAGTTGATGGAGAAAATGCGTGATGAGGGCGCGAGTGACCACGAGATTGATGTGGCGCTTGCGGAGGCGAAGCTACCCTCGGTCGTGCAGGTGGGCCGTAAGTCGTTGATGCGTTGGCCGAGCTGGTGGTGGTTGAATCGTCGTGAGCGCGCGTTGCGGGCGAAGATTGACCGCCTGATGGAGGGCTAAGTCCCCGTTTTGAATAGGTTGTGAGAGCACCCCGTTGTGGGTGCTCTTGTGCTGTGCGGTGGTGGGATAATTGATTTTTTGGACTCAGGGTTCAATTAATCTATTTCACAAAACAATGAAAACCACACAATACAACATGAACCAAATATATTTATAAGATATGCATTATATGTATATAAATTGTTACGTGATGCGAGTTATATTACCTAAATTACCGTGCTATAGTCATTACAACCCGCAGACGTGTTCCCAACCACATTTCGTGTAACACGTGCTTCAGACGTAACTATCCAAGGAGGTATAGCGTGAGCACCTCACCGAACAAGAACCCGCAGACTTCTGCAGCGGATCAGTACACTAAGCCCCCCACAGATGACCCGTTCGCACACGAACAGGAAGGCTTCCACAAGGGGCTTGGCGCACGTCAGCTCCAGATGATCGCCATCGGTTCCGCAATTGGTACCGGCCTGTTCCTGGGCACCGGTAGCCGCCTGCAGGACGCAGGCCCCATGCTCGCCGTTATCTACGCCGTCATCGGCTTCTTCGGCTACCTGATTCTTCGAGCCCTCGGCGAGCTGATCCTTCACCGCCCTTCCTCGGGCTCCTTCGTCTCCTACACCCGCGAATTCTACGGCGAAAAGGCCGCATTCGTATCCGGATGGCTGTACTGGCTGAACTGGGCAATGACCGCCGTTGCAGACGCCACCGCGATTGCTATCTACATCAGCTGGTTCGGTCGATACAACCAGTTCTTCGCGGATATTCCCCAGTGGCTCAGCGCATTCATCGTTGTTGTTGTCACCGTTGCTTTGAACCTCATCTCCGTGAAGCTCTTCGGTGAGCTGGAATTCTGGTTCGCACTCATTAAGATTCTTGCCCTGCTGTCCTTCATGGCGGTAGGTATCTGGTACCTGGTCTTCGGTGAACCCATCAACGGCGTCACCCCCGGCCTGAGCCTTATTGCAGCCAACGACGGCTTCTTCCCCAACGGCATTCTTCCCGCTCTTATCGTGGTTCAGGGCGTTGTGTTCGCCTACGCCGGTATTGAGCTGGTCGGCACCACCAGTGGTGAAACCAAGAACGTTGAGAAGGTTATCCCCCGCGCTATCAACACCGTGATCTGGCGTATCGCGATCTTCTACGTTGGTTCCGTGGTTCTGCTCTGCCTGCTCATGCCCTACACCGCATACAAGGACGCAGAGTCGCCGTTCGTGACCTTCTTCGACGCTATCGGTATTCAAGGCACCGCACCGATTATGCAGCTGGTCGTTATTACCGCGGCTGCTTCCTCGCTGAACGCTGGCCTGTACTCCACCGGTCGTATCCTCCACTCGATGGGTGTTGCAGGTTCGGCACCGAAGTTCACCACTAAGGTGTCCCGCTCCGGCGTTCCGGTGGCAGGTATTCTGCTGACCGGTGTGATTGGCCTCTTCGGTGTTGTGCTGAACTTCTTCGTTCCCGAGCAGGCGTTCGAGGTCGTGCTGAACATCGCCTCGGTGGGCACCATGGCTAGCTGGGCGGCTATCGCAATGTCGCACCAGAAGTACCTGAAGCTGGTCGGCGAGGGCAAGTACAAGCGCCCCAACTACCGTGCACCCGGCGGTCGTTTCAGCGACTGGGCTGTGATGGTCTTCCTGGCTGTTGTGCTGGTGCTGATGGCACTGGATTACCCGGTCGGCACCTACACCCTGGCATCGCTGTTGCTGGTTATCCCGCTGCTGATTATCGGCTGGTACACGGTTCGTGACCGCGTCAACGAGATTGCTCGCGTCCGTGAAGGCTACACCGGTTCCGTGCCCGTGATTGCTGCCCGCCCCGTGGTGAAGAAGCTCGTTTCGGAGCCTCGTACCCACATTGACCTGGGTGACCTTGAGGACGAGGACAACCCGAAGGGTAGCTAACCCGACCGGTTGCCTGTAATCCCGGTAATATCCCGGCGAAGGCGAATGAGGGGGTTCTAGACCCTAGCCCTAGACTCTAGGAGGTCTAGGCTCTAGGAGCTCTAGACTCTAGAACCCCCCTCCCTGCACGTCTTTTCGTGTTCGTTCCGTATTACATCCGTGTAATACATAAAGCAAAGTACATATCTACAGCATTTCTAATACGGTGTGTCCTGCAATATATTTTGAGATAATAGATATCCGCAGTGACCACCAGATGCACAAAGAAGTTTTGTGCAGATATTCAAAGGAGAAAATCATGACTGAACGTCCTAGCGCACACGCGGTGGAATTTGTTGACGTCGCCTCGATGGCGAAGTGGATTCAGAAGGACGGCGTAGGCAACATCATTGCCGGCATGGTCGACTTCCTCGAAGAAGACTTCAAGAAGTGGCAGAGCTTCGACAAGATTCCGCGCGTCGCCTCCCACACCCCCTTCGGTGTGATTGAGCTGATGCCCACCTCCGACAACATCACCTACTCCTTCAAGTACGTGAACGGCCACCCGTCGAACCCGGCACGCGGCTTCCAGACCGTGACCGCATTCGGTCTGCTCGCTGACGTGGACAACGGCTACCCGGTGTTCCTGGCTGAGATGACCCTGCTGACCGCGCTGCGTACCGCTGGCGTGTCCGCCATGGTTGCTAAGCACCTGGCACGCAAGGATTCGAAGAAGATGGCAATGATTGGTACCGGCTCGCAGTCTGAGTTCCAGGCGCTGGGTATGCGCGCTGTGCTCGGCATTGAGGACCTGTCCGTCTACGACGTTGATCCGCACGCGATGGAGAAGTTCCGCCGTAACCTGGAGCCGCTGGGCTTCCGCATCCACCTGGCTAAGGACGTGGACGAGGCTGTTGAGGGTGCAGACATTATTACCACCTGCACCGCCGATAAGCAGCAGGCGAAGGTTCTGCTGGACCGCCAAGTGAAGCCCGGCGTGCACCTGAACGCTATTGGTGGCGACTGCCCCGGCAAGACTGAGCTGGAAAGCGAAATTCTGGACCGCTCCACCGTGTTTGTTGAGTTCCCGCCGCAGACCCGCATTGAGGGCGAGATTCAGCAGAAGGACCCGGACTTCCCGGTGGTGGAGTTCTGGAAGGTTCTGACCGGTGAGGAGCCGGGCCGCGTGTCGGATGAGCAGATTACCCTGTTTGATTCGGTGGGCTTCGCGATTGCTGACTTCTCGGGTCTGCGTTATGCCCGTGCGGCCACGCAGGACACCGACCTGCAGCAGTTCATTGACCTGGTTGCTAGCCCGGATGATCCGAAGGATCTGTACTCGCTGGTGAACGTTAACGTTCCGGTGGGCTAAAGGACTAAGCAGCCTGACGCTGAGTGGCCTTGAGCTGGCGGGCCTGTAGGTGCGCCAGCATGGGCTGCGAGGTTGAGAGTGAATAAAGTGAGGGCCGGGGAGTGGTGACACTCCCCGGCTCCTTCTTGTGAAATTTTCGTATGCACGGATTTTCTTGGAGGCTATCCGCGGCTGGTTCGCCCGTTCTGCCCTTCAGCGGGTGTGGCTACTGGCGGGTGGCGATAATTTCGCGCGCCCTCGCCACACGCTTTTCTTTCTCTTCTTTCAGCTGGTTGAGCTTCGCCTGGTTCTTCTCAATCAAAGGCCCCTGATAGGACGCTTCAATATCACCCAGACGCTGAGCCATACCCACCTTCTGGTTACATTCCGCTTCGATGGTTGCGAGGCGGATTTCCTCCGGCTTAGCTTCTTCGTTGCCTTGGGAGGAGGTCATGAGATGTGCGCTTTCTTCGGACATCCAGTCGCTCTCTCCTTCCCTGGGGGTTAGTCTGCGTTCACGCAGGCAGGTCCACCATTCTGAGCGAATATTTTTCCACTCATCGGTTTGGGAGGCGTAGGTGTATGCCTGTGAGTTTAGCTCTCCTACAAACCGGTATTCTTTTTCGTCCAGTTCGACGTCAGAGAATGCGGTTTTCACCTCTTCTTGGCACCGGGCGTTGATGTCGTCTGATGCTGAATCGTCTGGGCCTCGGGATTCCTTCTGGGAGTACCCGTACTTTTTGGCGTACTCGACGTTCCAGTTGCCGTATAGCCCCCCGGGTTGCGGGGTGTCTATTGAGGGCACAGCGTAGGACTGCCCGTGGTGCGCGTAGCATTCGGACATGAGCGTGTGCCACGCCGTGCTCACCGTACGGATTGTTAGTTCATCGAAGGCATACTCGTCCAGTGGAAGGTGTATGTAGTTCTTTGAATAATCGAGAACAGCTTTTCGTGAGGTGTCCCGCTCGGCACTGTTGGAGCAGGATACGCACGCCCCCAGCAGGCAGAATACTGTTACCGCAGAGAGAGCCTTACGCATAGGCTTTCCTCCTCCATACCTCGTTGTAGCATTCAAACGGAGTTACCCCAATTATCCCAAGGGATGCTATCTGCTTGTTGCTGATATCTACTGGTGGGTGGCAATAATTTCGCGCGCCTTCGCTATCTTCGCATCACGTTCAGCCTTCAATTCATTCAGCAGCGCCTGATTCTTCTCAATCAAAGGCCCCTGATAAGACGCCTCAAGATCACCCAGACGCTGGGCCAACCTCACCTTCTCGCTACATTGAGCTTCAATGGTTGCCAGGCGGATAACCTCCTCCAACACTTTGGGATCATCAGCATTCAGACTGGCCGTTTCTTTGCTCGTCCATTCACCGTCCCCGGTGCGAGGCGTCAACCCTTCCTGACGCTGACAGTCCCACCAATCTGAGCGGGCTTTCTTCCATTCAGGGTCAGCCTGCGCACGCATGTACGCTTCACTACGGATACGCTCGACGGGGCGGTACTTTTTCTCATCATCCTCATCAAAATAGAGCATATCCAGTTCTTCCCGATGCTCTTCGCGGCAGCTGGCCCTGACGTCTTCAGGGATGCTCTTATAAATCCTTTCCTGCTCATCTCTGACTTGGATGGACGTAAAATGATTCGCCGCATGCTTCACGTTCCAGGAGCCGTACTGGGAGGCGTTGCCAGAAACCAAGCCGTTTTCTAGAATTTCAAAATCGTATCCTTTTTTCGCATAGCACTCTTTAAGAATCAACAAATACGCCCTATATGTTATATCTTCGGCCTGGTCACTCATATCGTATTCGTCGAGGGGAAGAGTAATATAGTTATTTTCAAAATCCAGCTGGGCTTTGAGGCTAGTATCCTTAGGCGCAGCGGCACAGGAACTTAAAGCTAAAGCAAAGCAGGCGAGTAGGGCAGAAGATTTCTTCATTGTTACCAACTCCTTTCAATCAAGAAAGTCAGGAGGAGCCCACAAACATTGGGCTCCTCCATCACAATTACCAGCGGCAGTTTACCTTGTAAACAGAACTAATACGATCATCCCAAGTCTCGCCCCAATGGAGACCCGCATGGCTTAGACCGCGAAGATAGTTGAGGTCGGAAGAAGATTCAAAATTTCGACCCCTGTGATTAATGTCTTCGTAATAGTGCCACCGACACCCACCAGAATGCAATGAAGATGCACGGTCACTCATCCAATCCAAATGGGTCGTCCCCTCAGTTTCCATACGGGGCCCAAGGAAATTGGCATCCGAATAGAAAGTAACACCCGCATGTGCCGGAGGTGCTACCGCACCGAAAGTCACCGCAGCCACACAGGCCGCAACAGCAAGAGACTTATTAAAGATCCTCATCAGAATCTCCTTTCAAAAGAATGACGCCGCGGTCATTCATATCCACAACCCGCAACCATTGGCGAGCCGAAGTCAGGAAATCCATCGCATGCCCCAAACCGAAATTGAGAGTGCGACTCTCGTATTCCCTGTGACTTGAATTAATACTAACACACCTAGGCAATTTATTTAGTGATTTAAATCACTTATATGATAATATGGGATTTACCCGCTTTAGATATATTTAAATATTATTTACTACATTTACAAGACAAAAAATCCAGATAACATCACACAACCCCACCACAAACAACGCATCAAACCCCGTGGGTACCCACATTCATGTGAAAAACTCAACACCCCACCCAAACAAAGAATCACCCAATACCCCAATAAAAACCCCAATAAAAAAGGTTCCGACGCGCACACATGCTTCACATTCCAGGAGCCATACCGGAGGCATCACCAGAAACCCAGCCATTTTCTAGGATTTCAAAATCGCATCCTTTTTTCGCGTAGCACTCTTTAAGAGCAAAGCAGGCGAACAGAGCAGCAAATTCCTTCATTGTTACCGACTCCTTTCAACCAGGAAAGTCAGGAGGAGCCCACAAACACTGGGCTCCTCCATCACAATTATTAGTTGTACTATTCAGTTCAAACAGAATGTGTTATTGACTAGTGGCGATAATTTCACGCGCCCTCGCCACATGCTTTTCTTTCTCTTCTTTCAACTGGTTAAGCTTCGCCTGGTTCTTCTCAATGAGAGGCCCCTGGTAGGATGCCTCAATATCACCCAGACGCTGAGCCATACCAACCTTCTGATTACATTCCGCTTCGATAGTTGCGAGGCGAATCACTTCTTGAGTTTTTTCCTCCTCACTCTTAGAACTTACGTCAATATTGGACGTCTCTTGACTACCCCACGCCTGGTCATCCTTGCGTGGTGTTAACCCATTGCTCTCTAGGCAGCTCCACCATTCAGAGCGAACTTTATTCCATTCCGGATCACTTTTCGCACTCGCATAGGCTTCCTGTCTAAGCCGGTAAGCGAAAGAGTCATTGTCATTCTCGTATTCAATTTCTTTCAACTGATTGGCACTTTCCTTGCGACATTCCTTCCTAATCTCTGCCGGTATTTTCTCTGCCGCCTGCGTGCGCTCTCGAGACTTTTCTTCATTGAAATATCCATACTTCTTGGCATATTCAACATTCCAGGCACCATATATATTACTGTGCTGATCATCAGAGAACACAGGGACAGCATCAGAGTATCCCTTAGCTACATAACATACTTGCATGATACGGGCGACCGCCTCATTAATTACAGCCCTTGACGCATCGTCATAGTCATACTCCTCCAGGGGAAGAGTAATCAAATTATTCGCGTAATCGAGCTTGGCTTTATACTCAGAATTTGAGGCACCTCCCTGAGCGCATGAAGACAGCAAAAGCGCGCCTGCTAGGGCAGTGATTGTGAATGCACTACTTTTATGCAAGAGCACACCCTCCTTTCAGAGTGGAAGAAAAACTTAAAGCAGGAAAGCATCCTGTCCCTCTACCACCATTCACCTAGCAATACACATACCTAACTGAGCTAATCCGGTCATCCCAAGTCTCGCCCCAATGGAGACCCTCATGGCTTAGACCCCGCAGATAGTTGAGGTCGGAAGAAGAATCAAACCTGCGACCCCTATAGTGGCTGTCTTCGTAATAGCGCCACCGGCACCCACCAGAATGCAATGAAGATGCACGG
>NZ_KV808303.1:86459-170782 GCF_001812205.1 Rothia sp. HMSC069C10
CCACCAGAATGCAATGAAGATGCACGGTCATTCATCCAACCCAGATGAGGGTTATCCCAGGTGTACATACGGGACCCAAGGAAATTGGCATCCGAATAGAAAGTAACACCCGCATGTGCCGGAGGTGCTACCGCACCGAAAGTCACCGCAGCCACACAGGCCGCAACAGCAAGAGACTTATTAAAGATCCTCATCAGAATCTCCTTTCAAAAGAATGACGCCGCGGTCATTCATATCCACAACCCGCAATCATTAGCGAGCCGAAGTCAGGAAATCCATCGCATGTCCCAAACCGAATTTGAGAGTGCGATTCTCATATTCCCTGTGACTTGAATTAACACTAGCACACCTAGACTATTTATTTAGTGACCTAAATCACTTATGTGATAATATGTGATTTACCCGATTTAGATATATTTAAATATTATTTACTACATTTACAAGACAAAAAATCCAGATAACATCACACAACCCCACCACAAACAACGCATCAAACCCCGTGGGTACCCACATTCATGTGAAAAACTCAACACCCCACTCTAACAAAAAAATCACCCAAACCCCCAATAAAAACCCCCAACAAAAAAGGTTCCGACGCGCACACAACGCATCGGAACCTTTAAACACCAAACAGCCGCCAGGCTACGACGGAATCTGGCCAAACACATGGCGGCGAACCCACGCATGCATCGCAATACCCGCAGCCGTCGCCGCATTCATCGAACGCGTTGACCCAAACTGCTCAATCGACAGAGTATCCCTAGCCGCCGCATGCAACTCCTCCGACAAACCCGGGCCCTCCTGACCAAAAACCAGCACACACCTCTTCGGCAGATCATACGTCTCCAGGGGCACCGAATCCGGAAAAATATCAATACCAATAATTTCCAGACCCTCAGCCTGCGCCCACGCCACAAAATCCTCAATCGTCGGATGATGACGCACATGCTGATAACGATCCGTCACCATCGCACCACGACGATTCCAACGGCGACGCCCAATAATATGGACCTCCTTCGCCAACATCGCATTCGCAGTACGCACCACCGTGCCAATATTCAAATCATGCTGCCAATTCTCAATCGCCACATGAAAATCATGGCGGCGCGTATCCAGGTCAGCAATAATCGCGTCCATCGACCAGTAACGGTACTTATCCACCACGTTACGGCGGTCGCCCTCACGCAGCAGCTCCTCATCCCAATGGTCGCCCTCAGGCCACGGACCCTCCCACGGGCCCACACCCACCTCAAAACGGGCAGTACCCTGCTCAGTACCCTCAACAGCCTCAGCTACAGCCGCCTCAGCAGGCACAGCCTCAGCAGGTACAGCCTCAGCAGGTACAGCCTCAGCCGCCTCACGATTCTCAACCATCACAACCACCTTCACGCCAACAACCAGCGCCACTCCGGCGCCCACAGAGCCATCTTACAGACAAAAACCCGCACCACCAGCCACACACAGTAGCCAGCGGCACGGGTTCACCCGCCGCAGCGGAACGTCTTAAAAATTCACGAGGTCCTAGTCCAAGCTAGTAGAGACTAGTCCAGGCCCAGCTCATCCTTCGAGTACGCGTACAGGCACGGAACGCCCGCAACCTCTTCCACATGCTCCTTAGCGCCGGTCGCACGGTCAACAATCACAGCAACCGCCACAACCTCAGCGCCAGCCTTACGCAGCGCCTCAACAGCAGTCAGCGCAGAACCACCGGTAGTGGAAGTGTCCTCAACAGCAACCACGCGGCGACCCTCAACGCTCGGGCCCTCCACCTGACGGCCCATGCCGTAAGACTTCTGAGCCTTACGCACCACAAACGCGTCAATCGCACGGTCCTGATCACCAGCGGCACGCATAATCGCGGTACCCACCGGGTCAGCGCCCATGGTCAGGCCGCCAGCAGCCTCAAACTCGATGCCGTTCTTATCCAGCAGGTCCAGCATGACCTGACCAACCAGGCGAGAAGCCTCGTGGTGCAGGGTGATGCGGCGCAGGTCAACGTAGTAGTCGGCTTCCTTGCCGGAGGCGAGGACCACGTGCCCGCGCACCACAGCCAGCTCAGAAATCAGCTGGCGCAGGCGTTCACGGGCTTCTTCAATGGGGAGATTTTCAGAAAGCTTAGTCATAGTTCAAGTGTAGCGGCTCACGTACAGGCGGCGCAGGCTATTCCCTGCACTATTCCAGCCCTAGGCTATTCCACCACGCGACCCACCGACGGCGGCAACGCAGCACGCAACTTCGTCAGCATCTCCTCATACTCGGCGGTCGGGTCGGAATCAGCCACGATAGCGCCACCGGCGGCAAGAGTCACCGTGCCCTCATCGTGCGCCACGAGCGTGCGAATCACAATCGACAGGTTCGCCGAACCATCCGCCGACACAAAACCCAAAGCACCCGAATACACGCCGCGAGCGCGACCCTCCAGGCCCTCAATAATCTGCATGGTCGAAGGCTTCGGCGCACCCGTCATCGAACCACCCGGGAAGCACGCCCGCGCGGCAGCCACCGCGGAAATTCCCTCACGCAGACGCGAACTGACCGTAGACACCAGCTGATGCACCGTCGAATAGCTCTCCACGCCCATAAGCACGGGCACGCGCACGGACGCCGGGTCAGACACCGTAGACAGGTCATTACGCAGCAAATCCACGATCATGAGGTTCTCGGCGCGGGTCTTCTCATCGGTACGCAACCATGCCGCAGCGGCGGCATCTTCTTCCGGGGTGGCGCCGCGAGCAATCGTGCCCTTAATCGGCTTGGTCTGCGCGTTGCGGTGCGTATCCACGCTCAAAAAACGCTCCGGCGAAGAAGAAAGCACCGAAAAATCACCGCACCGCAGATACGCCGCATACGGTGCCGAGTTGTGGGCGCGCTGGCGGCGGTACAGCTCAAAGAAAAGCTCCGGGCTCGGATTGGGGATGCGCGCGACCGTCTGCGCGGTAAGGCACACCTCGTAGCTGTTACCCTCGTAAATTTCGCGCTGACTAGTGCGAACGGCATCCATGTAGGCTTCCGCGGCAGGTGCCGGGAAGAGCAGGGGCTCGGTGAGCTCGGGGGTATTTACGGGGGCATTATCTGAGGCACTCTCCCCCACCGCGCTCAGCGCCGGAGCCAGCACCGTGCTCAGCAGCCGCTCCGCCGCCTCACACCACGACTCATCGCCCACCAGCCAGCTACGCGCCGCAGCCCCCGGGCGGGCATGCTCATGCACCAGGTAGCGGACCGCCGGCAACCACAGAGAATCCGGGGTCGGCGCCTCATGCGCCGGCAGGTAGCCGGGCACCGGGTGGCCGTGCTCCATGCCCATGGCGGCACGCGCCTCATAGCCGAAATAGCCCACGTAACCGCCACGCAAACCCGCGGGCAGACCGGTTGCCGCCGCGGTATCCGGGTGCACGCGCGGTGCGCGGGCGAGCGCCGCCTCCAACTGGGCGAAAGGGTCTTCCCCGCCAGACTCAGCCGCCGCACGCGCCGAATCCACGCGCAGGGGCGACAGCTGCGGCGGGACCACGCCCACATACGAGGCAACCGACATAGGCGACTCCTCACGCGCCGAATCCAGCCAGAAGGAATACTCGGCACCACCGGTCAGCAGCGGGTACGCCTCCTCGCAGTTCACCGCGAAAGGAAGCGGGCGCACGATAAGCTCCCGCGTCTGCGCATCCCACGGGATGCTCTGCAGAATACTCGGCAGGGCATGAGGGGACGCAGAAGCGGGAGCGTTCGGGGTAGAAAAAATACGGTCCGCGGAAGTTTCAGTCACGGACTCCATTGTATGGCGTACAGGCGAACTGGCGGTTTAGTGAACGACTGCGGGTGCTTCGCCGTTTTCGCTGGTCATCGGCAGACCGGCAGCGAACCATGCGCTGGTGCCGCCCGCAATGTTGTGTGCGGCGTAGCCGTGCTCGCGCAGGAAGGTTGCAGCGCGGTTCGAACGGCCGCCACCGTGGCAGATGACGTAGAAGTCTTCGCCGGGTGCGGGCAGTTCAGCCAGACGCTCAGCGATGGTACCGAGGGTGATGTGCTTGGCGCCGGTGGCGTGGCCGCCCTCCCACTCGTAGTCTTCACGCACGTCGATGATGGTTGCGCCGGCAGGAACGTCGCGGGGGTCAACCTGGGGTACAGCGGTCATGGGGTTCTCCTTTGAAATGGTTAAAAATGAGCCGGTCGGCACGGCGGGGTGCCGGGTGGGCATAGTTATGGTTCCACTCTAGCGCTTTGGGGGTGCGTGGCGCATCTAGCCCGGTATTTGGGGGTTTGCGAGATTCGGAAGCAGTGCATACGAAAAAATCGAAATGGTTTTTCATGCACTGAATAAGAGTTTATTCTGTGAAATATAGGTGCGTGCCATGTATACATATGCATGGGCAAGGGTATACACTTATACACATATTGCCCGGGTCACACAGAACCCCGGGCTTGCACAGAAAAGAATTACCACCATGTCCAACACCATCACAGGTGCCGAACCCAAGGACACCAAGACCTTCTTCGGCCACCCGAGCATGCTCGCGAACCTGTTCACCGTAGAAATGTGGGAGCGCTTCTCCTTCTACGGTATGCAGGGCATCATGATCTACTACCTGTACTACACCGCCGACAAGGGCGGCCTGGGCCTCGACAAGGACCTCGCCACCGGCGTTATCGGCGCGTACGGTGCAGTCGTGTACCTCATGGCAATCCTCGGCGGTATCCTCGGTGACCGCATCCTCGGCCCCGAGCGTACCCTCTTCTACTCCGCCATCGGCATTATGGCAGGTCACATCTCCCTCTCCCTCATCCCCGGCGTGCCGGGTGTGGTGATTGGTCTGCTGCTGGTCGCTATCGGCTCCGGCGGTCTGAAGAGTAACGCATCCGTGCTGGTCGGTTCGCTCTACAGCGACAACGACTCACGCCGCGACGCAGGCTTCACCATCTTCTACATCGGTGTGAACACCGGTGCACTGCTCGGCCCGATCCTGACCGGTTGGGGCTGGCAGACCGGCGGCTTCCACCTCGGCTTCGGCCTTGCCGCAATCGGTATGGCTGCCGGCCTGATTCAGTACTCGCTGACCCGCAAGAACCTGCCCGCCTCTGTGCACCACGTGGGTACCCCCTTCACCGGCGCCCAGAAGCGTAACTTCTTCCTGGCACTGGTCGGTATCGTCGTCGTTCTCGGCATCCTGCTGGCGACCGGCCTGATGACCGCAGACAACCTCAAGAACTGGGTCATGGGCTTCATCTTCATCGGCGCTATCGCCCTGTTCGCACAGATGCTGACCGCTAAGGATGTCACCGCTGATGAGCGTTCCCGCGTCACCGCATTCATCCCCCTGTGGATTGCAAACTCCGTATTCTGGGCACTGTACCAGCAGCAGTTCACCGTCATGGCGGTGTACTCGGACGAGCGCCTCAACTGGAACATCCTGGGCATGGAGCTGACCCCGAACCTGGTCAACTCCATCAACCCCGTCTTCATCATCATCTTCGGCATGATGTTCTCCGCCCTGTGGACCAAGTGGGGCGACCGCCAGCCGGTCACCACCCTGAAGTTCTCCGCAGCGCTGATTATCATCGGCCTGGCGTTCTGGATCTTCCTCGCTCAGGCGGGCGTTCAGAGCGTGAACGTCGGCTGGATCGTGCTGATCCTGTTCGTCTGCACCATCGCCGAGCTGATTATTTCACCGGTGGGTATTTCGCTGGCGACCAAACTCGCCCCGAAGGCGCACCGAGTGAACATGATGGCGCTGTACTTCACCTCCGTGGCAATGGGTACCGTGCTTTCCGGTTGGCTGGCTCCGTTCTACAGCATGGAGACTGAGGTTCCCTACTTCACCTGGATGGGTATTATCACCATCGCGACCGGTATTCTGCTGTTCCTGGTGCACAAGCCGGTTCAGAAGATGATGCGCGGCGTGAAGTAGCCACAAAGCTGCTTGTCTAGGCTGCTGACTCGCTGTTTTCAGGCGGCGTGAGCGTGTATAGGCGAGCGTATATTAGGCTAGGGGCCCCGAATCCTTGAATTACCAAGGGTTCGGGGCCCTTGCTGTATGCACTTGGTGCATGCCCTGGTGTATGTGCCAGCAGTCGGAGCGCCGGAATGTTGAAGGGAGGTTCAGGAGGGGCGGGTTTAGGGGCGTTCGGGGCGTTTTCCTTAATGAGACAATCCGCGCAGATTTTCTTATTAAGCGCCTTAATAAGAAAATCGAAGTGTATTGTCTTATTAAGACCCCCACCCCACGACCAGCAACCAACACGCAGGAGGAGGAACCATGCCCTCAGCCATCACCTGGCCCGCCCTCACATGGGAGCCGCAAACCCCCTGGGTGCACCGGGACGCCCTCGCCTCCCGACGAGCAACGCGCCGCAACTCCGGCACCTTCTCCAGCGCCGTACCCGCCTCCATTGCTGAGCTCAACATCGAACTCAGCCCCGCACTGCGAGCGCGCCTCCAAGAGAACGCCACCGCAATGACCCGCTTCGATGAGCGGCTCCACCACATCGGCAGCATACCCTTCTCCGCGGTTCTTCTGCGCGGCGAATCCGCCTCCAGCTCGCAAATTGAAAACCTCACCGTTAGCGCACGCAGGCTCTCGCTTGCCGTCCTGGGTGCAAGCGGGTCGAAGGTCGGTGTTAACGCCGAGCTGGTGGCGCGCAATGTTCACGCCATGCGTGCAGCCCTAAACACGGCAGAGAACATTAGTGTCGATAACATTCTGGCGATGCACCGCGAACTGACTCGCGGCCTGCAGCAGGACTCCGGCGTGCTTCGCACCCAGTGGGTGTGGATTAAGGGTGATTCACCCGTGACCGCCGACTACGTGGCACCGCATCACGAGCGGGTTCCTGCCGCCCTCGAAGACCTTGTAGCCTTCATGAACCGCCGCGATATTGACCCCCTCGCACAGGCGGCTATCGCGCACGCCCAATTTGAGACAATCCACCCCTTCACCGACGGCAACGGTCGAACCGGGCGAGCCCTCATCTCCGCGCTCCTGCTCGCCCGCGGCGTCACCCGCCACGTGATTCTGCCCGTCTCCTCCGGCCTGTTGCACGATACCGAAGGGTACGTTCAGGCGCTCACCGACTACCGTGCAGGCGACGCCGAACCCATCATCGAGCTCTTCATCGACGCCACGCAGAAGGCAATCACCAACGCAGAAATCCTGGCGCAAGACATTGAAATCTTGCGCGATGAGGTGCTGTCCATTGCCCAGCGCAAAACCCCTCTCCTGCGTTCCCTCGCCGACCTGTGCTGCACCGAGCCCGCCTTCACCGCGCGCATGGTGGAGGAGCACACGCAGGGGTCGAAAGCCAGCGTGTACCGCCTCCTCAACCGCATGGTGGAGCTGCAGATTCTGCGTGAAGAACGCGTCAAAATTCAGGGGCAAAAAGTGTGGACTGTCCCCGCTCTCAACCGCGCCCTCGACGACTTTGCAGCACGAGCGGGACGGCGCGGATAGATGCGCCTCCGGGTTCGATAACCCACGCGAAAATTCTGCGGCTGTAGGCGGGTTCCCATGCACGGAACTGTGACGATTTATGTCTCCGCATGAACACACATGACGAACATTAGAGTCAAAAAGGACGTATTAAGCCACGAACAGAAATCTACTAGACAGCCCTCAACCACGGGTCTAAGGTGAATCCATAACAAACCGGAAGGCCCCTTCCGGAACAACCCTTCAACCCTTAGCCGAGGAGAAAATCATGGCACTTTACCTGGTAGAACTGACCCCCGCACAGCCGTCCAAGGACGAAGCAACCGCACTCATCGAGACCGTCAACTCGTCCCTGACCAACGGCGCCGAGCTCATCGAAACCCAGGTCTCCGCAGACCACAAGATCGTCTTCGTCATCGTCGAATCCGAGAACACCGCATTCGGCCCCGACCTCGCCGCAGCAATCGGTGAGCGCGCAGCCGTCGCAGGCCCCGACGCAGTCCGCCTGGTCGGCGCAGAGCTCGAAGACATCAAGAAGCTCAAGAAGGACGCAGACTACCTGGTTGAGTGGGACATCCCCGCAGAGATCACTATGGAACAGTACCTGACCCGCAAGAAGGCAAACGCCCCCAAGTACGCTGAAGTACCCGAGGTTTCCTTCCTGCGCACCTACGTTCGCGAAGACACCGCCAAGTGCCTCTGCTTCTACGACGCACCCGACGAAGAAGCTGTTGTTCGCGCCCGTAAGGCCGTCAGCACCCCCATTGACCGACTGTTCAAGCTGCACGCATAGACGCGATGCTCCCCTCTTAGGAGAAACCCCATGTCTGAGTTCACTCTCGAACCCCTCTACGACTACCCCCAGCGCGAGCAGGTGCTCGCACTCGCCCAAACCCACGCTAACGCGGTTGACCGTGGCGAGCGTTCCCCCTTCGAAAACCTGCGCGAAATCGCTAAGGACGGCCTGATTACCCTGGGCCGCGACGGCGGCTCCCTGGTCCCCCAGGTTTCGGTAGCGTTCGACCTTGCCACTGAGGATGCCTCGACGGCGTTCTCCCTGTGGGCTCACCGCTCCACCATCGCGTTCTTTGACGCTGTGGGTCGCGAACTGCCCGAGGGCCTGTCGGATGCGACCGTCAGCGGCACCACCGCAATGGCGGCGGCCTACAAGGAAGCTTCGGGCCTGGCACCGATCAAGGTTGAGGGCACCCTCGTTGAGGGCGGCTTGAAGCTGAACGGTTCCGTGTCGTGGGCGTCGAACCTGTATCCGGGCGGCGTGATTGTTCTTCCGGTGGCTGTGCAGAACGCCCCGGAGAGCCACCCGAACCGCTACATCGTGACGGTTCGCCAGGATGTTGAGGGTCTGAGCATTGACTACCACCGCAACCTGCTGGCGCTGAACGGCACCGAGTCCGGCACCCTGAAGTTCGAGGACGTTTTCGTTCCGAGCGAGGACATTCTGAGCGACAACATTGAGGCGTTCCTGCACGATGTGACCGCGCCGTTCCTGCTGGTTCAGTCGTCGTTCTGCCTGGGTCTTGCCGCTGGCGCCCTGCAGGAGGCTGCTAAGCACCTGGACGTCTCTCAGGGCGTATTCCGTCCTGAGTTCCCGCTGATTCTGACCGAGTACCAGAGCCTGCGTGAGGAACTGATTCGTCTGGCGTCTGAGCCGGAGCGTGCTGAGCGTCGTGACCTGCTGAGCCTGCGCCTGGGTGTTTCGCACTTTGCAACCATTGCTACTCACTTTGAGCTGCAGGTTGTTGGAGGCGCCGGTTACGTGGCTGATTCCCCGACGGCTCGCCGCCTGCGTGAGGCGACGTTCCTGCCGGTTCAGTCCCCGACCGAGGGTCACCTGCGTTACGAACTGGCGCGTTACGATCACTTGGAGAACCTGCGTGACGCTCTCTAAGCCACTGAGCTAGCTGTAGCGAGTGTTTTTATTCGCTCTTTGCATCAATACCCTGTATATGCGATTTATTGCATATACAGGGTATTGATGCTTTCTGGGTTATATACGCGACATAGAGCCCACGATAAGAGAATATATGCACCACTCAACGTATCCCTGCTCATATTTACAGCCGTTTAGCTGTGACCCACGCTTGTATACGCGTAGAATGATGTGGAATTTTATACACCACCACATTCACCTCAGGAGCTCCCTTTGAGCATCTCTAAGCTTCTCGGCTTTGACTGGTCGATCCACGGCGACGGCCGCAGCATCAAGCCCGGTTCCTTCGTTGCCCCGAACGAGCGCCTCGCATGGCCGATTACCATCGGTATCGGCGCGCAGCACGTGGTCGCAATGTTCGGCGCGACCTTCCTCGTGCCGATTATTACCGGCTTCCCGCCGGCAACCACCCTGTTCTTCTCGGGTATCGGTACGGTCCTGTTCCTGCTGATTACCCGCGGACGCGTCCCCTCCTACCTGGGTTCCTCGTTCGCATTCATTGCACCCCTGGCGGCTGCTATGAACTCGCACGGCCCGGCCGGTGCCCTAGGCGGTATCGTCATGGCGGGTGCGGCGCTGTTCCTGGTCGGCCTAATCGTTCAGTTCGCTGGCACCGGCTGGCTCACCAAGCTCATGCCCCCGGTCGTGACCGGTTCGATTGTGGCGCTGATTGGCTTCAACCTGGCAAAGAGCGCTAAGGACAACTTCATGGTGGCACCGGTGACCGCGCTGGTGACCCTGTGCTCCATCATCCTGATTTCGGTGCTCTTCAAGGGCATCATTGGCCGCCTGTCCATCCTGCTGGGTGTGGGTATCGGCTACATCACCGCCGTGATTCGCGGTGAGGTAGACTTCTCCAAGATTGACAAGGCTGTGCAGACCCAGGGCATCATTGGCCTACCGCAGTTCCAGACCCCCGAGTTCCACTGGGAGCTCGCAGGCCTGTTCATCCCCGTGATTCTGGTGCTCGTGGCTGAGAACATCGGTCACGTGAAGTCGGTGGCTCAGATGAGCGGCGAAAACCTGGACGACTACTCCGGCCGCGCCCTCATGGCGGACGGCCTGGCAACCACCATCGCAGGCATGGGTGGCGGTTCGGGTACCACCACCTACGCTGAGAACATCGGTGTTATGGCTGCAACCAAGGTGTACTCCACCGCGGCGTACTGGGTGGCTGCTATCTTCGCGATTGTTCTGTCGCTCTTCCCGGGCTTCGGCGCGGCTATTGCGTCTGTTCCTGCGGGTGTTCTGGGCGGTGCCGCAACCGTGCTGTACGGCATGATCGGTATGCTCGGTGTTCGTATTTGGAGCGAGAACCGCGTGAATTTCTCGAACCAGATTAACCTGACCACCGCCGCTGTGGCGCTGATTGTGGGTATCGCGGACTACACCTGGACCTTCGATGGGATGACCTTCGCCGGTATTGCTCTGGGTACCGCTGCGACCCTGATTATCTTCCACCTGATGACCTTCATTGCGAAGTACACGAAGGCTGCTGGCGACCCGCTGGAGCCCTTCGACCCTGAGAAGAGCACTGAGGGACACTAAGTTCTTCACCGCCCGTTGGAGTAATTCTCCTGAGGCGTAGGCTGTAGAAAAGCGGCCCGGATGGATTGGTTTCCATCCGGGCCGCTTTTGCATGTTAGCCCGATATTCGGTTAGGCCAGGCGGTATGTCGTATTGCGGTTACCTCGACCACCTTCACGCACGATTACGCCCTCTTGAAGGAGCTTCGTGAGGACGTACCGGACCTGCGGCTTCTGCAGCTCAGCAAAAGGCTCAGGTAGCACAGCCATGATGTCCTCGATACCGGCGGGGTAACGCAGCGAGCGCAGGGCGAGGAGCACCGCCTCCTGACGGTTACTAGGAACCGTAGGCGACGATTGGCGCGGGTCTACTTCCGACTTCTGCTGCGGTGAACCAACATCGGCGGCACAAGCACCAGCCAGAGGCTCCCTGCTAATAATCGCAGTAAAACGAATGACCCCATCAACGAATTGGATGGGTTTCAGCCCTGCCTGACGCACCGCCTCCTGGGCAGTGTAGATGCCGCTACCTTCACCTTCGATGACGCGGTATCCGTCTTCAGGGGTTGTTACATGCGTGCAGATGTCATACAGGCGGTCATTCACGCGGGAGCGTTCGCCGTACTCTTGCAGACGCTGGAGAGTGATTCCGTATAGACCACCAGGGTTCTCTACAGAGATTCGGTCGGGGAAAATCCTGACGCGCACCTCTTCGGTATCTGCTTTGGGGTTGAGGCTGCGGTGTACGAGTGCATTCGACAGGATCTCGCGAAGGGCAATATCGGGTACTTCCTGCCCGTTGATGAGGTGCCCGTTGGACAGTTCGACAACCGGGTGTGCCAGGTTCCGCTTGACCCATGCCAGAGTCTCTTCGAGCATCGCGGGGATGGGGCCATCCGCCTCGAATTTGTCGAGGTTGCGGGCTTTACCGCTTGGGTCGATGACGACTCCGGTGACTTTGAGCGAGGGCCTGAACTCCTGAGGGTAAGAACCCAAGGCGTACAAGCCCGCAAGGGAAAGATTATTGGTTCCGAGGGCAATAATTCCCTTACGGCGGAGGACTTCTTCATCGGAGCTTCCGGCGAGGCGGCGTGATTTAGCACGGACGTCTCGCAGATAAGCAGTTTTGAGGCCTTCGTCTAGGTCAGCCAGGGAGGTGTATTCTACCGGCTCCTCATCGAATCCGGTGCGTGTCCGCTGAGCTACCATCAGGTCGGTTTCGTGGCGGCTCATTTCGTGGTCACCGTCGCCGGAACGCACGTACGCTTTACCGCCAATGTAGGCGGGGCGTTCATAGGGAGGCAGCGGAGGGATTGCGGCGACAAAGATTTTGGCGTCTTCGTAGAGGATGGTGCCGGATTCCATGGTGTTCGGCGGCTTGAGGCCCCTGCGGAGCTTGTTGCCGAGGGTTTTTTCTAGGTCTGCAGGGTCGTATACGCCTACAGGTGCAAAGTCATTATTCTCGTCGAGGCCGCAGATAATGATTCCGCCCGTGGAACTATTGGAGAAGCTACTCAGGGTTGCGTCTAGGCTTCCGGGGTAGCCTCCGTGGGCTTTTTTAACCTCGATAAACTGCGTATCGCTGCCGTGAGTGCACAGTAGTTTGATGGTTTCAGCAAGCCATTCGGGGGTCCATTCCACGTTGTTCATACAAAAAATTTTAGTCTAGACACAAATTAGATGTAAATCAGACACAAAAATTTGAGTCTAGACATAAATTTTTATGTCTAGACTCAAATTTTTTATGTGTAGACATAAAAGTTTATGTCTGAGTTATGTCTGCGGAGGCTCACCTAGCCGCTAGTGCTGGATAGCTAGTGCTAGGCGGCTAGGACCGTTCGGCGAGCATCGCCTCAATCGTCTGCGCCACACCGTCCTCATGGAAGGGCGGGCAAGTGCGCCCCACCTTCGCAATGAGCGCCGGCTGCCCCGAGGCCATGGCGAAGCCCTCCCCCGCCCAGCAAAGCATCTCAGCGTCATTCGGCATGTCACCAAACGCCATCACCTCGTGCGCCTCAATGCCGTGGCGTGCCGCGAACTTCTCCAAAATCCGCCCCTTATTCACGGTCTTAGAGCCCATCTCGATGAGCGGCTCACCGACCACGCCGCGGGTCACCGACACCAGCGAACCCACCGCCTGATGCACGCGTGCCTGCAGAATATCCGGGTCCATGCCGGGCACACGAATCAGGTACTTAATGACCGGGGTTGAACCAATACGTTCGAGCGCCTCGGCGATTTTCGCCTCCACCACGCGGGCGCCCTCAAGCACCTCACCGCCGTCGTGCGGGCCCTGAATGTAGACGGTGTCCACGGTTTCGAGGGTGTAGGTGGCGTCGGGGAAAATGGGCTCCAGCAGCTCGTGAGTACGGGCAATCACCGCGGGATCAGCGCCGTTGACTTCTTCCACCTCGTTCGCGCCCAGGTGGTACACCACGGCACCGTTGGAGCAGATGGCGTAGGAGTCGAAGTCGGTCTGCTCGCGCAGGGGCGTGAGCCAGCGGCTCGGGCGGCCGGTGACGAAGACGATATCAATCCCGGCGGCGCGGGCGGCCTCAAGGGCGCGCAAGGTACGCGGACGGAATCGGAAATCGTGCCCGATGAGGGTGCCGTCCAGGTCGCTGGCGATGAGTTTAATCATGCAGATATGCCTTCAGTGGTGGGGTGTATCGGTGCTGGTCAGGGTGCAGGGCTGGCAGGGTGCGGGTCTGGTGAGACTGTGCCGGTGTACCGCTATGCCGCCGGTTCCGCGTAGGTGACGGTCAGGAACGCACGACCCAGACCGTGGCCGAGCAGGTTAAAGTTCACGACGGCGGGGCTGGCGTTCTCGTCAATGTCGAGCTTCTCCACATCCACGGCGGTGACGCAGAAGATGTAGCGGTGCGGGCCGTGACCAGCCGGAGGGGCAGCACCCAGGAAGCCCGCCACACCGGCGTCGTTGCGGTGCGTCAGGGCGCCGGCGGGTGCATCCGCGCCAGTGTCAATGCTGGTCACGTTGGCGGGAATGTTGGAGACAGTCCAGTGCCAGAAGCCGCTGGGGACGGGCGCATCCGGGTCGAAGCAGGTCAGTACGAAAGACTTGGTGCCCTCGGGGAATCCGCTCCAGGACAGCTGCGGGGAGCGGTCCTGACCGCCCGCCAGGCCGAAGAGGGCGGAGCGCATCCATTCGGGGGCGGTGCCGCCGTCCTGAACGTCGGTGGAGGTCAGGGTGAATTCGGGTAGTTCGGGCAGGCCCGCGTAGGGTTCGCGGGGCAGGGGCGCGGTGCCAATGTTGGTCATGGTGCTCCTCAGCGTTGGGGTGCGGGTGGATATGGCGACGCCGGCGGACAGAGTGAGCTATCCGCCGGCGAGGCGTGAATTTTTTAGCCGTTGAGTACGGCGTCGAGTTCTTCGCGGGTGGGCGGGTTAGCGCCCGCGCGGGAGACGGTGATGCCGGCTGCGGTTGCGGAGAAACGCAGCAGGTCGGCAATCTCTTCTGCGGTCAGTGCGGCGACCTTAGCGTGTGCCTCGGAACCGGCAATGCCGCGGTCGAGCAGGCCAGCAATGAGCGCCGCCATGAGGGAGTCACCGGCACCGACGGTGTCCGCAACCTCAACGCGGTGTGCGGGCTGGCTGATGCCCTCGGGGTACTTCTTGGTGAAGGCGATGGGGCCATCTTCGCCGCGGGTGATGACCATCAGCTCTGCGCCGAGGTCAAGCCATGCGCGGGCGGTGTCGTCGAGGGAGCGCTCGGGGTAGAGCCACTGCAGGTCCTCGTCGGATGCCTTCACGACGGTGGAGAGGGAGACGAACTTTTCAGCCCATGCGCGGCCCTCATCAACATTGTGGATGAGGGTGGGACGGCAGTTCGGGTCGTAGCTGAGCAGGGCGCTGTCGCGGGCGGCTTCGAAGGCTGCGGCCACCACGTGCGCGCCAGGTTCGAGCATGGCGGCGATGGAGCCTGTGTGTACCGCATTGGAGGTGCGTGCCAGTTCGGTGAGCTTCTCGGCGACGGAGTCGAGGGACCAGGTGATGTCGAATTCGTACTCTGCTGCGCCGTCGGCACCGATAGTTGCCTGGGCGACGGAGGTGCGCTCAGCACTGTGTTCGAAGGGCAGGGTCACCTGGGATGCTTCCAGGTGTGCGTCAATGCTCTTGCCGTAGGCGTCGGGGCCGTAGTGGCCGACGAAGTTGGTGGGGTGGCCGAGGCGGCGTGCGCCCACGGCTACGTTCATGGGCGATCCGCCGGGGTAGGCGCGGGTTTCTCCGTCGTGCTGGTGGACGACGTCTACGAGTGCTTCACCGATTACAGTCAACATGGTTTCAATTTTACCTATGTTTTCCCATGTCGTGGGGTGTGTTTTTGTGGGTATTTGAAGTGGTTTTACTTTTCCTTTTGAGGGCTTGTGTTGGCTTGCCGGGCGGGTGCAGGAACTGACTTTTACCTCTTCTGACTTTTAGCCCCAATATCACTAATTTTGAGGCTCTAGAGGGGTTCGCACGGGTTAGACTTAAACCGACGCCGGGTCTTTAACGCCCGGCACGGTATTGACGCGACAGCACCGTCGCGCCTACCCTCCAACGACGAAGTTAGGAAGAAGGTCATACGTGACGACTGCAACCGCTACCTGGGTTAACCGTGAGGCTACCGCAGAGGAGCTGATCCCCCTCATCGGTAAGCTGCACCGCGAGAACGGTGTGGTGCTGAGCATTCACGGCCGTAGCCTGGTCAACAAGTCTGTCATTGAGCTGCTGAAGCTGCACGATTTTGTATCTCACATTGATGGTGCACCTCTGAACCCCGCACACACCCTGGAGCTGGTTCGCGCTCTGGCTGAGCTGAACCTGGGTGCATGCTCGATTAACATTGCTGCTCTGCACAAGGCTCACCGTGAGGCTGGCTCCCCCGAGCTGTCCATGTGGCTGCCCGAGCAGCTGGGTTCCTCCGTGAACCACCAGGGCGACCAGCCTAAGGAGCAGGACGTTGTGCTGTACGGCTTCGGTCGTATTGGTCGCCTGCTGGCTCGTATTCTGCTGGAGCGTTCCTCCTCGCCGCTGGGTTCTGGCCTGAACCTGCGCGCTGTTGTGGTGCGTAAGAATGGTGACAAGGACCTGGTCAAGCGTGCATCCCTGCTGGAGCGCGACTCGGTTCACGGCCCCTTCAAGGGCGTTATTGAGGTGGATGAGGAGAACAGCACCATCATCGCTAACGGTGTTCCGGTTCGCTTCATTTACTCCTCAGACCCGACCACCGTCGACTACACCGAGTACGGCATCAAGGACGCTCTGCTGGTGGACAACACCGGCCGCTGGCGCGACGTTCCGGGCCTCGAGCAGCACCTGAACCGCCCCGGTATTTCTCGTGTTCTGCTGACCGCTCCCGGTAAGGGCGACATGAAGAACATCGTGTTCGGCGTGAACGATGACGTCATCACCGATGAGGACAAGATTCTCTCCGCAGCATCCTGCACCACCAACGCGATTACTCCGGCACTGAAGGTTCTGGATGACGCATACGGTGTTGAGCGCGGCCACGTTGAGACCGTTCACGCATTCACCAACGATCAGAACCTGATTGACAACTTCCACAAGGGTGACCGCCGCGGTCGCTCCGCTGTGCTGAACATGGTCATCACCGAGACCGGTGCTGCAAAGGCTGTTTCTAAGGCTCTGCCGCAGCTGGAAGGCAAGCTGACCGGTAACGCTATCCGCGTTCCCACCCCGGACGTCTCCATGGCAATCCTGAACGTGAAGCTGACCAAGCCCGCAGGTTCCGCTGAGGAGCTGAATGAGCTGTTCCGCCGCGAGTCCATCGACGGCGAGTTGCGCCGCCAGGTGGGCTACTCGGATTCCCCCGAGGCTGTTTCCACCGACTTCGTGGGTTCCCGCACCGCAGGTGTTGTGGACTCGCTGGCTACCGTGGTGACCGATGACTCCGCAATTGTCTACGTCTGGTACGACAACGAGTTCGGTTACTCCTGCCAGGTGATTCGCGTTCTGGAGCGCATGGGCGGCTACGACGTGCCCTCCTACCCCGCTAAGTAAGCTACCCCAGCTCATCTAGCACACATATAGCAAACCCACCGGTACATATAGCCATTTGGCTATATTGCCGGTGGGTTTGTTTATGAGGTTATCTACGCAGATAAGCGGTGCCGCGCAGAAGCTCAGAAGAGCTATGCGAGCGGTAATTAAGCCTTACGGCGGTACACCACACCCTGATGCGCCCGCAGCGTGAAGCTCGAAGGCACCGGGCGGTTTGCCGCATCCACCAAGCCGGACGGGACCTTCACGATCACATCCTTCGAGCCGGTGTTCAGGGCAGCCCAGCCGCGCGTAAAGGCACGAGTCTGAGCGGTCTTCTGAGCAATAATGCCGCCGACCGGATCCCCCAGGTCATAGGAAAGCTCCGGGGCGTGCGGGATCTCGTCGTAGGCGTCGTGGTGGGTTGCGCTGATGCCGGTGAAGGCGCCTCCACCAAACACCCAGAAGCCCGCCAAACCGTACAGGAAGTTCTCATCCGTACCGGTAATAGCAGCCTTGCGGTCGCTGAGCGGGGTACGCAGAATCGTCACCTTCTTCTGCGAGGCGGCGCTACGGCCACCCAGACCCGCAAAAGTAGTACCCAGGTTCACGTCGCCCGCCGAGCCGTTCGCAATCTCACGACCCTGCATCACGGCGTACGGCGAAGACAGGTAGTCGTTCGGACCCCAGCCGAGCCACACCTCCTCAAAGCCGCCACCGTAGGCGCTGTGACGCTCCCACTTGCCGTAACGCAGACGAGACTCAGCAATATTGGGCACCAGAATCTTGCCGATTTTATTCAGCTCAATACCGGCGTACGCGACCAGAAAATCCAGGTGCTCACGGATCTTCGTCATAGACTCCACACCCTGGATGGGCAGGTTCAGGTCGTAGTAGTCGTTCTCGATGTCGTTATCCGCCATGACCCCGTCGAAGGGTGAGTTGCGCATTTCGCGCACCACAGCGTCCACCCAGTGCCAACGGTAGTCGGCGTTCCACACCTGCATCTGGAAGTGCTTGGGGTAGCCCTTCCACTCGATACGGTCGCCGTTGAGGCGGTGGGCGAAGAAATCCTTACCGGAGTTCGCCATCGATTGCGCCAGCGGGTAAGAGACACCCGAAGAATAGATCGGGCCGGGTTCATAAGAGCGGGTGGAAGACAGGCACTTGTACGCCAGCACCACCATTTGAGGTGCACGCTTCTTCAGGTAGCGTGCCGCGTCCAGTTCCCAGGGCTGCAGGATTGCGACAGAGTAGTTCTTGACCGCAAAATCAAGCTGCTGCTGGGTAATGGGCTTACCGCCGTAGCGGACCCAGGCACCAAATTTGCCGGGTCCGCCCAAGCGGGTGAGTTTATTCGCCATCGTACTCCGGGTCGAATTCGGGGGCGCGAGGGGGCAGCTTGCCCAGCTCGCGGTAGATCGTGTTGTAGCGGTCCATGACCAGTCGCAGCTGGAAGAAGCTGACGATACGGTCGTAGGCGTTCACACAGTAGCGTTCGTAGATGCTGGGCTCCTCCATGAGGGTGCGCAGCGCCGCCGCGAAGCCGTGAATATCGCCGGGGATGGTCAAGATACCGCAGTTACCGATTTCGTGGCCGTCGGGGGCGACCAGCACATCGTCGATGAGCTGGGACATACCGCCCACGTCGGTGCTGACCAGCGGGATGGACGCAGCCATCGCCTCGAGCGCCACAATCGGCTGACCCTCATTGTAGCTGGGCATGAGCAGCAGGTCGAAGCGGTCGAGCATCGCACGCACGTTCACGGTGCCGTGGAAGGTGATGTACTCGCCCATGTTGAGCTCTTCGATGGTACGCAGGCACAGTTCGTAGTACTCGGGCAGGTGGTCCTTGGGGCCGAGCACGTCCAGGTGGAAGTTCACCAGACCCTGATCGCGCAGCACCGCGAGGGAGCGAATCAGATCGGTCAGGCCCTTAATGGGCACCACGCGGGCAATGAACACAAAGCGCCACACGTGGCCGCGGCCCTCAGCGAGGATGCGGGCACGCGCCGCCTGGCGGGCGTAGTAGGCTTCCGCCACGGACTCGATGAGCATACCGTTGGGCAGAATGATCGCGCGGTCCTTCTCACCCTCGTTCATCTGGTCGATGGGCGCGCCAATACCGCGTGCCTCTTCCAGAGCCTTGGGGTACAGGTAGGTTGCCATGTCAGCGCTGGGGTAGCAGAAGCGTCCCATTTCGACGAACCAGACGGACCAGGCACGCTCGTCAAGGGTGACCGGGCCCAGGCCGGGGTGCTCACGCTCCTCGTTGAGGAAGGCGTAGTCGGTGGTGACGGGCTTCGCCATGTTGCGTTCGAGCTTGGTGTTCACGGTGTCGCGAATGTACAGGTTATGCTCGGTCAGCAGGAAGCTGGTGCCGTGGTCACGTGCGGCTGCGGCGGCGATGAGTGCAGCGTAGCCGGTGGTGTGGGCGTGGTAGACGCGGGCGTGCGGCATCCGCTCGTGCAGGATTGCAAAGAGGATGGAGACGAAGTCGCGCACCTTCCAGAAGAGCTCACCGAAGGGCACCTCGGAGAAGAAGCCCAGACCCGCAATCGCCTGCATGAACTCACGGGTTCCGAAGAGGCCGAAGAGGTTGTAGCTGCGGGTTGCGGGGTTGATGCCCTCGTCGTAGAGCTTCCAGAGGGGGTTCACGTCGCCGACGATGAGGGCACTGAAGCCGTCCATGAGGCGGTTAGTGAGTGCCTGACGCTCCGCAAAGTTCATGCGCAGTGCGGAGGGGTCGCAGGCTTCCGCGAAGGCGTCGCGGTTGACTTCCAGGCTCAGGTACAGCACCTTGACCCACTTGACGTTCTCGGGCATGCCGTAGAGGTCTTCGTGGGGGGAGTTCTTATCCCAGGCGATGTGAATAATGCCGTAGGTCAGATCCGGGTTTTCGCAGACGATATCGTGCACCACCGCAGACACACCACCCTTGAGGTAGGGGTAGGTGGATTCCATGATGATGGCGACGTCAACGTCCGGGTATTCGGGGTCGCTGTAGTGGGGGCCGGGAGCCGGAAGCTGCAGCGGCGCGTAGTGGTTTCGGTACATCTGTTCAGTCATTGTCGTATGTATCTTTCGCGGACCGTGCGGTTCTTACCAGGCGAGGGCTCGACGCCAGAAGAGGGAGTACTCGGGGGCTGCCCACGCCTGACGGTAGACGCGGTAGCATGCGAAGGCGAGCACCGCCTCGCCCGCGATGATGGGCAGGTAGCCGGTCTCGTTGGGCAGGATCATGAAGGAGATGAAGAGCAGCACCAGGTGCGCTGCGGAGAGCAGCTGCACGGTGACGTACATGGTCATGTACTCGATCTGGTAGATCAGCAGTGCCACTGCAACGAAGAGGAACGCCACGACCAGGCCGGAGAGCGCCAGCGGGTAGGACTGCGGCAGGAAGATGAACATCAGGATGCCGGTGACAATAGCGCTGGCGATGTAAATCAGCAGGGAGTTGCGGATAGCGCGGTTGGAGGTGCGCAGAGCCTTGGAGGACTCCTCCTGAACGCCCTTGTAGGGCAGTCGGTCGAAGATAGTCCACAGGTGCTGGATGCTTGCGTTGACGCGGTCTGCTTCCACCACGAAGAAGTAGTTGTAGGCGATAACGCAGGGGATCAGGCTCAGGTAGATTGCCACGACGTTGATTTCACCGCCGGTGACCAGGAAGAGCATGTACTTATCAGCCCAGATGATGGAGCCGGTGAAGAAGCCGCGCAGGGCGTCGAGCGCAATGTCCTTGAGCGGGATGCGCGCGAAGTGCAGCAGGTGCACCAGGTCCTTACCGAGGCTCACCAACAGGATGAGCGAACCAACCAGCGGCGGCAGGAACCAGATGACGGGGTAGCAGTACAGGGCAAGAGTGTAGCCAAGCCACGCGATGAACCAGATGATGCGGTTCTTCGCGAGGTTCGGGATGACCAGCAGCTGCGCGAACGCAATGTTGAGAACGCCCAGGACGAAGAACGCACCGAATGCAGTCGGGCTCCAGTGAAGGACGAGGGCGACCGGAATTGCGAAGAGCAGCACCAGCGGCATGGTCATGAAGAAGAGGTAGAGCCAGTTGCGGGTGAACGCGGTCAGGTCGGTAATGTCCTGGAACTGCGGCTCGGACATGCGTGCGCGTACGGCTCGTGCTTCGGCGCGCTTGAGCTGGTGCTCAAGGGTTTCAGCGTGAATGCGCAGGCCTTCGCGGGCGTCCGCAATCTTCTTGTGCTCCATCTGGATAGCACGGTAAAGGGGCAGGCAGGCTGCCTGGCTGAGCCAAGGAACGGTAATGGACGCCGCCAGAATCACCTGGATCAGGGGTACACCATCAAGGTTGTACCGGTTAATGGTCGGGGTAACCATGGGGAAGACGGTGGTCAGCAGGGCGACCGGAGAGACGTAAAGCAGAAAGTTAATGAGGAGGCGCCATGCGCTATTGCTTTTTTCCTCAGTACCGTGGTTGGTAGACAATCTTGCAGACTTTCAGTCGATAATCGTAAAGATTAGGGGCAGTGTGTTTGAACAGCACCGTGTGACGCGCCAGGGGAAAGAGTCGTCGTACCGAGAAGTGCCGGGTCCCCATGGCTTGCGCTGATGCCGCCGTGAATCAATATACGGCATATATCAACTAAAACCTTTGGTTTCCTTAACCCTCTACTTGATATTTGGAGGGATTTAGGACACACCCACATAATGCGCATCACACAAGAATGCAAAACATCTAGTGAGAGCAATATTCTATGCAATATACGCGGGGTGCAACAACCTTGATTTGGGTGCTCCACGCGAGGTGCTGACGCGCTGGCACACCGGCACAAGGTTCACCCAACCAAGGATCCCCCGCACTACCTGTGCATGCACCATGTGTCCCTGCGCAAAAGCATCCCGGCCCCTCCCACCGGGAGGGAACCGGGATGCTCTAAGCGACCCTAACGGGCCTTAGCTATTTAGGATGCACTCGAGAGAGTACGCAGTGCCACGGACACTACAGCCAGGCGCGGGTGACCCGTGACGTCCAGAGCGGCCTCGCCAATCTCCTTCAGGATGCGGTCGATGTTACCCACGCGGGTCGGGTGCTCTTCAATCCAGGTAGCCAGTGCCTTCTGCGCACCGTCCACGGTGGAGAAGTCACCCTTCGCGCCCTCTGCCACAGACAGTGCCAGACCTGCAGCGGTCTCGTAGAGGCTGCCGCGCAGTGCCTGACGTGCCAGGATCTCCCAGCGGTCGCTGCGGGGCAGGTCGGAGATGAGGCCGAGCAGCTCGTCCACCTTGAAGCGGTCGTAGGTTGCGAAGTAGACCGGTGCCAGCGAGGTTGCCTCGAAGTCGTGGTCGCGTGCCGAACGGATGACGTCCAGCAGGGCGTAGCCCTCGAAACCGCGGATCCAGATGACGATGAGTTCCTCGGGCAGGCCCCATGCCTCGCCTGCGTCGCGCTTTGCACGAACACGCTCGCGGGAGGTACCGGAGAGGTACTCGGGTAGGTTATGGCGCATCTCGACGACGGAACCGAAGGTCTCCAGCAGTTCAGAGATGCTGGTGCCAGCAACCACGCCACGCTCGGTGATGAACCAGCGGACAGCACGATCCAGAACGCGCTGGTTGTCGCGCAGAACGGTGAACCATGCATCCAGCGGGGTCTTCGGGGGCAGTTCGCGGTGCAGCTTAGCTGCGGTGCCCAGCTCGAAGAGCTCGCGAGCGACGATGAAGGCGCGTGCGACGGAATCGATACCGACGTTGAACTCCTCCATCACGCGGTATGCGAAGGTGATACCGCCAATGTTGACCAGCTCGTTAGCGACGCGGGTGCAAATGATTTCCTTACGCAGCGGGTGCGAGTCCAGGTGCTGACCGAAACGCTCGACCAGTGCTGCCGGGAAGTAGCTGCGCAGAACGCCTTCCAGGTAGGGGTCGTCCGCGAAGTCGGTCTGCTCCAGTGCGTGGGTGAGGTAAATCTTCACGTACGCAGCCAGGACGGACAGCTCGGGGCGGGTCAGGCGGTCGCCGGTGGTCTCCAGACGCTCGTCCAGCTCCTCGTCGGTGGGCAGGAACTCGACGGCGCGGTTCAGGCCGGCGTGCTCTTCCAGGTCGTGCATGAGGCGCTTGTACAGGTTGGTGCCCAGGAAGGAGCCGTGGAACTCACCCTGCAGCAGAACGTTCTGCTCAACGTTGGTCTCGAGGACCTTGCCGCCGACCTCGTCCTGCAGGGACTCGATGAAGGAAGCACGCTCTTCGCTGGACAGCTCGCCGTGTGCCACGAGGCGGTCCACCAGAATCTTGATGTTGACCTCGCGGTCACTGGTTTCCACACCTGCGGAGTTGTCGATTGCGTCGGTGTTGAGGATGACGCCGTTGAGCGCAGCCTCAATACGACCCAGCTGGGTGAAGCCGAGGTTACCGCCCTCGCCAACAATCTTGGCGCGCAGGTCCTTACCGTTGACGCGCAGTGCGTCGTTAGCCTTGTCGCCAACCTGTGCGTTGGTCTCGGTGGAGGCCTTCACGTAGGTACCGATACCGCCGTTGTAAATCAGGTCGACCGGTGCCTTGAGGATTGCGGAAATCAGCTCGGTCGGTGCGAGCTCGGTGACGGACTCGTCCAGGCCCAGAACCTCGCGCACCTCGGGGGTGATCTCGATGGACTTCAGACCGCGAGAGTACACGCCACCACCGGCGGAAATCAGGTCGCGGTTGTAGTCCTGCCAGGAGGAACGGGGCAGGTTGTACAGGCGCTGACGCTCGTCGAAGGACACTGCCGCGTTCGGGTTCGGGTCCAGGAAGATGTCGCGGTGGTCGAATGCTGCGACCAGGCGGGTTGCCTTGGAGCGGAGCAGACCGTTACCGAACACGTCACCGGACATGTCGCCAATGCCGACTGCGGTGAACTCTTCGGTCTGAGCGTCGTGGCCCAGCTCAGCGAAGTGACGCTTGACGGACTCCCATGCACCGCGTGCGGTGATGCCCATTGCCTTGTGGTCGTAGCCGACGGAGCCGCCGGATGCGAAGGCATCGCCCAGCCAGAAGCCGCGCTCCAGGCTGATTGCGTTTGCGGTGTCGGAGAATGCTGCGGTGCCCTTATCCGCTGCAACCACCAGGTAGTAGTCGTCAGCGTCGCGTGCGATAACGCCCTCGGGGCGGACAACAGTCTCGGAGCCGTCGGTGCCAACTGCGAGGTTGTCGGTGACGTCCAGCAGAGAGCCGATGAAGACCTTGTAGGACTCGCGGCCCTCGGTGATCCATGCGTCACGATCCACTGCGGGGTCGGGCAGCTGCTTGGGGTAGAAGCCACCCTTCGCGCCGGTGGGGATAATGACGGCGTTCTTCACCATCTGTGCCTTGACCAGGCCGAGCACCTCGGTGCGGAAGTCGTCGCGGCGGTCCGACCAGCGCAGGCCACCACGTGCGACGCTACCGAAGCGCAGGTGAACACCCTCAACGCGCGGGGAGTAGACGAAAATCTCGAACTTGGGGCGGGGCAGGGGTGCGAAGTCAATCTCCTGCGGTGCCACCTTGAACGCGAGTGCGGGGCGGTCAGCAAGGTATGCGTTGGTGCGCAGGATAGCGCGGATGACCTTGCCGAGGGAACGCAGGTAGCGGTCAGCGTCCAGGGTGGGGATCTGGTTCAGTTCCTCAACCAGGGCTGCTTCGATTTCGTCACGGCGTGCGTTGCGCTGCTCATCGTTGAGACCGTTGTTCGGGTCGAAGCTGACCTCGAAGAACTCGACCAGGTGCTTGGTGATGGCCGGGTTTGCGAGCAGGGTGTTCGACATGAAGGACGGGGTGTAGCCCAGGCCCAGCTGAATCAGGTAGTGGTTCAGGGCACGGAACAGACGTACTTCCTGCCAGGTCAGGCCCTCAGCCAGGATCAGGCGGTCCAGGGTATCGGACTCGCGCTCACCGAGCAGGTAGGCGTTCAGGGCATCCTCGTACAGGGAAGCCACAGCGTTTGCGTCCACGCCCTCGGGGAATTCAACTCCGAAGTCGTAGAGGTAGCCGTAGTCTTCGCCATCCTCAGGCTTGAACTCGTAAGGCTTCTGATCAACAACGACCAGACCCATATTCTGCATAACCGGCAGCAGCTCGGTGAGGGTGTGAGGTGCGGACAGGTAGGTCTTCAGTCGGGTGGTGTTGGCTTCGCCGGCTTCAACCTTGATTGCGGCGGGCTTCTGGCCCGAGAGAGATTCAAGAATCACGATATCCTCGATTGCTTGTTCTACTGTGTAATCGGCTCGGTAGGCTGCACTAGTCGCATCTGCCCAGGCTGATGCGAGTCGGCGGCCTGCCGCTCCGGGTTTCCATGCCTCAATAGCAGCTGCGGTTGCTTCCACCCAGGAGCGGGCGGCTTCTTGCAGTCGCTTTTCGAGAGCTTGATGATCCGTCTTCGGCACATCATTGGGGTTGGTGAGCCGAATGCGGAAAAATAGACGCGCCAGCGATGAGGAGGACAGGTACACCTCATGGTCGATGGCACTAAAATCAAATTCCTGTTGGAACACCCGCTGAATACGGGAGCACACGTTCGTGTTGTAACGATCCCGAGGCAGGTACACCACGGCGGAAATAAACCGGTTGAACTGGTCGGCGCGCAGGAACAGGCGGGTCTTGCGGCGCTCCTCCAGGCCCATGATGCCGCCGAACGTATCGGTCAGGTCATTAGCGGAAGCGTGCAACAGCTCCAGGCGCGGGTAATCTTCCAAGGCACCCAGAAGCGCCTTGTCAGAGTAAGAACCGGGGTGGTAGCCGAGGCGGCGGCGCACCATCGCGATACGCTCACGCACCAGCGGAGTCTCAATAGCGGGCAGTGCGTACGACTGACGGGTGAACAGACCCAGAATGACGTACTCACCAATCACGCGGCCGTTCAGGTCGAAGCGGCGCACACCAATGTAGTCCAGGTAGTCGTTCCGTGCTACGGTGGAGCGGGAATTCGCCTTCGTGATGTACAGGGGGCGCGGGAACAGGGCACGCTCCAGGGTCTCGCCCGAAAGGGGGATGCGGCTCTTACCCTCCGTGGTGCGCAGAATACCGAGCGCCGAACCGGGGCGGTCCACCAGAGAAATAGCGCCGGAGGTGCCGTCCAGCACGCGCTCCTTAACGCCCATAAACACGAAGTTGCCGCGGGTCAGCCAGCGCAGGAAGTCCTGTGCCACCTCCACACGGGAGGCAGGCTCCACACCGCGCGGGTTAGCGGCGTAGGATTCCTCGCCGTGACCCAGGGTTGCGCCGCGCAGGTCGTACATGGACTGCGCCAGGTCGAAAACGCGGGCGACCATGGCATCCAGGTCGGTGTGGCAGGCGCGAACATCAGCGAGGACGCGCTCAACTTCCTTCTCGCAGCGGCGCTGCTCTTCCTCAGTGAGGTAGCGGGTCAGGCGAACCGCAATCCAGGCTTCAATAGCGACAGTGGTACCCGCCGGGGCGTTCTCGCTGAGCTTGAGGGAGGGCACGCCAAGAGTGGCGGTATCGCCACTGGCGAGGTTGCCGCGCATGCCGGTGCCGCGCAGGCTCAGGAGGGTACCGTCCGGGCCGCGTTCAGCGAGGAAGGTGGGGTGAAGAATGGTGACGAAACCACCAAAGTGCGCGGCAAGGCATGCGGTCAGGGAGCTGACGATGTGCGGCATGTCGTCGGTCGCGACGTACAGGGTGGTGTTGTACTCGTCGTTGCGTGCGGCAACGACAGGGGTCTTGGGCAGGCGGATTTGAGCCAGCGCACGGTGGGTGCGAGCCAAATCCTCTAACTCTGCCGGGGTGAACTCTTCACGCTCATCTTCGGGGCTGTTCAGGAAATACTGCTCGACCCATGCATCGGCGCCAGCGAAGTGTGCCATAGCCTTGTCAGTCATTGACAATCTATCCTCCGAATATCGGTATCACTTCACTGTGACGGTGTCTGTGTGGTCTCATGTGCGCGCCGTGGCGCGCGAGCACTTATACCAAGCTTATACCTTCGAGGTGTTTCTGTCAGACATATCGCTCTTGTGAGCGTAGAAATTATTTTTATCTTCTTCCCAAATCCAGCACGCATTTGGTACGGGTTCAAGAAAGTAGGTGCATCTTGAGGGATGGACACGTACAGTGAAACTATGAGTTTGCGTACTGAATCTTTCCTGGTGGGTCTCATTGGTGACGGCATCACCTCCTCCCTGACCCCTCCCATGCATGAGGCGGAGGCGGACGCGCACGGGGTGCGCTACCTGTACCGCCCTGTCGACCTGGACGCCCTGAACCTGGATGGCGCCTCCGCACCGGCGCTTCTGGATGCTGCGGCACTGCTCGGCTTTAACGCTTTCAATATCACGCACCCGTGCAAGCAGTCGGTCATGGAGCACCTGCACGAGCTTTCGGATGCGGCACGCGCCCTGGGTGCGGTCAATTGCGTGGTGATTGGTGAGGACGGCAGCTTCTACGGCGATAACACGGACTACTCCGGGTTCATTGCGGGATTGAAGCGCGGCCTGCCGCAGGTGGCGGAGGATCCGGCGCGCCTGGAGCACGTGGTGCAGCTGGGTGCTGGCGGTGCCGGTAGCGCCACGGCATACGCCCTGTGCCGCCTGGGGGTGCGCCACCTGAGTCTCTTTGAGCGTGACGCGGCGAAGGCGCAGGGGCTTGCGGAGCAGCTGGGTGGGCTCTTCCCGCAGACCCGGATCGAGGTGCTGACCGACGATGAGCGCTTGATTGAAGTTCTACTAGAAGCTCAGGGTTTGGTGAACGCAACCCCGGTGGGTATGCACGTGCATCCGGGTATGCCGTTGAGTGAATCGGCACTGAGTGCCGGGGTGTTGCGTGAAGGCCTGTGGGTTGCGGACGTCATCTATCTGCCGCAACAGACGCAGCTGGTGCGCGCGGCGCGTGCCGCCGGATGCGAGGTGCTAACGGGCGGCTACATGGCGGTGGGTCAGGCGGTGGATGCATTCCGCCTCTTCACCGGGCTGGAACCGAACGCTGAGCGTATGGCGGCGCATTTTGAGACGCTGATTGCGGCTCAGCAGCGGGCTTAGAAGGTTAAACACGCAGGTGGGGATGGATAGCTAACTATCCATCCCCACCTGTATTTATTCTATATACGGAATATATTGTTCGGGTTATGCATCCAGCTCAGCCAGGGACTTCTTGTACCCTTCACGAACCGTCAGCGCACCCAACGCCACGAGCACACACATGGCAACCGTGAACACGGCGGGCAGCACCGCATTATGCAGGTCGGCACCGGCGAGGCTCGTCGCCACGGCGGGCGCCACGCCTCCAGAAATTGCGAAGCCAATCTGGGTACCCAACGCCAGGCCGGTCACGCGCACGCGAGTCGGGAACATCTCCGCATAGAAGGCGGGCCACACGCCGTTCGCCATGGAGTACAGCGCACCGTGCATGAGCACGCCGTAGGCGAAGATACCCACCCAGTTACCCTCGGTAATCGCGCCGAGGTACGGGAACATCACCAGGGACGAAGCAACCGCACCGGTAATGAACACGGGCTTACGACCGATCCGGTCGGCAAGCATGGCGGCGAGCGGAATCGCAATCAGGCCGAGAGTGTTGGAGGCGACCGGCACCAGCAGCATCGTGCTGCGGTCAAGGTCGTAACCCTTGGTGGCGAAGGACAGCGCGAAGGTCGTGAAGACCATGTTCACAGTGTTGACCATGGCACACACGGCGATGGTGAGCACAGCGCGCTTGTGGTGTTTGAAGACCAGCGTGAGCGGGGATTCGGTGAGCTTTTCGCGCTGCAGGTAGGCGGGCGGCTCGGAGAGGGTGCGGCGAATCAGCCAGGCAGTCACCACCACGAAGGCGGAGAGCCAGAAGGGTACGCGCCAGCCCCAGCTCAGCAGGTGCTCGTCCGGCAGGGCGGCGAAGGGAATGAACACGGCGGTTGCCAGTAGCGAGCCGAACTGGGTGCCTTGCAGGGTCCAGCTGGTCGTGAAGGCGCGCTGATGCTCGTTGGCGTGCTCCAGGGAGATGGAGATGGAGCTTGCCTGCTCACCGGCGGCGGAGAGGCCCTGAATCATGCGGCAGATGACCAGCAGGGTGGGGGCGAGGATACCCGCCTCGCTGTAGGTCGGCAGGCAACCGATTGCGAAGGTGGCAAAGCCCATCAGGAAGAGCGTGAGCATCAGGACGAATCGGCGGCCGTAGCGGTCACCGAGGGGTCCAACGATCATGGCGCCGAAGGGACGCACAACGTAGGCGACGCCCACAACCACCATGGACTTGAGGATGCCGATGGCGGCGGTGTCTTCGGGGAAGAAGATGCGGTTGAGCACGATTGCGGCGGCGGTGCCGTAGACGGCGAAGTCGTAGTATTCAAGGGCGGAGCCTATCCAGCTGGCGAGGGCGGCTCGTCGTGGTGATCGGGCGGGCGCGTCGGTGCGTCGGCTCATGGGTGGCTCCTTCGGTGCTATACCCGTTGGGAGGGGCGGGGCCGCGGTGTGGGCGGCCCGTGCGGTTTGTCATTGTGTCCTTCCAGTGTAGGGAGCACCCCGCCTGTTTTCCATAGGGTTACCTAAGTTCCCAGGGTTTGAAGTAGTAATAGCGGGTGGACACCTCCAGCCCCCGTCAGTTCATGAGCAATAAAAAATGAGGGGTTGAGCATAACTACTCGTTTGCTCAACCCCTCATCATTTATTTATTAAATATTCTCCAGCTCAGCATTGCCGCTATTCGACACAGAACGCGCCTGCCACACCATCGCACCCAAATGCACTAGCAGGCCAAGAATCGGACCCACATACAGGGCAAGAAGAGTGCGAGTCAGAAGAGGCAACGGCGACACCGCCACCACACAAGCAACCGCAGCCGCCAGCACCCAACCGGCCACATACGAACGGTGCATATTCAATGCAATCACCAGCGACCCTGACAGCACCAGAAGCGCCAGGAAAGCAGAAGCAAACACCAGAAGTGCAAGCACCGGAGAAGTCACCACCTGAGCGTATGCTTCAACCTCTGAAGGCTTCGGCGGATAAAGCAGACCAAACAGCCACGGCCCCAGCACGTAAGCCGCCGCAGCGCCCACAAGACCCACACCCAACAGTGCACCAGCAGGCTTCGCAAAAGCACGCAACGGATGATTCTGTTGCTTCAAGAAAGCAGACACCGCCACGCCCTGAAAAGCCTGCAAAGGAATCATAATCGGCGAGCGCGTAATCGAAATCGCCAGAATCAGAACCGCCAAAATAACCTGTTGTAGCGGGTCGTTTGAATCGATGCTAACGTTCAGCAGAAGCGGCAAGCCCATCATAAGAACCGCATTAGCAGTCGACGACCCCATCGACAGCGTGTAGTTATACAGCAGACGGCCCGAGGAAACATCCGCACGAGAGCTAAAAACTCGCCGAGCTTCTGGAAGCAGAAGCACCATCAGCAGCCACAGAAGTACCGGAGAAACCGTTGCGGCTTCAAGACCGATTAGATGTGCAGAGACCAGACCGACCGCACAGATAGCTACGATACGCCAAATAGCGTCGAACCCCAACACACTCGCGAAGAGGTACCAGCTTTCCTGGCCAGCAGACGCACCGTAGAGAGTCATGTGCATGGCGTAGAGGGCCACACCGGCACTCAGGAGCAGCACACCGCTAAACCCGCTCAAAGGAATCTGGGCAGGAGCCCACAGAGGGCTCGTCACTAAGGTCAGCCCGCCCACAATAAGACCCACTAGAGCACCCACGGGTGCAATACGTGCACCAGTTTTACCGTCGCGGCGTGCAGTACCCACAGCGCGGGTAGCTTCCTGCTGGATACCTACCACCACACCGTAGAGGGCAAAAAGAAGCGACCAGAAGAGAAGGAACTCCGTCAGGCTTTCGCCCTCCAGAAACCGTTTCACCACAACGGTAATTCCTAGAGAAGATAGTGCAGCTAAACCGGACGATCCCAAAATTGCCATCGAATGACCACGAGTCATTTTCTTCGGCTGGGACTCTGCCGATGATTCCACGCTATCTCCGTTCTCTACTGGTCGCACCTATAGAATTGAAGTCTTTACTTTACGACGTGCTCGGCAAGGTTCTTAACACCCTGCCACTTCTTCGCCAGAGCCGCCTTCGGTAGCAGAGTCAGCGCGTGAGCACGCGAAGAGAAGCGAATACGAGCCACGCGGGCAGCCTTCGTCCAACCCAGGGCAGTCATCTCTTCAACCATGGTGTTGTAGTAGCGGCGCTCCTCCTCAAAGCGGGTACCCTCAAGGGCGCGCCAAGACGAGTCAGAACCACCGTGACGGCGGTACATGAACGCAATCTGCGGGTCGTAGTACAGGGAGCCGCCGCGCATCGTAATGTCGAGAATCAGCGCCATGTCCTGGATAACGTTCAGGCCCTCACGGAAGCCGGTGCCCACGATAGCGTCCTTACGCCAACCCAGGGACGGGAAGTAGAACCACGCGCCGCGCAGCAGGGAGGTAGCCAGCTCCTCACCCTGCAGAACAGCCTCACCCTTGGGACGGTAGAACGCCTTAGTCTGCTCCACCAGAGTGTTCGACAGGCCGTTGTTCTCATCAATCACGACCACGCCGGGCTGGAAAATGGACGCCTCGGGGTGCTTAGCCGCTGCATCCACGAGCCACTGCACGTAGTTGGGGAGCATGACGTCGTCAGCACCCATGACGGTGACCAGTTCGTTCTCCACGAAGGTCAGGCACTTGCGGTAGTTCGCGTTCGCACCCAGGTTGGTTTCATTACGCATGTAGGTGATGCGCTCGTCCTTCAGCGACTCGAACCAGCCAGGAATCGAGTCGTCCGGGTAGCCATCATCGACAACAATCAGGCGCCAGTCCGGGTTGGTCTGACCGACCACAGACAGTACAGCCTGCTTCATCATGGCGACGTCGCCGTAGTAGGGGAACAGAATATCAACGGTCATAAGGTATTACTCCAGGTCAAAGGGGTAAAAAATACTAAAAGAAAATTATGGTTCCTACTGCTCGCCCCGTGCAGAGGATTTACGGCCTAAGCCAGATGCACCCTCCGGCTGCTCCTGAAGCGCCTTCAAAATGGCGACTTCCTCAGCCAGGATACGGGTCTTCTCCGACAGGCGCGACAGCTCCAGGGTCAGGTGAATACTGACGCCCATGAGCAAAAGAATCGACAGCAGGAACAACAGGTTCACCGGCAGGGCAACACCCACAAAGTCCGCCACACCGTTTAGCAGACTCGGGAAAGCGCCCAGCACGATAATGACCGCGCCGATAATCAGCCACAGGGCGGCGTACCGCTCCTTCATGCGCTGGTGACGCACCTGCACAATCACAAAGGCACACACCAGTACGGACAGAATGAGGAAAAAAACACTCGCGCTCATGATTACTTCTCCTCGGGGCGGCGGCTCACCGAAATGCCGTAGGCAAACAGTGAACGAACCAGATAGACAGCAGACTTCAGCGGACCGGAGGAGGGGGTACCTCCCTGACGTTCACGCATATTCACCGGCACCTGACGCACCTTCAAGCCATTGTTAATAGCCATGGCGGTGATGTCGATTGTGTCGCCCAAATATTCGGCGGGCAGGTTGCGGCAGTAGAAGTCGATGCCGCGGCGGTTAGCAATCTTAAAGCCGCTGGTCACGTCCGTGAACGGGGTGCCCGCCGAGCGGGTGAACAGGAACGATAGCAGGCCCATCGCCCACTTGCGTGGACCTGACACCTCATAGTCGGCAGCCCCCTCCGCAAAGCGGGAACCAATTACAATATCGTAGTCCTTGATTGCCTCAATCAGCGTGGGGATACTTTCGGGGTGGTGCTGACCATCCGAATCCACCTGCATGGCGTAGTCGTAACCCATGCGCTGCGCGTACTTGTAGCCGGTGCGCATGGCGGCACCCACGCCCATGTTGTAGGGCAGGTCAATCACAAAAGCACCCGCCTCACGAGCCACAGCGGAGGTGTTGTCGGTGGAGCCGTCATTGACCACCACCAGGTCCACGAAGGGCACCGTCTCCTGCAGCTCAGTAATAGTGCCGGGCAGTGCTTCTTCCTCGTTCCAGGCGGGCATAATCACCAGCGTACGAGGATACGTGTGGGGGGTAAGAGGCGATGTGGGAGAACCCATAGGGCAGCTACCCCTCCTAACGAATGTGTCTTACCGTGCGTGTGAAAGCCGGCATGCCCTAGTAGACATACCGACTTTCATCATATCAGTGGTTCCGCAGTATCTCAGATTTAGCGCCAGAATGCAGACCACTGCACGAATTTCTGCAGATGCGTGCACCCCCGTAGGAGCGCTGAGGCACCGTTTAGTTATCGCATTAGTTATCGCACGCGCTAATACGGTACAGAGTCATCGGACCCGAGGAGTACACCGGAGTCAGAACATCCGTATCGATAGCAGCCACGAGGCCGTCGTAGTTTTTCTGGGCGTCCGGGCCGAAGTTCAGCTGGTTCTCCAGGTGAACGTACCAGTGGGCCTTGTACTCGTTCACTTCGCGGCACACCTCCGGGTTTGTACGAGCGTCCTTGAGGTTGTGCATAATCGCCGAGTACTTGGGTGAGGTCTCAAACTCGAAGTGGTATCCCGTCAGGTGACGATCCGCCAGCGCGTAAATATAGGCGCTACCGTCCCAGGGGTTATTCACGATCACATCGTCCTTCGGTACGATCTTCGGGATTTCATTAATGACGTTCATCTCGTCCTGATTCAACACCACCGAGGTCGGGGTCAGGCGGTATTCACGAGAGACCGCCTGGGTCGTCTCCTGCACCGAAGGAACACGCGAAGAAAGACCAGCAACTACCAGTACCAGGATCATCGCGACACCCATGCCGATGGTCGCAACCTTCAAGCGTGCCGGGCGTGGTGCTCGGCGCGCAACCCAGGTAAGCAGACCTTCTACGAAGCCACCCAAGCCGATACCAGCTAGGATCACTGAGGGGAATACCACCAGAGCCGCCAGGCGGAAGTGGTCGGTGTACCAGGGGCCCACCATCAGCAGGCGGAACTCACCGCGCGGCACCGAGGCGGATACAATCCACAGGTAACCAATCAGCCCCCAGCTGGCAATCAGCCACAGGTTACGGCGCTTGTACAGCAGGTACCCCACACCCCACAGAACCAGGAAACCCGCCAAGTAGGAGGGATTAAACTTATCACCCAGCTGATTACCATTCTCCAGGCCCAGGAAGAGGAACTGATAGAGGGCCTCACCCTCGGTCAGAATCGGCGACCAAGTATTACTTGCAAACTCAGCGGGACGTAATACACGCCAGGCCCCTACACAACCAGCCAGGAAAGCCAGTAGCAGGATGGAACCCACCCATTTCTGTCGAGCAATCAACTCATGCGAACGCAGGACCTGCGCCACACCAGCCAGTAGCAGGGGTACAGCAAAGGCTGCGGCAGAAACCACCGCATTCGGATGCACCAGCGCCAGACCCGCAAGACCCACCAGGGAGGCTAAACCCAGCGATAGGGATGCCGAATACTCGCGGCGTACCATCACCTGTACCAGGTACACCATGAGTGCCACAAATGAAGGTAGCAGGGCATAGCCCAGCAGGTTCGGGAAAAGCACACCCCAGCGCAGTAGCAGGCCCGGGAAAGCCGCAAAACCGCAAATCATCGCCGGAATAGCTAGGGCCTGCAGGCGGCGCAGCTTCGGGATGCTCAGGCTCAGCGCCACCAGCGAGCAGGGCCACAAAATGCCGGAAGCCAGTAGCACGGTCACAATGGTGGCGGTCGCAATACTCGTACCCGTGGTGCTATAAATCAGGGACACAAAATCGTGCCAACCCGCCGGGTAAAACGTCGGCTCCTGGTTCGCAGCAGCGACTGCTCCAAGGGTCAGGCTGGAGGCATCGCCGTGCTCCTGAATCCAGCGAATCGCATTCATATGGAAGGAATTATCCAGGCTCTGCGAGAACGCCTCCGGACCATACACCATGTCCTCGGTCATATGCGTCACCAGGAACCCGCCCAGCACCGCACCCATCACGGGCCAGGTCACCGGAACATCGTTACCCGGCCAAGCCGCAGAGGTCAGGGCAGGCCAGCGGCGGCCCACCAGCCACATGAGACCAGCAGCCACAGCCACCATCACGGCAGCGACCGGCACAAAAGAAATCAGGCTCCACGGAATGCCGGTCTTACCCAGCACAATCGCAGAGACAGCCACCAGGGCAAAAGTCAGCAGCGGCGCATAAAAAACACGCAGACGCACAGGAACACGCAACGCCCAGCCCATCGCATAGCCGGGACCAAAAGCCAACACGACCGCAAAAAGTAGCAGCGGAATAGTTGCCAACCAGCTCATTAACCCTCTTCTCCCCACAGTTCACGCACCGAAAAACCCCTCAAATACGGGGCGCGGTGCGCTTTCGCGTACCAAGCAAGGATACCCTAGAGCCCTCTTCACCCCCGCAAAACCCCCAGAAGAGAGAGGGATAGCACCTCAATCATGTGTTGCAGGGCGCTGGTTGGGCTGTCTGTGTGAAGCTCCCATATGACGAAGAATATGACGTAATATTTCACGCCCTACGTCATGAAAGGTGCACCTAAGAAACATAGGGCAATAAATAAGGTGTTCAGCACCCATTAGCTTTACTCTGAAACATATCTCCCCTTAACAAAGGGTCGCCCAACGCATACACATCTGGACGACCCCTCAAACGCAGCCGCAGAAGAAAGGGTCGATCATGACCGAAACCATTGCAGCACAGGCACCCATCGCCGACACCTCCGAGCAGTTCAAGCTCGCCTTCGGCCACCAGCCCGCCGGCGTTGCCATCATCACCGCCACCGACGAAAACGGCGAACCCGCAGGCTTCACCGCCTCCTCGCTGACCTCCGTCGCCGCAGAACCGCCCATCATCGCCTTCTCCCTCAAGGCAAACAGCGGCTCCGCAGCAAAGATCGCGGCTGCTTCCTCCTTCCTCGTGCACATGCTCGACGCTGAGAATGTCACCCTCGCGAAGAACTTCGCAACCCACGACTACCCCCGCTTTGAGGACCCCAGCACCTGGGAATTCGTCCACACCGGTGAGCCCCTCGTCCACGGCGTGCGCCGCGTACTGCGCGCAACCCCGCTCAGCCGCGTTGAGGCAGGCCCCGCACTCGTCTTCACCGCGCAGGTTGAAGAGTTCATCCGCAACGACTGCGAAGGCACCCCGCTGGTCTACCACTCGCGCAACTTCCACGCGCTGGGCGACCACTCCAACGTGAACAACTACAGCATCTAACCCCGCGCAGGGGTCACGGGGCGGTATTCGACGACCATGAGGCGACGAATGCCGCCCCGCGGCGTACCCTGAACATAACAGCGCACGCGGCACATGACAGCGCACAGCATTACATTGCAGAAGGAATAGTTATGACGGCTCAGACCACCCAGCCCGCTTCCCTCCCCTGGCTCGAAAAGCTCATCGCGATTCCCACCATCTCCGGCAGCTCCAACCTGGAACTCATTGAGCTCATCGAAGCCGAGTTCGCCCGCTACGGTTACAGCGGCGTGCGCACCTACAACGAGGACGGCACCCGCGCCAACCTGCTGGTCACCGTCCCCGCAGCGGACGGCACCACCCGCGGCGGTGTTATTCTCTCCGGCCACACGGACGTCGTGCCCGTCGCCGGTCAGGACTGGGACGCCGACCCGTTCACCCTGCGCGTGGAGGGTACCCGCGCCTACGGCCGCGGTGTCTGCGATATGAAGGGCTTCCTCGCAGTCGCCCTCTGGCTGCTGCCGCGCGTTGCCGAGGCGAAGCTGCGCACTCCCCTGCACTTCGCGTTCTCCTACGACGAGGAAATCGGCTGCGTCGGTGCACCCTCCCTCATCGAGGAGTTCGTGGCGCGCGACCTCGCCCCCGACTACGCGATTGTGGGTGAGCCCTCCAGCATGCGCATCATCGACGCGCACAAGGGCGCGCACCGCGGCCGCGTCACCTTCACCGGCGTGCCCAAGCACGGTTCCCTCGCCACCCACGGCGTGAACGCGGTTGCTGCCGCTGGCGAGTTCATCACCTTCTTCACCGATATGGCGGACCAGTGGGAAGAAGAAGGTCCCTACGACGAGTCGTTCATCATCCCCCACTCCACCGGTAGCGTGAACCTGGCAAACGGCGGCCTGCAGTACAACATCGTCGCCGAGCAGGCGGTCGTGGAGTACGATGTGCGCACCCTGCCGCAGGTGACTACCGAGTCCTTCGTGGAGCGCATTGACCGCGAGATTTCCGAGGTGATTCTGCCCGATCTGCAGGCACGCGCCGCACGCGCGGAGAAGCTGACCGGCGCGGAGCCCGGTAGCCTCACCTCCCGCGTGGGTGTGAAGCATGAACTGCTCGCCGCCGTGCCGGGTTTGGGTACCGAAGACGACGCACCCATCGTGCGCCTCGCCCACGAGTGGCTCGGCACCAACGACGCACCGCAGAAGGTCACCTACGGCACCGAAGCGGGCCAGTTCCAGCGCGCCGGCGTGCAGAGCATCATCTGCGGCCCCGGCGACATCGCGCAGGCGCACACGCCGAACGAGTGGATTGAGCTGGAACAGCTGAGCGAATGCGAGCGCTTCTTCGAGGCGATTCTCGGCTGGGCGAGCGCCAAGTAGCAGCCACATAGCAGCCGTGTAGCGGCGTAGAACCCAGACCACGGCGGTTCATAAGAGCCGCACGAAAATTACAGAAAATGCCCGGGTACCTCAAGAAGGTGCCCGGGCATTTTTGCGCTGATGGCGGGTGGTGTTGGCGGGGTTCAAGTGTTGGTTGAGCCATGGATTTAACGATCGGTTGAACTGTGGGTTTAAGTATGGGTTTATGGAATGAGTCCAAGGTGTGGACTATGCCTGTTTTTCCCCTCATCCACCACATTTATTTTTAAACGAAAAACCCGAAAAACCGCTTATGTCTAAGGGTGAAATAACACAAAAGTATTGTCTTCCAGGGGTATTCAAGGTTCCATAGATGCCAAAGGGTAAACACGCCACTCGGGCGGCATAACCCCACACAAAACCACACCTCCCTCACGCTCGGCACTGCACACCCGGTCGAACCCCGGTTCACCACCCGCAGTTCACTACCTGAAGGACACCCCGTGTACACCATCAGCCCCTACCTCGCCGAATTCCTCGGCACGCTCATCATGTGCACCATCGGCTGCGGCGTCATCGCCAACGTCGAACTCCGCCGCTCCAAAGGCCACGGCGACAACTTCTTCACCATCGCCTTCGGCTGGGGCTTCGCCGTCACCTTCGGCGTCTACGCCTCCCACGCCTACTCCGGCGGCCACCTAAACCCCGCCGTATCCATCGGACTGGCAGCCTACGGCGAATTCCCCTGGGAGAAGGTCCCCGGCTACATCATCGCCCAGGTCCTCGGCGCAATGGTCGGTGCCGGACTGGTCTACCTCAACTACCTGCCCCACTGGAAGGCAACCGCCGACAAGAAGATTAAGCTCGGCGTTTTCGGCACCGTCCCCGCTATTCACAACTACTTCACCAACGCCCTCTCCGAAATGATCGGCACGTTCATGCTGGTCTTCTCGGCACTGTACACCGGTGTGAACTTCAAGCCGTCCATCAGCGGCGGTGTGGAACTCTCTCTCAACCTCAACGACGTGCTCAAGCCCCTCGCCTTCGGCTTCATGGTCACCGTACTCGTGATCGGTCTGGGCGGTCAGACCGGCTACGCTCTGAACCCCGCCCGTGACTTCGGTCCGCGCCTCATGCACGCCCTGCTGCCCATCCACGATAAGGGCTCCTCGCGCTGGTTCTACGCGTGGGTTCCGATCTGCGGCCCGATTGCCGGCGGTTTCATGGGTGGCGCATTCTTCAAGCTCTACTACGAGGGTCAGGTCAGCCCGTGGCTGTTCGTCTCCAGCGCCCTGGCGATTGCGGTTCTGCTCTTCGCGTGGTGGGCTAATAGCCACCTGTACCGTGCACCCAGCTCCGAGGTTATCCCCGAGTTTGAGGATACCCACGCTACCGCGGCGGCACGCGCGGCAACCTACACGCCGACCGGCTCCATGCCGATTCTGCTCCCCGAAGAGGTGAAGGGCAACCGTAGCACCCGCGTCGTCAACCAGGTGATTGAGGACGACTAGTCTTCCCGCCCGAGAACTTCCCTGTCTAGGGTTTCATCTAAAAACGGCGAACCCCTCATTTTCATAACCTGCACAATATCGGTCAGGTTATGAAAATGAGGGGTTCGTTGCGTCTACCTCACGGAAGGAGGTTCATTCAGGGGTGCCGAAAAGAAATACAGTCTAGAAAGGTCCTAGCTTAGGAATAAAAAGAGTCATCTCCTGAACGATATACTCTGCATCTTCCAAAGCCTCTTCAGCTTCCTCCACAGCTATAGGCTCATAATCCAGACCAGGATACTCAACCTCGTGGCGAGTTCGACGCAAGCGAGAATACAGCTTACCCACCGCATCATGAGGGCCTCGCTGAGCACGCAAGGCATCACCCACCACGATATGACCTCCCCGAGTAGTTGGACGCAGACCCTGCACCGCCAAGGCGGCAGTCATGGCTAGTCTCGAAGCATCATAGAGGAGCGTATAGGCACCTTCCGAATCATCAACTACCAGACGATGCGCCGTCTTTAGATGCCGGCGAGCACGCAACAACAGGCCTTGAGCATGCTCACGATTTACAACGACCCGCTCCAGCTCGCCAGATTCAATCAGCTCAAGAATGCGTTCCCGGCCTACAGTCCAGGGACCCGGGGTTGGGGCATTAGGCTTCAGCGTGGACATCGTTTACCTCCAGCTGCCCAAAGAGAACCTCCATAGGACGCGACCGCACAGTCTGCACGAAGCCGTCCTGCGAGTTCCAAGCCTCAGGAGATAGCCGCTTCACGTTTACCTCATAGCCAAGCTTCTGCTCAGCATCATCGATAGCCTCATACAGCTTCTGCCGTGAAGGGGAGCCCACAACCAGCACATCAATATCATTCGGCACGTGCCCCGCCACCCCAGAACGACGGCTAGCCCACGAACCATAAATAGCAGCACCCTCAATATTGGAAACGCCCTGCAAAGTATCCCGGAGCACCGGAACGGGGCCATACGTTACCAGAATCAACTGACGCATCGCCTGGCCCACCGGATTATCAACCTTGGCTTGCACCATACGGGTCCTACCAACATTCTGGACAGCCACCAAACCGGACTGTTCCAGACGATTCACCTCTCGGGAAACAGTCGGCAACGATGCACGTGTCGCATCAGCAATCTGTGACACCGTGTATTGCTGCTCAGGGTGAGAGAACAGCAATGCCATCACTTCACCCTGCAGGTCACTACGCAAGATGGGAAGGAGGCTAGGAGCAGACGTTTTCATAACATGAATTATATCAATCATGTTATGAAAACATCTGCTAATTTGGAGGGGTACTAGGCCGCGGCGGTAGCCATTGCCAGCGCCCGGTCATGCTTAGCCGCGCGGCGCTTCTGAATCGCGCGCACCACCCAGATGCAGACCGCACCCAGGACCGCGCCAGCAGTATTATTCACAATGTCATCCACATCAAAGGTGCGGTAGGTGAAGCCCGCCAGACCCCAGTTGCCGGTCAGCTGGCTCAACTCAATGAAGCTCGACAGCGCGAAGCCACTCAGCGCCGTGGCGCGCAGACCCCAGCGCAGGCAGCCCGCAGTAAAGAAGCCCAAGGGGATGAACATGGCGACATTGAAGAAAAGCTGCGCATACACGGTCGTTGCGAAGCGGCGCAGACCCATACCGGCAGTCAAATCCCATGCCTGCTGCCAGCTCCAGCCCACGTAGAAACGCGGGTAGTACAGCTCGGGGTTCGTGACGCTATTGGAAGAGCCAATCGGGGTCAGCGTCAGAGAAAGAATAGAAGCAAGGAACAGTGCAAAGGACGCAGTCAACAAGTACTGGCGGATGCTGTGCGCTCGACCGGTCTTCTTGGCACGCAGGCGCATACCAATAAATCCGATAATGGAGAGCGCGATAGTAAGCGCCGCAATCTCGATGGCGAAGGTGCCAATCATGTGTTTACTGAGCAGTTCCTGCATGCCGCGTGTTCCTTAGGTCGTGAGAGTGAGTTATATGAACCCCACCTATATATATGCCTGTTCTAACATATATTCCCGGTGGTATATAGCGGGTTACCGTTCATACCCGCCGCATATCGTTCACCACCAGTGTAAAAGACCGCTCTATGGCTCACCCTAGGCGAAACTGTGAAAAAGCTGTACATGCGCCCGCACACCACCACAGCCGGCGCCGTCAGTACAGAACATCCGGCGGGAACACCGGCGCAATATACCGACCAAACAGCAACACAAACAAGAGCGCACCCGCCAGAGCTGCCACCATCGCGCCCACAACCTGCACCAGCCACAGCATCAGGAACTTCACCATCTTGCCCTCAGAGCGGGCGGTCAGCGCCTCCACCATGGCGGTCGAAAACGTCGTAAACCCACCCAGCAGACCGGTCGTAATCACCGTGCACCAGAACGCCACCTGATCCGTGGCGTTATAGTGCACCCCCAGCGCGCGAGGATTAGACACCGGCATAATCAGCAGGCCGTACAGGAACGAGCCCACCAGGTTAATCACGAACACCGGGCTAATAATCGACGACTCCGTACGCAGGCGAGGCGACATCGCCTTATCCAAGAAGAAACGGGTCATCGCACCCAAACCGCCGCACAGGAAAACCATCAGAGCGAAAAACATTAGCGGCCCTCCTCAACATCACGGGCGGGCACCAAGCGGGACGCCACAAAACGACCCGTCAGCATGCCCGCCGCGGCGGCAACCAAACCACCCACCAGCAGCACCGCCACAGCCAGCATCATATATTGAGCATGCACCGTGTACGGCAGAAAAATCGTCTGCGCCAAAACCGCCGCAATCGACGAATACGTCGTATAGCCGCCCATCATGCCAGCACCAAAAAGCAGACGGAACGAATGAATCCGCTCCTCACCGTCACGGCGCGCGTAGGCGTTCCACACCATCGTCAGCAGGCCCAGCGTAAACGAACCCAGCAGGTTCGCCACCAGCACGCCGCCGGGAGTGTACACGCGGCACAGCGCACCCGTACCGCCTCCCAAAAAGACAAGAAAAGGGGCAGGCACACGGCTCAGAACGCCTCCTATCCATTGTCGGATACTCGCGCGGTTCCTCATCGCCGTACACCTGCCCTTTCGTCTCGTACTAGTCTTCAGAGTGCGCCGTAGCGCACAAACGCACACTAATACTTTACTCTGACCCGAGCTTGCTACCCGAGTCGGCAGCAGCAGACTCACGCTCGTGCTGAATATTCTCACTCAGTGCAGCACCCTCAACATCCATATTCGGAGTGAGGCGATCCAGCCACTTCGGCATCCACCACGCCTTATCGCCCAGCAGAGCCATAATCGCCGGGGTCAGCGTCATACGCACAATGAACGCATCCACAAGCACACCGAACGCCAAACCAAAGCCCATCGGGCGGATCATCGTCGAATCAGCAAAGATGAAGCCGCCAAACACCGAAATCATGATGATCGCGGCAGCCACCACCACACGCACCGCATGGTTGTAACCGCTCACAATGGCGGTCGCCGCATCCTTGCCGTGCACGTACGCTTCACGCATGCCGGTCACCAAGAACATCTGGTAATCCATCGCAAGACCGAAAAGAATACCGATGAGCAGGGTCGGCAAGAAGGACAACACCGGACCCGGATGGTCCACGCCAAAGAGGGAACTCATGAAGCCCAACTGGTAAATCGACACCACGGCACCGAAGCTCGCCAGCACCGAGAAGAGGAAGCCCACTGAGGCAACCAGCGGAACCATAATCGAACGAAACACCAGGATCAGCACCAGGAAGGACAGCCCCATCACCACGCCCAGGTACAGGGGCAGCTTCTGCGCGAGCACCTCGGAGACGTCAATATTGCCGCTGGTCTGACCCGCAATGCCGAGAGACACCTCAGAGCCCTGAACCGGAACGGTCACGGCTCGCAGCTCGTGGACAAGCTCTTCAGTCTCCACAGAACTTGCACTGTGGGCAGGAATCACCTGGAAAATCATCAGGGTACGGTCATCGGTCATACCGCCGGGAACCACAGCCTGCACGTTCGCGCCGCCGCGCTCCTTCACCGCAGAGACGATATCAATCTGTGCCTGCTGAGCCTGCTCCTCGCTCATGTTCGCGGGCGTGTGCGCGACCGCAACCAGCGGGGCGCTCATGCCCTCACCGAACTTGTCCTTGACCAGCGCATACGACTTGTACGCGGCGCTATCGGAGGGGTAGTTTGAGGCGTCCGGCAGACCCAGGCGCATCTGAGACATAGGGGCGGCAACCGCCAGCAGCGCCAGCGTACCGGCCACCAGGGTCAGTAGCGGACGCGCCAGCACGAGGCGCAACCAGCCGTTCGGTTTCTCGGTGCGTTCGGCATCCTGCGCGCGGCGTTCCGCAATCTTCTGCGGGGTATCGATGGAAGCCCACAGCTTCTTCGACATGATTTTGGTACCCGCCAGGGACAGCACCGCCGGGGTGAGCGTCACCGCGATCAGGGCGGCAACAACCACGCAGAACGCGGCGGCATTACCCATCACGCCCAGGAAGGGAATACCGGTCACGTTCAGCGCCACGAGCGCAATAATCACGGTACTCGCCGCAAAAATCACGGCGTTACCGCTCGTGCCGTTCGCCAGAGCAATCGCCTGGACCTTCGGCATGCCATCCAGCAGGTTCGTGCGGTAGCGGTTCAGAATGAACAGCGAATAGTCGATACCGACCGCCAGACCAAGCATCAGACCCAGGGTGTAGGCGGTAGAACTCATCTCCACGACGGAGGAAAGCGAAAGCGTGCCGAGCACACCCACCACCACGCCCACCAGAGACATGAGAATCGGCAGGCCGGCAGCAACGAGAGTACCGAGCATAACCATGAGCACGATGAAGGCGATGACCATACCCGCAACCTCACCGGTGTGCGAGCCGCCGCCAAGCGCGGATTCACTCAGGTTCGCGTCGAACTGGACGGTCGCCCCGTGCAGGTTCGCCGACTCGAGATCGGACATGACCTTCTGCAATTCGGCGGACGGCACCTCGTAAATCTTCTTCTTAAACGAGACAGTCGCAATCGCCGTGGACTGATCCTCAGAGACCATACGGTAGCCGGCGGTGAAGTCGTAGAGCTTCTGCTGACGCTCCAGCTGCTCACGCTGTGCAGGCAGGTCACTCTCGGTCTTCTGAAGCTGGTTGCGCTGCTCGTCCAGCTTCTTCTTGCCCTCAGCCAGCTCGTCCTTCTTGGAGGCGATTTCTGCGCGACCCGCGTCAACCTGCTTCTGACTCTCGGCGAGAGTGTCGCGCTGCTGATTGAGCGCGTTCTGCTGTTCGGTCAGCTGCGTCTGCTGGGCGTTGAGCTGCTCCATCATGGCGGCGGGTGAGCCTGCCGCCTCCGCCTGGGCGTAGCCGTCCTTCAGCTGTGCCTGCGCGTCGTCCAACTGCTTCTGTGCGGAGGTGAGCTGCTTTCGACCTGCACTAATCTGCTCCTGCGAGTCGTCGAGCTTCTTCTCGTTGTCGGCAATCTGCTTCATGCCGTCCTCAAGCTGCGAGGCGGCGGCATTCAGCTGCTTTTTGCCGTCCTCGATCTGGGAGGGGGCGGCGTCAATCTTGGCGTGCGCCTCGTCAAGCTGGGTTTTCGCTTCTGCAAGCTTAGAGGTGGTGGTGAACGGGTCGGTGACCGCATCCACGGAGGGCACCTCGCTGGGCAGTGCGCTCAGAGCGGCGGAGAATGCTTGCTTCTGCTCTTCGGTGAGGGCGGTGCCGTCACCGGTGGTGAGAATGATCTGGCCGGAGCCGCGGTTGGCGCTGGGGAAGCGCTGTGCGAGCTCGTCGGAGAGCTGCTGGGTCTGCGTTCCGGGCATGGTGAAGGTGTTACTGAGCTTGCCGTGGAACGCGGTGTAGGCACCCGCTACACCGGCGACGATGAGTACCCAGGTGAGGATGACAGCCCATGCACGACGGGCGGCGGCTTCACCGATGCGGTAGAGCCATGTAGCCATGATTCAGTCCTTTGAAGTTGAGTGAGTGAAGAGTTTGGGTGTTGGGTGCGCGTGGTGTTTGCCCTGCCGTTTTACCCAATAGTTTTGCCCTACACTACGAACGCTACTGCCTGTTTTTGGGCAAAAAACACCCCGCCCCGGGCACCTGCAGATGAGGTGCCCGAAGCGAGAGTGTTTGAGCGTTAACGCTATGGGGCTTAGCTTGCGAATTCGCCCTGGACCAGACGACCCAGGTAGTCGAGTGCTTCGAGTACGCACTGGCGCATTGCTTCAATGGCGAGTGCTTCGGGGTGGGTGCCTTCGGGGGCTTCCGCTGCGACCTTGGCGGTTACTTCTTCGGCGCGGGTGAGGTAGTAGTAGACGCCTTCACCGATGGTTTCGGAGAGGTTGGAGGCGAAGACTGCCACGCGCAGGTAGGGCAGGTCGGGGTATGCCTCGAGGTACTGTTCGAGGAAGATGTCGTAGGTGCGCTCGAGGATGACATGCGAGTATTCCTCGAACTTTGCGGGGCTGTCCATTTCGAGGGCGTAGAGCAGGTGTGCGAAGGGTGCGATGTACTCTTCGAGGGTGTTGCTCATGAAGACGTTGCGGGCGATGGAGAGCATTTCGGCTTCCATGCTTGCGTTTTCGCCGGAGATGCTGAAGTCGCATTCTTCGAAGATGCGGTTGAAGTACTGGTTCATGCGGGTGACCAGCACGTCGTCTACGGAGGCGAAGTGGTTGAAGATGGTGCGGCGGGAGACGCCGGCGCGTTCTGCGAGTGCTTCTGCGTTGAGGGCGCCGTAGCCGCCCTCGAGGATGAGGGATTCTGCTGCCTCAACGATTGCGATGCGGTTCTCTGCCTTGCGGGCGGAACGCTTGTCCGTGATGTTTGCGGGGGATTCAACAAGATTAGCCATGTTTTTTACAATACGCGCATTGTTTCACCGAGGGTAACTATTTTGGGGTTAGATTGACCACATATTTGCACTCCAGGTAATAAACTTGAAGTGCAGATTTAATGTTTACTCAACAAGCAATTTAGCGTTTTGGCATGTCAAACCAATATAAAACCGCAAAAGCACAACAAAAGGGGAGCAGAGTGCACACACAACACACCCCGCTCCCCCTCAAGCAGCCATTCACAGAGTGGACACACAGACCAGCTAGCAGGCCAGACGGCTAATTAGACACCGGACTAGGCAACCGACTGAAGACGCGCATCCAGCGGCAGACGCACTGTAAAGACCGTATGGCCCGGCTGGCTCTGCACCTGAATCGAACCGCCGTGCGCCTGCACGATTGCCTGCACAATCGCCAAGCCCAGGCCGGTGGTTCCATCCGAGCCGGAGCGCGCCTTATCGGCACGAGTGAAGCGGTCAAAAATCTTCGGCAGGAACTCGGGCGCAATACCCGGACCGTTATCGGTCACGGTAACTACGGTCTCGCGACGTGCCGCATCCACCGACAGACCCGCGGTCACGCGCGTACCCTCATCGGTATGCTTGCGGGCGTTCGAGAGCAGGTTCAGAATCACGCGCTGAATCTGGGAGCGATCCGCCACCACTTCGACGGGCTCATCGGGCAGGTTCAGGTGCCACTCGTGGGTGCGGGCTGCCGCCTGCATATCCGAGGTGCATTCGAGTACCAGCTCGGTCAGGTCAACCTGCTCTAGCTTGGGTTCGCGGCCTTCATCGAGGCGGGCGAGGGTCAGCAGGTCTTCCACGAGGCGGGACATACGCTCAGTCTGCGAGTCGATGCGCGCCAGGGAGGACTGGCCGGACTCACTGAGTGGTTCGGTCCAGCGGAGCATATCGGAGTAGCCCTTAATGGCGGCAAGGGGCGTGCGCAGCTCGTGGGATGCGTCCGCAATGAAGGCGCGAATCTGGTGCTCGGTGCGTTCGCGCACTTCAAGGGCGGAATTTACGTTATCGAGCAGCTGGTTGAGGGCGTAGCCCACCGCACCCACTTCGGTACGCGGGTCGGAGTCTCTCGGTTCCACGCGCACCGCCGAGGAGATGGTGTGTTCTTCCAGATCCAGGTGCGCCACATCGGTTGCCACCGCGGAGACTCGCTCCAGGGGCTTCATGGTGCCACGAATAATGTAGGAGCCCGCCACGCCGGCGCCGACCATCACGGCAATGGAACCGAGGGCTACCACAATCACGAAGATGGTGAGGGTCTGCTGTACATTGGCGAGCGGAATACCAACCACCTGGGCGTCAGCGCTGCTATTAGCCTTCGGGGTGATTTTGATGAGGTACAGGCCGGATTCCAGTTTGACCTCTCGGACTTCTTCTTTGGTGGCGTTCAGCGCCATGGTTCCGAGGGTTACCTGGTCGTTGGCGGAGAGGGTTTGTACGGTGCCCTCCTTGGTGAGCTTGCTTGCGATTTCTACGGCACCTTCGGATTCCACGCAGGTGATGATAGTTCCGGACGCCTGACCGGGCGCAAAGAGGGAGCTGCTCTTCTGCAGGTCGCTGCAGTCCACTTCTTCTCGCTTGCCGTCTCGGGAGGTCGGCTGCACTACGCGGTGGCTGGTTTCTTTGAGGTCGCTTTGTGCCTGCTGGTAGAGGGAGTTCTGCAGGGTCACGTAGGTGGACAGGCCAATGATGAGGCATGCAATGCCGAGGGCTGTCACGAGGATGGCGATAAGGCGCGAACGCAGGTGGGGTACGTACCCGAGCTCTTCGGGGGATGCCTCGGGGTTCCTCATGCTCTTCCAGGCTGCGCGTAGGCGCACAAAGAAGTTCCCCGGGGAGGGTGCGGAACCATCCTGCGCGGGGGAACCCGCACGTAGGGGGCGGGTTGCTTCGTTATCCGGGGAGGCGGTTTCACCGGGTGAGTAGGAGCCCACGAACATCCTTTCTTTCTATATTCGAAATACAGAATATAACTGATATGGCGCGGTATAACCGGGTGTTATACCGCGCCATATGAAGAGCAGAGAATAAACTTAGACGGCGGGACGCAGCACGTAACCGGCACCGCGCACGGTGTGAATCATCGGTTCGCGACCCACATCAATCTTCTTACGCAGGTACGAGATGTACAGCTCCACAATATTTGCCTGACCACCAAAATCGTAGTTCCAGACGTTATCAAGAATCTGGCTCTTGGAGACCACGCGCTTCGCGTTCTCCATGAGGTAGCGCAACAGGTCGAACTGGGTTGCAGTGAGGTTAATCTGCTCGCCACCGCGGGTCACCTCGCGGGTGTCCTGGTTCAGCACCAGATCGCCGACGACCAGCTCAGCATCATCAATGGAGGCAACACCGGAGCGCTGCACCAGGCGGTGCAAACGGATCATGACCTCTTCCATGGAGAAGGGCTTAGTCACGTAGTCGTCCGCACCGGCGGCAAGGCCTTCAATACGGTTATCAACCGAATCCTTAGCGGTCAGAAAGAGGCAGGGAACCTCGGGGTAGAACTTGCGGATACGGGAGAGCAACTCCAGGCCGTCGAAGCCGGGCATCATAATATCCAGCACAAGCACGTCGGGGCGCCAATCGCGCGCAATCGCGAGCGCGGAGGGGCCGTCGCCTGCGGACTGCACCTCCCAGCCGATCATTTTCAGACCCATGCTGACGAGTTCTTTGAGCATCTCCTCATCATCAACAACGAGGGCGCGGATGGGGCTACCGTCCGGATGCTCTAGTGTGGGAAGGTTCTTTGCGATTTCGGTTGCTTTGCTGCTCATGTGATTAAGGGTATCGCGATTTAGGGTTCGCGGTGAGGCGGGAGCCGGTTTTCAGCCGCAAACTTATGGAATGCTTGCCCGCGTCACAGCTGGGGCACAGCTTTACCCCGCATTTGCGCGTCAACCCTTCATGACAGCTTCAAACTTTCGGTAGAATTTGTACTAGCTTAGGTAACGCTCAATCACCTTTGCGTATCTTTTGAATTTGCCGTTTCTGTTCCGGCGACCAACACCCGTGAAGGAGGACGACGCATGCGCATTAGCCGTATTTATAACAATAATGTTGTCCTCACGGTGGATCATTACGGCAAGGAGTCCGTGATGATTGGTCGCGGCATTGCTTTTGGTAAGCGTAAGGGTCAGCTGATTGACCCGTCTGCGGTGGAGCAGACGTTTGTGCCGGAGCAGGGCATGTCGGGTGAGCGCTTGAGCATGACTCTGTCTGAGATTCCGGCGGAGATTCTGTCGATTGCCACACTTTTGGAGTCGAAGGTGCGCGCCGAGGGTGCATTGGAGCTGTCGAACTCGTTTATTCTTCCGCTGGCTGATCACTTGCACTATGCGGTGGTTCGTGCGCGTGACGGGGTGCGGGTGCAGTATCCGCTCGCCCCGGAGGTGACTGTTCTCTACCCGCGCGAGGTGGAGTACGGCCGCACGGTTTTGGAAATGGTTCGCGAGCGCCTGCAGGTTGAGCTGGACCCGAATGAGGCTATTCCTTTGGCGTTGCACCTAGTCAACGCGCAATTTGCGACGGCGGATATGTCTCAGGCATTCCGCATGACTGAGGTTTTCGCGCAGGTTTTTGAAATTATTGAGGCAAGCTACGAGCGCAAGCTCGACCCGGATTCCATGAGTGCGGCACGTTTTGTGACGCACCTGCGGTACCTGTTTGTGCGGGCGAGCCGCGCCTCCGCAAATCGTGCGGAGGATGTTGATGAGGTGTCGCAGCCGAGTTTGTTGGCTGCTCTTCGTGCGGATGCACCGCGCGCCTACGCGTGTGCACAGAAGGTTTTGTTGGTGCTGCAGATGCAGTTGAAGCAGACCCTGACTCGTGATGAGTTGACGTATTTGACGATTCATATTGCGCGCCTGGCGCGGGATATGTGGGGCATTAACGCCTAGCGTTGGTGCTTCCAAAAAATGCAGGGGCGAAAGCGGTTGGAGGGTACTCCGGCCGCTTTTCTGTATCCGCCGCTTTTCTGTATCCAGGTTTGGGGGCGCGCCGGGCGGAACGTGGCCGTTAAAGGTGGGTTGCTATTTATATATACAACCTGTCACTAAATTGTCGTTTTCCCGGGTTTTCCTTCGCGCGTTAGCGCGTCGATTTAAATTTTGAAATGACGGTTTATAGCGGCGTATTCCAGAAATACCATTCTGTGGACAGACCGCAGGAAAATGTGGGTTTTTTATTAATCCCACATCTTTTGATTCGCACACTCATTTTTTGCTCGGTATTTTCTTTGTAAATCATTTTCTCGCACTCGTGCGCTCCACATATTCCACGTCAAACACCTCGCCAGTCCATCAGCAAGACGCCAATACTCCCGAATTTTCGCGAGAGTAACGCTAACCCCTTCGCGCAGACAAGCATTTTTCGGTGTTCTGTTTAAATTTTTTACACCCTGGCAATAAATACGTGTTTTGACATCAAAAACCCATATTCCAACACTTGAAAAAATGTCACAAGAACCTAAAGTGTGCATGCTCAGAAAAAACCCACAAAACACAAAAACAACGTGTTACTATCTGAGAATTATGAGGCTCCTCACGGGGCCACTACACACCATGTCACGAACACGAGAGGACCACTATGGTCACTATCATTGTGGCGGCACACGGCGAGTCGGCTCCGGCTCTGCTGAAGACCGCCGGCATGATCCTCGGTAACTTCGAAAACGTCCACCCGGTCACGTTCCTGCCGGGTCAGGGCCCCGAAGATCTCGTCGAAGAGTACACCCGCATCGTTGAGGCATCTGAAGCAGAAGAAACCCTGCTGCTGGTCGACCTCTTCGGCGGTAGCCCCTACAACGCCGGTGCGCAGTTCGCAGCCACCCGCGAGGGCGTCGACGTCGTCTCCGGTGTCAACGTACCGATGCTTATTGAGGTCATCTCCGGCGCAGGCCGTAAGAACGCAACCCTCAAGTCCCTGGTCGCTAAGGCGCACAAGGCAGGCACTAAGGGTATTCGCTCCTTCCAGGAGGCAAACCAGCCCGTAGCCGCCAAGCCTGCCGACTCGAAGCCCGCAGAGACCAAGCCTGCAGAGACCAAGGCGGTCGAGGTTCCGGCTGCTCAGCAGGTTCCCGGCGGCACCATGGACGCTATCTTCACCCGCATCGACTCCCGCCTGATTCACGGTCAGGTGGCAGGCACCTGGGTTCCGCATATCGCACCGCAGACCTTCATCGCGGCATCCGATAATGCGGCACACGATCAGCTGCGCAAGTCCCTGCTGCTGCAGGTCGCGCCGACCAGCGTGAAGACCAACGTCCTGGACATCGCTAAGGCTGGTCGCGTGTACAACAACCCCAAGTACACCGGCATGAAGACCATGTTCGTCGTAGAATCCCCCGTTGACGTGGTGCGACTGCTCGACGAAGGCGTCAAAATCAACGAAGTGAACGTTGGTGGCGTCACCTTCAAGACCGGCATGGTTCAGCTCTCGGACGCAGTGTACGCCTCCGAGGAACACCTGGAAGCCTACCGCGAACTCATTAAGCGCGGTGTGAAGCTGACGGTGCAGCAGCTGCCCAACCACTCCCCGGTTGATTTGGAAAAGATCCTCAAGCAGAAAGGCCTGGACGCATGAGCGCCCTGACGTTTATTCTCGTTGTTCTCGTGGCGTTCATTGCGGGCGTCGCATCCGTGGTGGACGAGCGTCAGTTCCACCGCCCCCTGGTCGCTTGCACCCTGATGGGTTTTGCGCTGGGTGACCCGACTACCGGCATTATGCTCGGTGGCGCACTGGAGCTCATCGCCCTGGGCTGGATGAACGTCGGTGCGGCGATGGCTCCCGACTCAGCTCTGGCGTCCACCATCTCCGCTGTTGTTGTGATTCAGGGTCACCAGGACATCACCACCGGTATTGCTATTGCTGTGCCGCTGGCGGCAGCAGGTCAGGTTCTGACCATTTTCGTTCGTACCATTACGGTGTTCTTCCAGCATCAGGCGGATAATTTCGCAAAGACGGCTAACTTCCGCGGTATTGAGTTGATGCACATTAGCGGTATGGCTCTGCAGGGTCTGCGCGTGGCTATCCCGACCGCTATTGTGGCGCTGATTAGCTCCGACGAGCTGACCCGCCTGCTGGGCATGATTCCGGAACAGGTGACCATCGGTCTGCGTATTGCCGGTGGCATGATTACCGTGGTCGGTTTCGCAATGGTCATCAACATGATGCGTTCGAAGGCCCTCATGCCCTTCTTCTTCCTCGGCTTCATCGCCGCCGCCGCTATCCCGGCAACCCAGTCGATTGTGCCGCTACCCGGCGGAAGCTCAAAGGACGTCCTCGTGGCACTGTCCACCCCGGCACAGTTCAACCTGGTTGCTATCGGCCTGGTCGGCGCCTGCCTGGGCCTGCTGTACACGCAGCTGAACCCGCTCTTCCATAAGAGTGAGGCACCCGCCGTAGCACCGGCCGCCGCCAATGACCTCGACAACGAGCTCGAATAAGGAGCATCACCATGACTGAAAACAAGAACGTCGAGCTCGTTGAAGTTCCCGAGCTCACCCAGCGCGATAAGGTCGACACCTACATCCGCTCCACCTTCCTGCTCGGTTCGTTCAACTTCGAACGCATGCAGTCCATCGGTTTCGCGGTTTCCATGATTCCGGCCATTAAGCGCTTCTACACCAAGAAAGAAGACCAGGCGGAGGCGCTGACCCGCCACCTGGAGTTCTTCAACACCCAGCCGTGGGTTGCATCCTCGATTATGGGCGTGACCGCTGCGATGGAGCGTGAGAAGGCAGCCGGTAAGGACATTGACGAAGCCGCCATCACCAACGTTAAGGTGGGCCTGATGGGCCCACTGGCCGGCGTGGGCGACCCGATTTTCTGGGGTACCGCACGTATCGTGCTGGCGGCTCTGGGCGCATCCCTGGCGGTGACCGGCAATATTCTGGGCCCGCTGCTGTTCTTCTTCGGCATGACCGCAATTCGTTGGGCAACCCGCTGGTACGGCTTCAAGTACGGCTACGAGAAGGGCACCCAGATTGTGACCGAGGCGGGCGGCAACACCCTGCAGAAGATTACTCAGGGCGCCTCCGTGATGGGCCTGTTCGTGATGGGTGCTCTGGTGTACCGCTGGACGAGCGTGAACATTCCGTTGCCACTGACTAGCTACACAAACCAGGCGGGCGAGACGGTAAATGTGACCGTCCAGTCCGTGCTGAACGATCTGCTGCCGGGCCTGGCCTCGCTGGGTCTGTGCTTCCTGTGCATGTGGCTTCTGAAGAAGAAGATTAACGCCATCTGGTTGATTTTCGCCCTCTTTGGCGTGGGCATCCTCGGTTCCTACCTGGGATTCCTGGCTCTCTAAAAATATGAGGAATGAGCCCTTTCACCCTTCAGTGAAGGCGTGAGATTCAGGGGCTATATCTCAAGTGGTGGGGGTGCGGTCGGTACACTTAAAAGTACCGGCGGCACCCCCGTTTTTTATGGGTTGCGGCGCACAATTCGCGGCAATGCAGCCCTCCCGCGAAGGAGTTTCTATGACCAAATTGATGGCTTTCGATCTTGACGGCACGATCCTGTTTAACCGTGCCGTGGAGCCTGCCACTGAGCAGGCGATTGCCCGCTGGCAGGCGGAGGGTAACCTGGCGGTCTCGTGCACGGGCAAGAGCATTTTTGCCACGCAACTGGCGTTGAACCCGACCGCCATCCGTTTTGATTACCACGTGCTGTACACGGGTGCGGTGATTACTGACCGGCAGTACCGGGTGATTTACCATCAGCCTCTTCCGGTGAGTGTTGTGCAAGCGTGCTACGAGCATTTCAGCACCGTGGACGGCGTGGCTCTGTTCGCGACGACTCTGGATAACGATTACAGCCTCTGCGACCGGGTGGGCTCCTCGACGAATATCCTGCCGGAGTTCACTCCCCTGCCGGCTGACGACCTGCAGAACCACGAGTACGTGGGTGTGCCCCTGTGGATTCCGGATGCTCAGGTTCGCGAGGCGGCGTACACCTGGATTCTGGAGCGTTTTGGTGATTCGGTGGACTGCCACAAGAACCAGGATTTCCTGGATATTGTGCCGCCCGCCTGCACAAAGGGCACCGGTCTGCAGCATCTGGTGGAGTACCTGCAGTCGGAGCATCCGGGCACCTCCTATGAGGTGCACACGATTGGCGACTCGTGGAACGATATCGACATGCACCGCTACGCCGACCGTTCGGCGTCTTTCAGCTACTCCCCCGATGAGGTCAAGGCCGTCACCACCGATTGTGTGGATAAGGCGTACGAGTTCATTGAGGCTTCCCTGTAGCTGATTCGAAGGCGGTGGCTAGGCGAGCGCTGAACCCGTCTAGCCGCTTTCTCTTGCGCAGCTCCCCCTCCCCGTCACATCCGCTCCCCCGTTTCACGTGAAACACCGCTTTCCCGTTACTCCCCGTGTACCCTCGTGAGGTTTCTATGTGCCCTTCCGCTTCTCAGCCCCGTAAGAACCAGCCCGGCAAGGATCAGTTTCCCAAGAGCCAGTCCCAGAAGAGCCAGCAACCGGAGCCTGCCCAGTCTTACGACCCGTCCAGCTTCTCTGACACCTTCCGCGCTATGGCGCGTGAATCACTCGTGAAGAACCAGAAGAACCGCCCGGACTCCCCCATCGTCTCGATTTCCCCGGTGCTGATTGTTTTGGGCGCCATTGCGGCGGCGCTGTACGGGCTGTGGCAGAGCTGGGCGTGTCTCATCCCGCTGGTGCTGATTCTGGTGCTCATGTGGGTTCGCTACACGATGCAGCGTCAGGCGCTCAACGATTTTGCGGAGCTGGAGGCGGCACGCACCGCCTGGAAGAAAACCCGCGACCGCCAGTACCTGGAGCTGATGGCGGTGCAGTCGGCGCGCATCCTGGAGGAGAATAAGGCGCTGACCAAGCAGGCTCGCGCGCACGTGCAGGAGTACGCGGATTTCGCGGCACAGAAGCTGGGTGCTCAGCGCTAAACATCGTGAGTGCACAGGCATCAAGAAACCCCCTCAGATGTTCTCTGAGGGGGTTTTAGCGTCTAAAGGTATAAAGCCTAGTTGGTCTTCTGCGTGGGCGCTTCAACAAGTGCTTCAGCAGGTTCTTCTGCGGCGCCCTCGGTGAGCTCCGCAGGTTCTTCGCCCGCATCATCAGTAGCCGGAACCTCATCCAGGCGCTGCACCACAGCGGGGCGATTATCAAAGCCGCGGCGGGAGGCGCGAACCGCCTTCGCGTCCATGGTGTACAGCTGCTCGCGGTTCGTCAGCACGACCAGGGTCATGGCGTTCAGGCAGACGCCCACAATGCACAGAATCCAGCCGATCAGCATGAACCGACCGCCGGAAAGCACCGCACCGGAAAGCATCAGGGCAACAGAAACCAGGTACGCCGGGGAAAGCAAAAACTTCGTATTCACGACCGACCTGCCTTAGCGTGCGTTGGAGCGGGGCTTGGGGGTGCGACCCGAACGGGGGCGCGAGGGCAGAACGCTCATGCGACCGGGGGCGGGAGCAACAATCGGCTGAGATTCGGTGGGCTCTTCCTCGCGGACCTCTGCAGCTTCAGCGGGCTCGGTCGCTTCAACAGCCTCAGCGGGAGCTACTTCCTGCTCAGCCTGCGCCACTACCTCGTGCTCGCCCGCCTCCTGCTCGACTACCTCATGCTCAGCAGCTTCACGCTCTTCACGGCGGTGCTCCGAGCGCTCGCGGATGCGGTTCTCCACAGAGGACTCGAAGCCGTCCAGGTTGGCAACCAGTGCGGGGGTCGGGTTACCCTTCGCCTTACCCACGGACAGCACGAAGGCAAGGACGTTCAGACCCAGCGCAAGAATCAGAAGAATCCAGCCGAGCCACAGGAGCCAGGGGCTGGAGGTTCCGATCAAGAGCGCGCCGCAAAAAATCACGCCGAGGGAGGTCAGGTACGCAGGCGAAAGAGTCTTGAAATCCATGTCTACTTTCAATGTGTTCGTGAGTTTGAGAGAGCTAACGTTCGGTTCTCATTTTAGGTGATAGTTGAGGCTTAATCTGCTTCTGCCCCTGTCTATCGCCTGTGAGCTAAAGACCAGCGGGCTTTACTCGGTGGCGTAGGCAGGGGCAGAAACGTAGTGTTCGCGCACGGGCGTACCGGCTAGGACTTGGGGGTTACCTCGTTAGTGACCAGGGGCGAGGCGGGCGCGTTCTCCACCACGGGGATTGCGCGGGTGCTCAGGGTGCCCTGGTGCTTCTTCCAGAGGTTGTAGCGTTCCATGGCGACCGCGCCGGCGGTCATGGCGGGCAGAATGAACATGCCGGAGGAGCGGATGCTTTCAGCCTGCGCCAGGATGTCCAGCTTACGCACCACGCGGGTCACGTCGTGGGAGTCGTAGCGGTCCTGCGCCGCAATGACCTCATTCTGCGCGGCGACGAGGGCGGCGTCGCGCAGGCGTACAAAGTCGTTCCTCTTGTCCTTAAGTTTCTCCATGTACTGCTTGTATTCTTCGGGCAGTGCCTCACTAATTTCGTCTCGGCGGGTAATGGCGGAGCACATTTCCTTCACGCGAGCGTAGGTTTCCGGGTCGGTGGTTGCCTTCGCTTCAGCCTGTAGCGCTTCAAGGGCGGCGTCCTGCGCAATTTGGAGCAGCTCGGGTACGGCGGTTTCTTCTTCATGGTTAGCCTGCACGCCAAGGACCTTCACGAGCAGGGGCAGGGTCAGGCCGGGCAGCACGAGGGTGAAGAAGAGTACGGAGAGCATCATGACGATGGCGTCCTGGCGTACCTGTTCGGTGCCGTTGACCACGGGGATGGACAGGGCAAGAATCAGGGTCACGAGGCCTCGCATGCCGGACCAGGTCATAACGATAACTTCAGCAAAGCTTTCGGGTGCACCCTCGTGGATGGGGTTCTTGCGTCCTGCCAGCCAGACGATGGTGAACCAGATGAGGCGCACCAGGATGGCGACCAGTGCGACCAGGGCACCGTCAGCGAAGAGGCTTGCGATACGGGAGGGGTCGGCGGTGGCGATGATACTACTTGCCTGCAGGCCGATGAGGCCGAAAGCGACACCGGTCATGAGCAGCTCAATAATCTGCCAGAAGGAGGTGGAGGAGAGGCGTTCTTCCGCTTCGAGTGCCGCCATGTATTTGGTGCTGGTGAACTGGATAGCGCCGATGACCACGGCAATAACGCCGGAGGCGTGCACGCTTTCAGCAGCGAGGTAGGCGCCGAAGGGGATCATGAGGGTCACGGCGTTGCTGGTGACCACGTCGTGGGCACGCTGGCGAACGTAGCCGCCAAGCCAGCCGAAGATATAACCAATAATGACCGCGAGGATCGAGCCGAGCACGAAGTCCTTGGCGACCGAGAGCGGCTCGATGTGGTGGCCGCTGGTCATGGAGTGGATTGCGGCGTGGAAGAGAACGATTGCGATAGCGTCGTTGAAGCTACCTTCAGTCTGCAGAGTACCGATGAGGCGGCGGGGGATGCCGACGGGCTCAGCGACTGCTTCCACGGCGACGGGGTCGGGCGGGGAGACGGCGGCACCGACGGCAAGGGCGACGGCGATGGTCATACCGGGGACCCACCACATGGCTGCGCTGGCAATTGCCAGGGCGGAGACGGTGGTGAGAAGGACCGAGTAGAGCAGTACGGATCTCCAGCGGCGGCGCAGGGTGCCCCAGGAGAATTTAACGCCGATGGCCCACAGTAGCGGCGGAAGGAAGATCGGCAGGATGATGTCGCTGTCGATAGTAAGATCCGGTCGGTTGGGGATGAAGAGCGCGGCGGTGCCGAGCAGGGTCATCATGACCGGCCAGGGGAGGTTGAGTCGATCACCGACGCTGACCATAAACACGGTCGCAATCAGGATGATGACAATAACGGAGAGGTAAAGCATTGGTCCGGTGTTGTTCCTTTCGCGCGGCTAGGGTTAGTCGGCTACGTCTTTCTACTCTACCGGAGGGGCTCATTCCGCTTTTCGGATATGGGGGTTCTGCACCGTTTATTGTGGTGTTGTTTACCTCTAAGCCTAATGCTCTTTACGGAATATAGAGTTTTCCCCTGAATATCCTTGCTTTTCAGCAGGTTATCCAGGGGAAAATTCTATATTTGGAATATATCGATTGGGGTAGTTACCTCTAGCGGATTACTTAGAGCCGCATCCACCAGCACCACAGCCACAACCGCCAGCGGAGGCTTCCTCGACAACCGGTTCAGGCTCGTCGTGACCACCGCAGCAGCCACCCTTTTCTTCCTTCGGCTCGTCGTGGCCGCCGCAGCAACCGCCACCACCGTGGGAGTGGCCGTGAGGCTCACCGGGAGCTTCAGCGGAAGAACCGCATCCGCCCGAGCCGCAACCGCAACCACCGGCGGAATGTGCCGGCTCCTCGTGGCTACCGCAGCCACCCGAGCCACAGCCACAGCCGCCACCGTCGACCGAGCCGCAGGCGGAGCCGCGTGCATCGCGGTGACCCATGAGATCCACACCCAGGTCGGAGAGGTAACGCAGGTAGCCTGCGAGGGCGTCGCGTCCACCGGTGCCGGAGATGACGATACCACCGTGGCGCAGTGCCTTGAGCACCTCGTTAACCATCGGCCACTGCTCAATGTCGTCGGTAATGGTAATGGCGCTGACCACGTGCATTGCGAGGGAAGTCAGCGAGCGCAGGGACTGTTCGTAGCCTTCGGGCAGGTGAATGACCTTGGCGGGTGCTGCCAGGCGCAGGATGGACAGCACGCGCATCAGCATCATGGGTACTGCATTTTCGGGCAGTAGTACGGTCACGCCGATGGCGGAGGATTCAGCAATACGTTCGATGGTTGCCGCGAGTTCTTCGGAATCGATATCGCGGGAGATATCCAGTACTTCGTAGGAGTCCACGGCGATGGAGCGGGTACCGAGGGCGTCGGCGAGTGCTTCATCTTCGGTGTGGATCGCAATCATGTTGCGGAATTCGTTGCGGCGCACGACGGAGGCTGCCTCGATGAGGGCGAAGTCCTGGCCTTCACCATCCACGAGGAGGGTGTGGATTTCTTCGCGGTTGAGGCCTTCGCCTGCGGTGGCGCGCTCGATTAGTTCAGAAAATGCATTGCTCATACCGAATATTAAACACCTGATTTTGGGGCGTGCGCCCGCGAGGTTTACCTGTCTTGGCGGTTTTGGGCGGTTTAAGACGTGATTTTATGCCGAGAGCGTGGGCGGCTACCTGTTCTGTGCGTGCTGGAGTGGTTTTGGTGGCAAAAGTGCTCGTGAAACGCGAACCGTTCGCTCCGGGTGAGTGAGAATCAACATTGCTTTTTGGGTTTGTGCCGCGTATTTGTGGGGTTTTTGTTTGCCGTGGGGTGCATCTTGCTCACGTTACAGATTTGAACACCCTAAAATGAAAGGGTGGTACTTTCCCGTGAAAAGATTCTAGATACCGCCTACGAGGTCTTGGCGACCTACGGTTTGGCGGACCTTTCCATGCGCCGACTCGCTCAGGAGCTTCACGTGGCTCCCGGCGCCCTGTACTACCACGTGAAGAATAAGCAGCAGCTTCTGATTCTGTTGGCGGATTACATTCTGGCTCGTGCCCCGAAGTCGATGTCTGAGGAGGCTGAGGCGAATCCGGAGGCTATTCGTGCTTCGATGATTCGCCGCGGCGATACGTTGTTCTCCCTGCTGTACCCGATTCGTGAGTGCCCTGAGGTGGTGCGTTTGAGTTTGGCTCTGCACCCGCGTGAGTTGAAGCCTGTGGTGGCTATGGCTCATGAGTTCCAGGCTCTTGGTTTGGGTCATGCGGAGGCGCTACGTCGTGCTCGTTTGTTGACCCATATTGCGTTGAGCCTGGTGGAGGAGTATCAGACTCTGCCGCTGATTTCGCCTCAGGAGGCTGTGGCGAGTGGCGATGTTCCTCTGATTGAGAATGCGTTTAACCGTTACCGCCAGGATCTGCTTTCTGCCATTGACACGATGATGGTGGTGCAGGAGCCTTATACGCAGGATGCGTAATCGCTTGGCCCTTCTGTTGGTTTATTAGTTATGTATGTTGCCCCGTGCCCCCTTGTAGGGTGCGGGGCTTTTGCGTGCGTTGGCTTTTGGCTGCCCTGCCGCACGCTGATACCGGTGCGGTTTGGCGGCTGAGTCGATGTTCGCTGGTTTTCTGCTTTAGTCTAGAGGTGACACGTGCTTGTACCCGGAGTGTATCGGGTGCGCGAAGGGTGTCGTTTATGTTTTAGTGCCCTGTTGGGCTTTATCAGAGGTGTTCCATGTCGATGACCGCTACCGCCCAGTGGGCGGCTCTTCCGGACCATAGCGCGGAGATTGCGCGTGTGCGTGAGGAGTTTATTACTGCGTATGGTTACGAGCCGGATGGTGTGTGGTCTGCGCCTGGGCGTCTGAATCTTTTGGGCGAGTACATTGATTTTTTGGGTGGCTCGTGCCTGCCGATGCCGTTGCCGTACCGCACCTATGTGGCGGGTGCGTTGCGTCGTGATGGTGTGTTGCGCGCGGCTTCTTTGCAGATGCCCGGCGACGAGCGCACGGTCGTGATTCGCGATATCCAGCCGGGTCATTTAAAGGGCTGGTTCACCTATGTGGCGGGTGTTGCGTGGGCGATGAATCAGGAGGGCGGCAGGGATATTATGCTGCCCGATGAGTTTGGTGCTGACCTGCTGATTAATTCTCGTGTTCCGGTGGGTGGCGGTTTGTCGTCTTCGGCGGCTTTGGAGTGTTCGACGGCGTTGGCGTTGTTGGAGCTCTCGTGTCCGGTGCGTGAGGAGTGCCCGCAGGCGGATGCTACCCCGGCTGATAGTGATGCTTTGCGTGCGCGTCTGGCTCAGGTGTGTATTACGGCTGAGAATAAGGTGGCTGGCGCGCATACGGGTGGCCTGGATCAGACGGCGTCGTTGCGTTCGTATCCGGAGCAGGCTCTGGTGATTGATTTCCGTGATTTTTCGATTGAGCCGGTTGCGGTGGATATTGCCCAGCATGGCCTGAGTTTTTTGGTGATCGATACGAACACTCCGCATGAGCTGACGGATGGCGGTTTTGCGGCTCGTCGTGCGGCGTCTGAGACGTGCGCTGACGCTTTGGGTCTGCGTTTTTTGCGTGATGCCCTACCGGAGGATTTGTCGTGTGCGGGTATGGATGCGCGTGCGGCAAAGGCGTGGCGTGCTGACTTGGTGGATTCTTCGGTGAATCGTGCCTTGGATGCTCTGGAGGATGCGGGTCGTCCGTGTTCGTTCCCGCGTGGTTGGGTGCGTCATGCGTTCCACGATATGACTCTGGTGGGTCGTGCGAGCTATTTGCTGCAACATGCTGATGAGCTGGGCTTTGCGGCGTTTGAGGAGGCGGGCCGCATTTTCACGGAGTCGTTTGTATCGATGCGTGATGAGTTGCGTGTTTCTCGCCCTGAGATTGATGATGCGGTGCAGGTGTGCCTGGATCGGGGCGCGTTGGGTGCCCGTATTGTGGGTGGTGGTTTTGGTGGCGCGGTGATGGCGCTGATTCCGACCTCTCAGCTGGAGGCTGCCGCGGATGCGGTGGCGACTGCGTATGCTGTGCGCGGCTATGCGGCGCCTCGTTTTTTGCCGATGGTTGCTGGTTTTGCGGCGTCTCATGATTGGGCTGCGGGCGCTGCTCCTACGGATATTCCGGTGTTGTAGGGTTGGGTGCTGAAGTCTGTCATAAATCAGCGGGGTGTCATAGGGGCGTTTTTTCGGGGTTTTGAACAATATTCATAGCTGGAAGTTTCCTGCGAGTTTCTGCAAATTTCCTCCGCTCATCCCCCGTAATAACGCGCTGATAAGCCATAATTTTTTGGTCATTGGTCAAAAGTGGCGCCACGTTTTCTGAGGGTGGTTTTTCTTGCCTTCGCGGGTATGTACACTTATCGACGGACGCAATCCGTGAGCTGTAAAGTTTCGATGCGCATAGTCCGGCATATGGATAGCATCTACACTGGGTTCTACCGTCACATACAAACCCAGCTTGCAGGTTTCGTCCACCAAAGCATCACACTCCAGTTTTCTGCCCGTCCGGGCAGACCCCTCACTTGAAGTGAGGCTTTAGAGCGCGAAAGCGCAGAAAGGAGGCCCCCATGGGCTTCGATATCAAGGGCACCGTTGAGCAGGGCCTCGACAAGGCTCAGGAAGTCATCAACGAGAAGGCTGGCAAGGAGGTCGTCACCGACGAGCACGTTGCCAAGGTTGAAGAGGTCGTGACCGAGAACGTCTCCAAGCTGACCGAGAAGTTCGGCAAGTAAGGCGACAGCCTCCTTTGGATTGGCGCCCTGCCTCGCTTCCTCATGGGGTAGGGCGCCATTTCCCTGGGTTTGCATCACAGGCTTTCACTCAACGGCTTTCACTCAACATCTCTCTCGAATAATGGGGCGTTCTGCCCCGCCTGGGTTCTTTCATTCACCGACTCACTCGGCATATTGCTCAGCTTCGGTTACCGCCTGGTAGCCTGTTTTCACTCTTCTTTTACTCTTACTCAGCACAAGTGCTCGCGCTTTCTCGCGAACTGTATACGCCCCGCATCATTGGTCCGGCAACCTTGGTGTGGGGCGTATGCCGTTAATGCGCGGGGGAAGGCTTCTGGGGCGCAGGGTGAAGGCTTCTGCGGGAGTGCTGTGCGGGTTGCCGGGGTGCGGCGCGGGCGTTCGCCCGATGAGGGCCTCTCCCCCGCACCTACGTACTCAGGCTATGCTTGATACATCAACTTATTGAGCTGCGCCCTCAGGCAGGTTTTAGCGCCTCCTGGAGACCGCGGAGCACCCTGTTTATGGAGGAACTATGTTTGAACGTCAGCAGTCCGATCAGCAGAAGGCACGCGAGGTCATGAAGGATGGCGGCGTCGTCATTTATTGGCGCCCCGGCTGCCCCTACTGCGAGGCTCTGGATTCTAAGCTGGGCGAGCTGGGCGACCACGCTACCTGGGTCAACATTTGGGAGGATCCGCAGGCTGAAGCGCACGTGAAGTCCCTCAACGACGGCAACGCAACCGTCCCCACCGTGGATACCGGCGACACCCACTTTGTGGTCGCTGACCTGGTGAGCCGCAACAAGGTGAAGAAGCTGATCCAGAACACTCTCGACGCTGGCGGCGAGGCTTAAGATGACTCGCCCGGCGCTGAACCGCGATACGACGGTCTGCATTTCCTTGTCTGGTCGCCCGTCGAATCACGGCATTAAGTTCCACAATTACCTGTACGAGAAGCACGGTCTGGATTACCTGTACAAGGCGATGACCACCACCGACATTGAGGGTGCTATCGCCGGCGTACGTGCTCTGGGTATTCGTGGCTGCTCGGTGTCTATGCCGTTTAAGCAGGCTGTTATCCCGCTGATGGACGATATGGACCACTCAGCTGCGGTTATTGGTGCGGTGAACACGATTGTGAACACTGACGGCTTCTTGAAGGCGTACAACACGGATGTGATTGCGGTGGCCTCCCTGCTGCGTTCGCATAATGTGGATCCGTCTCTGCCGTTCCTGCTGCGCGGTTCGGGCGGTATGGCTGCGGCTGTGGCTGGTGCGTTCTTTGATGCGGGCTTCTCGCAGGGCATGATTATTGCCCGTAACGAGGAGACCGGCCGCGCGCTGGCTGAGCGTTACGAGTACGCCTGGGCGCCGGAGGTGGGCAACCTGCGAGCGCCGATTCTGGTGAACGTGACCCCGATTGGCATGGCTGGCGGTGAGGAGAGCGAGGAGCTGTCCTACCCGCAGGAGGCTATTGCTGAGGCACAGGTGGTCTTTGACGTGGTGGCGATGCCCGTTGAGACTCCGCTGGTTCGTGCGGCTCGCGCGGCGGGTAAGGAAGTTATTCACGGCGGCGAGGTGATTGCTCTGCAGGCCGCTGAGCAGTTCCGCCTGTACACCGGCGTGGAGCTCACCCCCGAGGAGGTTGAGGAGGCGGAAGCTCAGGCGAACTAGGTTCGCACCCGCTGCTTCTTTGCCCCGTAAGGGGCTCGATACGTGAAAGTGCCCGGAAGGTTGATCCTTCCGGGCACTTTTTGTTGGTGCGTAGCACCGGAATTTTTTGTAATTACACACACCCTGGTATTTAAGGTTTTCCACATCTGTGGAGAAATCTGGGGAAAACTCTTACACCCGTGTAATTCACCCCGTGTAATTCGGTTGTTTTAGCCTGTATCCACAGGTTTTTAACATGTACTCACACTCGTGGAATTACACGAATGTAGTTATACACAGTGTGGAAAACTGCTGTGGATAACGTGTCTCTGCACCGGATTTCCGCGGTTTTCCAGGCTTAATACCTGCCGTTGAGCCACTGCTGCGGGCTCTGCGGCGGCGGATTCGAGGACTCGGGTTTCTTCACGAACGGGATAATCAGCAGGGTTGCTAGTGCGCCACTGACAAGACCGCCAAAGTGTCCCGCGTGAGAAATATTCGGGTGGAAGAGGCTCTGCACAACGTCAATACCCATGAGCAGAATAAAGAGGCGTGCAGTATCCTTCTGCTTCCGAAGAAGCAGAAGGACGAAGAACGCGCCGTAGAGGCCGTACACACCGCCTGATGCGCCCACGGCACCACGGTAGTAGGTGAAGAGGTACACACTGCAGCCGGCACCTACGGTAGCCGCCATATATACAAAGAGGAATTTCCACCGCCCCATCATGCGTTCGAGGGACACACCGAAGATGAAGAGGTAAATCATGTTCCACACCAGGTGCATCGGGTCAGTTTGCGAGTGCACAAACCCGTGCGTGATGAGGCGGTAGTACTCGCCGTGGTGGACACGGGGACCAGACATCATGCCGAGATTGTGTACCCAGCGGAACGGAATGATCAGCTGCAGGCCGTACACCACGACATTAATCAGGATGAGCGTGTACGTAATATGCCAGTGACGGGCGATGAAGGAACGCTTCGGGCTCGAGGCGCCTCCATTGAGGTCACGGTAGCAATCGGGGCAGACTACACCCGCATCCTGTGCCGTCTGGCATTCACCGCAGATGGTGCGGTTGCAGCGCCCGCACTGGGCGTAGCTGACACGGTCGGGGTGGTTGACGCAGACCGTGGGGCTCTGCCCGTAGTTCATGTAGTTGGGAAAGTTCTCCACTGACCCTCCAAAGATTTTGTGCCGGATTTTCCGAAGATTTTTCACGTATTTTCAGGCTTAGTACCTGCCGTTTTGCCATTGCTGCGGACTCTGTTGCGGCGGATTCGAGGACTCGGGCTTATCCACAAGCGGGACAAACAGCAGTGTCAACAGCACACCACCGATAAAACCACCCGCGTGGCATGCGTGGGAGATATTCGACGGGGTCAGAATGCTATAGATGATGTTCGGGGCAGTAATCATGACGAACACTCGTGCGGTGTCCTTCTGCTTCATGATGATTAGCAGGGTCAAGAACGAGCCCATGAGACCGAATAGACCACCGGAGGCACCCACCACGCTCGTTCCAGGAGCCAGCACATACACGCCTAATGCACCAAAGATGATAGAGCCCAGGTACACCACAAGGAACTTCCATCGCCCAATCATGCGTTCGAGGGACACACCGTAGATGAAGAGGTTAATCATGTTCCACACCAGGTGCATCGGGTCGTTCTGCATGTGCAGAAAACCGTAGCTGATGATGCGGTAGTACTCGCCGTGCTGGACATAGGGCCACCAGATGTTGCCATGCCTAACCACCCATTCGTTGGGAATAAGCTGTTGCAGACCATACACCACGACGTTAATCAGAATGAGCGTGTACGTAATATGCCAGTGGCGCGCCAGGAACGAGCCTTTCGCCTTCGAGCTACCGCTTTTAAGTTCGCGGTAGCAATCGGGGCAGACCATGCCCACATCCAGCGCTACCTGGCATTCGCCGCAGACGGTGCGGTTGCAGCGCCCGCACTGGGCGTAGCTGACACGGTCGGGGTGGTTGACGCAGACCGTGGGGCTCTGCCCGTAGTTCATGTAGTTGGGAAAGTTCTCCACTGAACCTCCAGGGGTGGTATGCCGGATCAACCGGGGTGGTGTGGGGGGGGCATATAAGCGCAGGGACCCACCGGAAGAATCCTGGCGGGCCCCTGAACTATACGTGTTTTCTCAACACCTTCAGCAGAATGCTCGTATGAGCCTTCCGATGGGGTTTATTAGAGCTTTTCGATGTCGATCGAGGAGATGACAACGTCCTTGACCGGGCGGTCCTGGAAGCCGGTCTCAACGCCCTCAATAGCGTCAACAACCTTCTTGGATGCCTCGTCGGTAACCTCACCGAAGATGGTGTGGCGGCCGTTCAGCCAAGGGGTCTCAACGGTGGTGATGAAGAACTGAGAACCGTTGGTGCCGGGGCCTGCGTTAGCCATTGCCAGCAGGTAGGGCTTGGAGAAGGAGAGCTCGGGGTGAATCTCGTCCTTGAACTGGTAGCCGGGGCCACCAACGCCCATGCCCAGGGGGTCACCACCCTGAATCATGAAGTCCTTGATGATGCGGTGGAACACGACGTCCTTGTACAGGGGGGTGTTCATGATTTCACCGGTGCGGGGGTGCTTCCACTGACGGGAGCCGTCAGCCAGGCCGATGAAGTTCTCAACAGTCAGCGGTGCGTGGTTGCCGAAGAGCTCGACGACGATGTCACCGTAGTTAGTGTGGATAGTTGCCTTAGCAGTTGCATTAGTCATGGCTCTATTGTGGCACGGGGCGGCGCTCATTCGCCATCTAACATGTTTTTTCGCCCCGGGCGCACCGTTGGGCGGGCTTTTTGGGCGGGAATTGAATATCCTGAGAGGTGAACACTACGCGCGCGGCGGCGTTTTCTGGTCGCTGGCGCATTTCAACCGATGGAGGTCACCCCATGTTCTGCTGCAAGAAGCGTAAGGCACGCAAGGCTGCTAAGGCTCAGACTATTGTCTCTTCTCTGGCTGCTGTTGAGTCCGCGCTGGAAGGCAAGACCGCTGAGATGTTCGCTGAGAAGCTGACCGGCAACAAGAAGGCCCTGAAGAAGGCTCGTAAGGCTACCGCAAAGACTGTTCGTGCCGCTGAGAAGGAACTGGCTCGTATTGAGCGTAACGGCGGCAAGCGCCCCCGTAAGGGCCTGGCGTTCCTGGGTCTGCTGGTTGCTCTGGGTGTTGCAGGCGCCGCAGCCTACAACGCAGCTCGTCCCGTGGAGGACCCCTGGAAGAACGCATAAGCGTTCCCGTATCTTCTTCTTCTCTCAGGGGATCTAAGATAGCTTTCTGAGGCGCCGCTAGCGGCGCGAGGGAGCGCTTTATGAAAGATAGCCGCCCGCCAAGAGTTTTACTCTGGCGGGCGGCTATTGTTTGTTCTTTATGGGGGGAGGAAAGGGGAGAGAGGAGGCGCTACAGATGCTACAGGTAGAGCGCTGAATCTCCCCGTGCATATACCCCGGGGTGCCCCCTGCGGTAGTTCCCTGACATGCCCGGATATACCCTGACGTACCCGATATACAAAGAACCCCATGTCTTTCGACATGGGGTTCTCGGTTCAAAAATAAACCGGCGATGACCTACTCTCCCACACCCACAAAAGTGCAGTACCATCGGCGCGAAGAGTCTTAGCTTCTGGGTTCGGAATGGAACCAGGCGTTTCCCTCTTGCTATAATCACCGGAAAGTGGAGGCGAGGGGACTCGAACCCCTAACCCTCTGCTTGCAAAGCAGATGCGCTACCAATTGCGCCACGCCCCCGTGGTGCTCTACTAGTCTATAACACCTTTTGCGGCTTCACCAAATCCTCATGCATATTTTTTTAGTTAGACCCATCACATTACTGATGGGTTTAGGTAATCACCTCACCCGGCACTGTCGCCTCCCGCTTCGTCAGAGCCTGCAGGGGGACGCTAACCTCCTGCAGATATTTACGAATCGCGGTACGTTGCGCCTCCTTCGCGGACTCCTCCTTCGACTCCGGTCCCTTGAAGCCCAGCTTGAAAGCATCCCACTGGCTCGCTGAGGGGTACTTTTCACGGGCATTCCACACCAGCGAGAACGATGCCAGGGTATTCAGCTCCTTCCTCGTGGCGGCCTTCGATAGCACATCAGCCACCGTTGCCACACGCGAAGACTCCGCAACACTCACCGAAACCTTCGACTGCGCACCCGAGGGCAGGGTTACTGCCTTCTCCGGAGCCAACTGAATATTCAGGTGAATCTGCTGCACCCGCTCGTTCTTCAGATCCAGCTCAGCCAGGGAGCGGAAACGCTTCAGCAGGGATTCATAGTTCTCATCAATCACAACGGCATTCAGGCGCAACTCATCCGCCAGCAGACCCACCTGCGCATAGCTCACATTAGTTCCCAACGCCGCGTTAGCGGTCAGCACCTTCAGCCACTGCTCTTCTTTCAGGGTCGCCGAATCATTGACGCGCAGCGGGCTCACCGGAGCATCCGTAGCGGTGTTAGCAACGTTCTGTGGGTCATTCGCCGAGTCCACGCCACCGTAGGTGACGCTCAGCCGATGCAGAGAACCGTAAACGGACAGGTTCGTCAGAGCCGTAGCGGCCGCCGCCAAATCGGCCTGTGCCACCTCCGTGAGGGAGAAAGAACCCACCAGGCGCAGGTCCTGTTCACTACGCCCCTTACCCACATAGATACGCCCCAGCGACTCAATCTTCAGGTAGCGGGTATCAATATTCTCGCGAACCAGACGCTCACGGCGTGCCAGCAGCTTCTCGTTTGAAACCACCGCCGCCGCATCCTCGCCCAGCACACCGGTGGCGGCAATCTGCGGCATTGCGGCAAGCACCCCGGCGGCGGCAACCACGCCGCCGGTCAGAAGCAGGGAACGGCGGGGCACCACGAGGCGGCGCGCCTGCCCGGCGATAGCCTCTTTAGCGGCATCGACGCGGGTAGAAGGGGTCTTAGCCACAGAGTCCTCAGCGGCAACGGATGCCGCCTCAGAAGAGCCCTGAGAGGCTCCCCGGGTAGAAGTATCGGGAATGTGAGAGTTCTCGGGTTCCAAAGAAGGGGAAGAAGACACAGAATCTCCATGATGCAGGGCGAGCGCAAAGCCCACCAACGGTTTGAGGGGAGTGAAGTCCCTCTAGAATACCGCCCGCACCCATGCACATGCCGACAACCCGCTGCGCATCATTCGAAGGGCATAAAGAAAACCTATGGGGTGGACTCAGTCCACCCCATAGGTCACAAACTTCATGAGAGCTCTCAACCCTCACCGCAGGCTATTTAGTTATCCTGCGCAGCCGTAGCATTCGGAGCCGGAATATTAGCCGATTCAGCAGCCAACTCAGCAATACGGATCTCGCCGGTCGTCGGATCGTCGTAGGTCACGTACTCGGTACCGCCAGTCGTAGGCTCAGCGTCCTCGTTCACGTGGTTCTCCGCAATCAGGAAGCCGTGCGCACCCAGAATCTTAGCGACGCGGTCAATATCCTGCGGGGTCGGGGTATGATCCACCACTCGACGAATGTACTCGTTAATGCGCTGGTCGCTCACGTACGCCTCGCCACGAGCAGCACGAGACTGCATGAGCTGGCGAACAACTTCCTGCAGCTGCTCATCGGTCAGACGCATCTTCAAAATAGCCATCACTGCCGCGCGGTCCTGCACCGGAACATCCTTGGGATACCCGACGCTCAGCCAGTCGATTACTCGAGAGATTATGCTCTTATCAGGCATCGAGCCCCTCCTTCGAAGCAGTCATCATATGCAATTTAGTGTTCACGGGATTAGTGGCCTCCACCGGTTACGCCGAAGATATTCCAGCCGAAAGTGTGGTCGATAAAGTCCTTAGCGACCCAGAGAATACCGATGATTACGATTGCTACGATAATAGCAAAAATGCAAGACGCGGCAATCTTCGCCACCGTTCCCGGAGGCTCAATTTCAACGAGCTTACCGTCCGCAGTGTACTCGGTACGGCCAGCCAGCAGACGCAGACCCAGAGCATACAGCGCCGGAAGGCCCGCACCAAAGAACAGACCGGCAATCAGCACCGGAATAACCTTGTTCACAATGTCCATCAGATATTCCACGGCTACGAACCTGCCTTCTCAGTAGCAAGAGTCTGCTCTGCGGATGCGTCAGCGCTGGTGACTGCAGCGCCTTCCTCTTCATCCCAGTCGCCAGTCACGTTCGAAGCGTCAATGTTGTCCTTCTGGGAATGACGCCACATCAGGAAGCAGAAGATAATCAGCAGCGCGAACACGGTCAGCTCGCCAACGAACTGGGTGCCGGTCAGAGCGTTCAGGCCGTGACCAATCAGCCAGGTCAGAGCACCCACAATTGCGGCAGCCGGCAGAGTAATCAGCCAAGCAACCACCATGCGGCCAGCAACAGACCAGCGAACCTCAGCACCCTTACGGCCCAGGCCACTACCCAGAATCGAACCGGATGCCACGTGAGTGGTGGACAGTGCCATACCGAAGTGGGAGGAGGTCAGAATAATCGCGGCGGATGCACCATCAGCAGCAACACCCTGCGGGGTGTCTACCTCAACGATACCCTTACCGAGGGTGCGGATAATGCGCCAGCCACCCAGGTAAGTACCCAGAGCAATAGCGATAGCGCAGGAAGCCTTCACCCACAGGGGGATCGCGTCATCGTTGCTCAGAGCGCCCGAGGCAACCAGAGCCAGGAAGATCACGCCCATGGTCTTCTGCGCATCGTTAGTACCGTGCGCCAGAGACATCAGGGATGCGGTCGCAACCTGTCCTTTACGGAAGCCGCCGTGCTTACGGTCGTCAGCCACCGGGGCAGCAATACGGTATACCAGCCAAGTGCCGGTTGCCGCCACAATAGCCGCAATGACGGGGGAGAGGACCGCGGGAACAATAATCTTGGACAGAACGCCCATCCACTGCACGCCGTCAAAGCCAATCGCGACAATAGCCGAACCAATCAGGCCACCAAACAGAGCGTGCGACGAGGATGAGGGAAGACCCAGAAGCCAGGTCAAAACGTTCCAGAGGATACCGCCCACCAGACCGGTAAAGACGATAAGCATCAGCGCCGGACCGTCCGTTGTTACATCGATACGGTCCAGGTTCACGATGCCGCTACCGACCGAACGCGCCACCTCAACAGAGAGGAACGCGCCGACAAGGTTCAGGGACGCAGACAGCGCCACGGCGGTCTTAGGCTTCAGTGCACCGGTGGCGATGGAGGTTGCCATCGCGTTACCGGTGTCGTGGAAGCCATTCGTAAAGTCGAAGGCGAGCGCGGTAAGCACCACGATCACGAGAATAATGAGTTCTGTAGTCACAAGAAAATTATCTGTCGGTTTTCGTGAAATCTAAAGTATTCCGAATTAACACGAAATAACAGATAAACCCACGGTATTGAGCAGGTTTTTATGAGGGTTTTACTATAGAGCCCATATTTTAGGGGAAACTCTCCCGATATTCCGCGGAAAAAAGGGTGCACCTATCGGAATGCTTAAGTTGGTTTATGTGGCTTATGCGAGAGTGCGGGGGAGAGGGGTGATTATATCCATCAAGAGGATAAAGTGTGTTCACCAAGTGTTCACTTTCAGGAACCTCCCAGCTTTCTTTTTGTGACACACCTTTATTATTCAGACCTCATTTAGGTCGCCGAGCTACCCGTACAGGATGCCCCTGTGGGTTTTTGCGGCACTGGGGTTACAGTACTGGGGTTTCGGCGGCGCAAGTTCTCTGCGGTAGCTGGTTTTCTATAGCGGCGCACGCTTGAGCGTCGAGAAGGAACAGCCCCAGCTGCCAATTCGTAGCGCGCACAATACGCCAGCTTCACGAGGCGCCCATGCCGAATCTGCCACTCGCATCAGCGAATACAATAAAAGACCCCGTATCTTTCGATACGGGGTCTTCTTTAAAAATAAACCGGCGATGACCTACTCTCCCACACCCACAAAAGTGCAGTACCATCGGCGCGAAGAGTCTTAGCTTCTGGGTTCGGAATGGAACCAGGCGTTTCCCTCTTGCTATAATCACCGGAAAGTGGAGGCGAGGGGACTCGAACCCCTAACCCTCTGCTTGCAAAGCAGATGCGCTACCAATTGCGCCACGCCCCCGTCTCAGCGGAAACCACTGTTTAGTTATTTTTCCAAGCCTTTACGACTTCATTGCTCTGATACTTTTTCAGAACCATCACAGTGACACACGAAAGAACAGCAAGAATCAATAATTTCTTCATTATTGCCTTTCATAGTGTGGAGTGGGCGTACCAAGAATCGAACTTGGGACCTCTTCGTTATCAGCGAAGCGCTCTAACCGTCTGAGCTATACGCCCTCCCTCTGCGGAATTTCTTCCGTAGAACGAGATATAACTATACAGGTGTTTGCAGGCAACACCAAATCGAAAAAGCATGTTCTGCATCACACTTTAATATTGGGGGGTTCCCGAGCATACAGAGCGGGGCATGCAGAACGGGCGGCACCGCCTCCACCAGAGACAGCACCGCCCGCACACAAAGCTCAAAAGCTACAAACTAGGACTCATCGCTCAGAGTCAAGGTCACGCCACCAACCAGCTTCGCAGCCAGGTTGTACAGAATCGCGCCAATCATACCCAGCAGAGTAAAGACCACAGTGTTGACCACAGCAAAAATAGTAGTCACCAAAGCAACCTGACCCAGCGAAATCATCTGCGAAATATCCACAGTGGTCGAACCGGTACCCAGCGAGCTAATCAGCTGGTTCACACCGGTAAACGCGCCAGAAGCCTGCAGGAACAGCCAGAGAATCACCGAAGCCACGACGGTCACGATACCCAGGGCAATAGACAGCAGGAAGATTAGCTTAGCAACCGACCACGTATCAACCTTCTGAACCACCAGACGCGCGCGACGAATCTTCGAACGCGGCGCCGGACGCACCAACTGACGGCGTGAACCGGTCGGACGCTTAGCGTTTACAGGGCGCTTGCCGGCAGGACGCTTAGCGGTACCGCCAGGACGAGCCTGGCCCGAACGCGACTGAGCCGGGCGACGCGCGCCAGCCTTAGCCGCGCCCGAAGACTTAGATGCGCCAGCCGACGCCGAACGCTGTGCCGACGCAGGAGAGGAGCTCGCGGGAGTGCTGCTCATTAGTTACCTCCAGTAGCGGTGAGATCGGCAGCCGCCGCTTCACCCTCGTTGTCCGTACCGGGCGCCTCAGAAGACTCCGAAGCCTCGGTGTTCTCAGTGGTTTCATCGTCGCTATCATCCAGCTGACGATCCTGGTTGCGTGCAACACCAATAATAGAATCGCCCTTACCGGGCTTTGCAAAGATAACACCCATAGTATCGCGTCCCTTCGCAGGAACCTCATTCACGTTAGAACGAACGACCTTGCCGCTGGCCATAACCACCAGCACCTCGTCCTCTTCGTCCACGATGAGGCCACCCACCAGGGCGCCACGATCCTCAACTAGCTTAGCAACCTTAATGCCGAAACCGTTACGGCCCTGCACGCGGTACTCATCCACGCTCGTACGCTTCGCGTAACCACCCTCAGTGACCACGAAGACGAAGGAGCCCTCAGTAACCACATTCGCAGAAATCAGCTCATCGTCCTCACGGAACTTCATACCGGTCACACCGGAAGTCGAACGACCCATCGGGCGCAACGATGCATCATCAGCATGGAAGCGCAACGACATACCGTTACGCGACACCAGCAGAATATCGTCCTTATCCGAAACGGTGAACGCCGAAACAACCTCATCGCCCTCACGCAGGTTAATCGCAATCAGGCCGGCAGTACGGTTCGTATCGTAATCGCTCAGACGGCTCTTCTTCACCATACCGCCGCGAGTAGCAAGCACCAGGTACTCAGCATCCTCATAGCTCTTCAGCTCCATGACCTGAGCAATATGCTCACCGCCCTGGAACTCCAGCAGGTTAGCAATGTGCTGACCCTTGGCGTCACGACCAGCTTCCTGCAGCTCGTAACCCTTCGCACGGTACACGCGACCCAGGTTCGTGAAGAACAGAATCCAGCTGTGTGTAGTGGTCACAAAGAAGTGCTCCACCACGTCATCACCGCGCAGCGAGGCACCCTTAATACCCTTACCGCCGCGGTGCTGGCTACGGTACTGATCGCTACGGGTGCGCTTAATGTAGCCACCGCGAGTAATCGTCACCACGACCTCTTCCTCAGGGATGAGGTCTTCCATGGACATGTCGCCGTTGTAGCCGTACATAATCTGGGTGCGACGCTCATCGCCGTAGCGGTTCACAATCTCACCCAGCTCCTCAGAGATAATCTCGCGCTGGCGAGTCTCCGAAGCAATAATCGCGTTGTACTCAGCGATCATGCGCATCAGCTCATCGTGACGATCCTGAATCTTCTGACGCTCCAAAGCAGCCAAACGACGCAGCTGCATGTTTAGAATTGCCTGAGCCTGAGCCTCATCAATCTGCAGGAACTCCATCAGGCCGCTACGCGCCTCATCAGCGGTGGGGGAGCGGCGAATCAGAGCAATAACCTCATCCAGAGCATCCAGAGCCTTCAGCAGGCCACGCAGGATGTGCGCCTCTTCCTCCGCCTGACGCAGACGGTAACGGGTACGACGAACGATAACGTCCATCTGGTGATCCACCCAGTGACGCACAAACGCATCCAGGGACAGGGTACGCGGCACGCCATCCACAATGGCGAGCATATTCGCGGAGAAGTTCTCCTGCAGCTGGGTGTGCTTGTACAGGTTGTTCAGCACAACCTTCGGGGAAGCATCACGCTTGAGAACAATCACCAGACGCTGACCGGTACGACCCGAAGTCTCATCGCGCAAATCCGCAATGCCGGTGACCTTACCGTCCTTGATGAGCTCAGCAATCTTAATCGCCAGGTTATCCGGGTTCGCCTGGTACGGCAGCTCGGTCACCACAAGGCAGGTGCGACCGTGGATTTCTTCCACGTTGACCACCGCGCGCATGGTGATAGAGCCGCGGCCAGTACGGTACGCATCCTCAATGCCCTTGGTGCCCAGAATCTGCGCACCGGTCGGGAAGTCAGGGCCCTTAATGCGCGCCATCAGAGCGTTCAACAGCTCCTCATTGGTGGCGTGCGGGTTCTTCAGGAACCACTCCACACCCTCAGCAACCTCACGCAGGTTATGCGGCGGAATATTGGTCGCCATACCCACAGCAATACCCGAAGAACCGTTGACCAGCAGGTTCGGGATGCGCGCGGGCAAAACGGTCGGTTCCAGGGACTTGCCGTCGTAGTTGGGCTGGAAATCAACGGTGTCTTCGTTGATGTCACGCACCATCTCAAGGGCAATGGGAGCCATCTTGGTCTCGGTGTATCGAGGCGCTGCAGCACCGTCGTTACCGGGGGAGCCGAAGTTACCCTGACCCAGAGCCAGCGGGTAACGCATAATCCAGCTCTGAATCAAACGCACCAGGGTATAGTAGATAGCGCTATCGCAGTGGGGGTGGAACTGACCCATCACATCGCCAACCACGCGGGCGCACTTATTGAAGGATCGGTCCGGGCGGTAGCCGCCGTCGTACATCGCGTAGATTACGCGGCGGTGCACGGGCTTGAGGCCGTCACGCACATCCGGCAGGGCGCGGCCAATAATAACCGCCATTGCGTAGTCCAGGTAGGAACGCTGCATTTCAGTCTGCAGGTCCACCTGTTCAATGTGACCGTGGTGGTCTACGCTTTCAGCGCCACCGTTGCTGACTACGTCAACCTCAGCGGATTTATTCTGCTGTTCTTCGCTCATTACTTTCTCATTCCTCAATGACTCGCTCGGCTATATAGCTCATTTGACATATTCCATACGGGACATATGTCGTTTCATGCTAGATATCGAGGAATCGAATGTCCTTTGCGTTCTGCTGGATAAACTCACGGCGAGCCTCAACGTCCTCGCCCATCAGAACAGAGAAGATCTGGTCAGCCGCTGCTGCATCTTCCATCTTCACCTGTAGCAGGGTGCGGCGAGCCGGATCCATGGTGGTATCCCACAGCTCGGTGTAGTCCATCTCGCCCAGACCCTTGTAACGCTGAATACCGTTATCCTTGGGCAGGCGCAGGTTCTTCGCAGCACCACGAGCCAGAGCCTCATCACGCTCAGCGTCCGAGTACACGTAGTCGTGCGGAGCGTTCGACCACTTGATGCGGTACAGCGGCGGCTGAGCCAGATACACGTAGCCAGCCTCAATCAGCGGACGCATGAAGCGGAAGAGCAGAGTCAGCAACAGAGTCGTAATGTGCTGGCCGTCAACGTCCGCATCCGCCATCAGAACGATTTTGTGGTAGCGTGCCTTCTCAATATCGAAGTCATCACCGATGCCGGTACCAAAAGCGGTAATCATCGCCTGAATTTCAGCGTTGGACAGGGCACGGTCCAGGCGAGCGCGCTCAACGTTCAGGATCTTACCGCGTAGCGGCAGAATAGCCTGAGTGTTCGGGTTGCGACCCTGAACAGCCGAACCACCCGCGGAGTCACCCTCCACCAGGTAAATCTCAGAGATCGACGGGTCCTTCGAGGAGCAGTCCTTGAGCTTACCGGGCATGGAGCTGGTCTCCAGCAGGCCCTTACGGCGGGTCGTCTCGCGTGCCTTACGAGCTGCAATACGCGCCTGAGCGGCAGTGATTGCGCGGCGCACAATATCCTTCGCCACCGCGGGGTTACGACCGAACCAGTCGCCAAGGTGGTCGTTCACCTCACGCTGGGTGAAGGACTTAGCCTCCGAGTTACCCAGCTTGGTCTTGGTCTGGCCCTCGAACTGCGGCTCAGAAATCTTAATCGAAATCACCGCGGTCAGGCCCTCACGCACGTCTTCACCGGTGAGGTTATCGTCCTTATCGCGCAGCAGCTTGTTCTCACGCGCGTAACGGTTCACCAACGAGGTCAGAGCGGCACGGAAACCCTCTTCGTGGGTACCGCCCTCGTGGGTGTTAATCGTGTTCGCGTACGAGTAGACGGATTCCTTGTAGGCGCCGGTCCACTGCATCGCCACTTCCAGGCTCATATTGCGCTCAGTGTCTTCGGCTTCGAAGGAGACAATCTCCTCGTTCACGATGGTCTTCGCGCCTGCGTTGAGGAAGTGTACGTAGTCGAACAGACCGTTGTCGTAACGGTAGGTGACAGTCGTGAAACCCTCAGCGTTCGCGCGCACGCGGTTGAGGATGTTTTCCTTCTTCTCGCTCTCTTCAGCAACCTCGTCACCGACGAACTTCTCGCGCTCATCGGTCAGAGTGATGGTCAGACCCTTGTTCAGGAATGCCATCTGCTGGAAACGCGCACGCAGAGTCTCAAAGTCGAACTCGACGGTCTCAAAAATCTCCGGGTCCGGGTAGAACGTCTGAATCGTGCCGGTCTTATCGGAGGGCTCACCGCGATGCAGGGGACCGTCGGGCACGCCACCGTTGGAGAAGGAAATATGCCATGCGTAGCCCTGGCGGTGCACCTCGGTAATCACGCGGGTCGATAGGGCGTTCACTACGGAGATACCCACGCCGTGCAGACCACCGGAGACCGAGTAGCCGCCGCCGCCGAACTTACCGCCAGCGTGCAGCACGGTCATGACAACCTCAACGGTGGACTTGTGCTCGGTGGGGTGCTCATCCACGGGGATACCGCGGCCGTCGTCCTTCACGCGGACGGAGCCGTCAGCCTGAATGGTCACGTCAATTTCGGAGGCGTAGCCGGCGAGCGCCTCATCGACCGAGTTATCTACAACCTCGTAGACCAGGTGGTGCAGACCGCGCTCAGTGGTCGAGCCAATGTACATGCCGGGGCGCTTACGAACCGCTTCCAGACCTTCCAGCACGGTAATATCGGATGCACCGTATTCATGCGGCTGTTCAGATGCATTCTGTTCAGATGCCACGAGGCAGAACTCCTTGAGTAGATGATGCAACCGGCGAAGAAGAACTGCGGGCAGCTCAGAGGGGAGCCTAGAACGCCTCACGAAGGGCACCAGATGGCGCCTGCACAACCCGCGTTGCCGGTGATGCCCATAGGTGGGCACACTTTACGCATTGTCTCTTTTATTTTACCGAGCAAGAGAGCATAAAACCATCTACATACGTCACATATTGAGCTTTTTTGGGCGCCACCACCCGCTCAAAAGCCCGCAAAGGCGCGGTTTAGAGTGTTTCAACCCCCTTTTGAGATAGGGGGTACGGTTCACCACTTCGTGGAGGTTGCCGGCGATTCTAAAGCTTTCATAGCGTGCAGAAAATCATGAGGTGCAGAAAAGGGGCACGTTTCATACAACGCCCCCAATGTCTCAGTTTCCCGCCGTGGCAATGCGACGCAGCGACGCGATGCGCCTACCCGTAGGTATCGCGCACACCGCGCATGCCGGTGGCGCGCCGATAGCCTCGCTGACTCCAGCGACCGTTATTCGGGCCCAACACGCGGACCTGAGCTACGACACCCTCGCCCAGTTCCCTGCGGAAAAGTTCGATAAGGTGCCCATGCATCAGACGCAGCTGCGTGGTCCAGGCGGTAGAGTCGCACTGGACTTCAACGATGGAGTTTTCGAAGCTGATCGGGCGGGTATGCGCGGCGATTTCGGGGCCCACAAGCTCAGCCCAACGCGCCAGCACGCTAGAGACCGCCACGGGCTCTTTCCAGCCGCGAGAGCGAATCAGGGCACTAACGATGCCACCGAGGGGTTTAGGGTCGCGAGAGCTCTCTCCGGGGCCGCTATAGCCACCCATGACGCGGGGATCCCAGCCCTGCGCTCGCCGCGATTTCTTCTTCGAGGCGGCACCGGACATGACCGCCCCAAAATCACGCATGATTTTATTCGCCGAGAAGACATTCAGGGGCGCCTCGCCGCGTTCTTGAGCCGCCACTCGCATGCGGGTTAGCAGGGCGGAGGGGGCGTCCACCTCGTCACGGTAGAACTCATCCACGCCGTCAACCTCGTGCGGGTTTTGAGGCTCCGCAAACTGCGATTCCGCGAACTCATCGAATGTTTCACGTGAAACATGGTTTTGAGGGTGGACGGGGCTACTCATCGCCGCCACCTTCCGCGAGCGCAGAAACGGTCGAGTTCGACTGCCCCACAGAGTCAGTGACAGAGTCGCCGGCGGGTTGCACATACTCGGCGTGCCCCGCCGTCACCGACACCAGGCGGTAGTCGCCCAGCTCCTCCGGAATATCGCTAAGTACTGCGCAGGTAATCAGCACCTGCTCCGCGTTGGCGACCATCGCACCCAGGCGGTGGCGGCGCGCAGAATCAAGCTCCGCAAACACATCATCAAGAATCAGAATCGGCGAAGAACCCACCGAGGAGTCATCCTCAACATGCACAAACCAGGACGCCAACTTCAGAGCCAGAGCAAAAGACCAGCTCTCGCCGTGCGAGGCAAAATGCTTCACCGGCATGCCACCGAGCAGCAGGGTAATATCCTCACGGTGCGGACCCACCAGGGTCACGCCACGCTCAATCTCGTCGCGTCGGCGCTCCGTAAAACCACGCATCAAAGCCTCCTTGAGATCCTCAATGCGCATCAGTGCCGCATGCTCGATTGAGCGCTCGCCCATGCTCGAAAAAACAGTCGACTCATAGTTGAAACCAACCTCTTTAGAGCCGTCTGTCAGCCCCGTGTAGGCGCGGCGAAGCTGCGGCAAAAAACGCTGTAACAGACGAAAACGCGCTGAAAGCAGCTGAGCACCCAGGGTCGACAGCTGCTCATCCCATACCGAGAGCGTGCTCAAGGCGTTCTCGTCCCGAGCCTTACGCTGCATGGATTTCAGCAACGAATTACGTTGCCGCAAAATCCGCTCATACTCGCTACGGTACCCGGAAACCACCGGACGCAAAGAGCTCGCCAAATCGTCCACAAAACGACGACGCCCCGCAGGGTCCCCCTTCACCAGTTGCAGATCCTCCGGGGAAAACAGCACCGTGCGGGCAATACCCAGGGCTTCCTTGGCACGCACCGGCGCGGCACGATTAATGCGCACCCGGTTACTCTGCCCCGGAGCAATCTCAAACTCGGTCACCGTCTGCTGCGAACCGCGCACCGTACGGGTACGGATATAGGCGCGCGAAGCACCCGCCCGCACCAGCGGTCCGTCATGGCTCACACGGTGCGAAGACAGCGACGCCGCATAGTCGATCGCCTCAACAATATTGGTTTTACCCACACCGTTCGACCCCAGAAACACCGTAACTCCCGCCGAAAGAGGCAGGCTCAGCAGAGCGTACGTGCGGTAATCCAACAACGAAATATGGTCGATATACACCGGAGCAGCTCCTTTCACGGGGTTTCACATACGGGGTCGCAGGGGTTTACAGCGCCAGCAGGCGGGCACAGCGCGCGGGCAAAAATACTGTGGTTTTTCCGCACGGATGAGCGCAGAAAAAACAGCGCAACCCCGCACATACCCACGATGCATAGGGCACCGAAAGACGTGCGGGGTAGCGACGCTGAAACTAGTTCGACGGCAGGCGAACCGGCATCAGCAGGTAACGGTAGTTGCGGTCATCCTCAGCCAGAGGCTCATCCTGACCGGAAATTACGGCAGGCTTCGGCGCATCGGTGAAGGAGAAACGAACGAACTCGGTACCAAAAACCTTCAAACCATCCGAGAGGTAGGCGGGGTTGTACGCAACGGTGATGTCATCACCGGACAGGTGCGCCTGCAGAGTCTCGGATGCCTGAGCCTCATCACCGCGGCCGGCATCAATAGCAACCGAACCCTGAGTGAACTTCAGACGCAGGGGAGTGTTGCGTTCCGCCACGAGGGAGATACGGCGAGCAGCCTCAGCCAGGTCGGAGGTGCGAACCACCGCGTGAATCGGGGTCTGTTCGGGGAACAGCGCACGGATGTTGGGGTAGTCGCCGTCCATCAGAACGCTGGTGGTGCGGCGGGTACCCGCTGCGAAGCCGATCAGCTCACCCGCTGCGGGCAGGGCGATAGACAGATCGCCGGAACCGGAGAGGGTGCTACCGACCTCAGAGACGGTCTTAGCCTTCAGCAGCACAGCCGCCTGAACGTCAGGGTTGGTCGGGTTCCACTTGATTTCGCGCATTGCCAGGCGGTAGCGGTCGGTGGCGAGCAGGGTCATGGTATCGCCATTGATTTCTACGCGGATACCGGTCAGCAGCGGCAGGGTCTCATCCTTGGACACCGCAATCTGAACCTGCTTGACGGCTTCAGCGAATTCGGCGCCGTCCACGGTACCGGAAATTTCGGGAAGCTCGGGAAGCTCGGGGTAGTCCACGACCGGCATGCCAGCGAGCTGGAAGTTAGCGGAACGGCAGTGAATACGAATCACGGACTCATCTGCGGTGAACTCGACGGGTGCGTTCGGTAGGGAGCGGCAAATTTCTGCCAGGATCTTGCCGGGAACCAGGCACACGCCTTCTGCTTCAACATCGGCTGCAATGACCTGGCGGGCGCTGGTCTCGTGATCGAAGCTTGCGATGCTGACCTCACCTGCGGAGGCGGTAATCAGCAGACCGTTGAGTACGGGGGAAGTGGGACGCAGCGGAAGTGAGCGTGCCGTCCAGCCGACTGCTTCGGCAAGGACATCGCGTTCAACGGTGAATTTCATCGAGAAGGCGCCTTTCACGGAATTAGAGAGTAGTTTTTGGGCGCACGTAAAGCTTTGGGCGATAGAGCCGGAAATACCGCGTGCTCTGATGCGCAGTGAATCTTCCGCGCGCGCGTCTATCCATCCTACCGGATTTTGTAATTACACAGAGACTCGAAAGTCGATCCCGCAGCGAAAAATCGGGTGAGATGAGGCATGCAGAGCCGCTGTATTTTTGTAATTACAAAGATAGGCGGAAGGTGTAGTAAATCCAGTCGAAAACAGGTTCGAATTAGGTAATGGTTCGATGTTGGTTTCTTCTTCAAACCCAACCTTCACATCCAACCTAAGAGATAGCGTGCAGCCATCGATCCAAATCCGCGAAAATCTACGTTTTCAGTAGGGGCGCACAGAAAAACCTGAACCGGCTCGGTCGGTTGAGCAGAGCTACTTGTTATGGGGAGGATTTTTTCTTTAAGTACAGTAGTATTGTTAACGCTTGTGGAAACGGTGGAAAACCCCTTCCTTGCCTGCAATGACGCGGAAGTAGCCTGTGGACATTAAGTGGAAGAATCCACTCAGTGCTGAGGATGCATTGTGCATGGATATTTATACATTTCCTCAATTCCACACCTTTTGAATATTCATGCACTTAACGTCCACATGAACGCATGAGTTAAAGCACAGCTTATCCACACCCCGAAAATCCAGCGTTGAGAGTCGCTAAAGTCCTTGAATCCAGCGTGAAGCCCCCGCCCCAAAGCCTATAAAACACCTAGTCGAGGCATAAAATAAGCTACGGGACAGGAATAAAAGCGCATCTAGCCAGCGGCGCGCTGCTCCTGGCGGATCAAATTCGTCAGCTCAGTAACCTGATTGAAAATCGTCTGACGCTCCGCCATTTGCGCACTCACCTTACGCACCGCGTGCATCACCGTTGTATGGTCGCGGCCGCCCAAATCGTTACCAATACGCGGCAGGGACATCTCGGTCAGCTCACGCAGAAGATACATCGCCACCTGGCGCGCATTCGTGAGCGTACGGGTGCGAGACTTCGACTGCATATCCTCAATGGACACATCAAAATACTTCGCCACCGTCGCCAAAACCAGCGCCGACGTAATCTCCGCACCACCGGTATCAGAGAGCAAATCCTTCAGATAGGTCTCAGCCTCAGCCAGGGTAATAGGCTCCGGCGGCTTCTTCATCGAGGCGGCAGCGCTCGCACGAATCAGAGCGCCCTCCAACTCGCGAATATTGGCCGTGACATGGGAAGCAATGTACTCCATGACGTCATCGCGCACCGGCAAAATCTCGTTCTGAGCCTTCTTCCGCAGAATCGCGATACGAGTCTCCAGCTCCGGAGGCTGCACATCCACGTTCAGGCCCGAACCGAAACGCGAACGCATACGCTCAGCGAAACCGGTCAGCTGCTTCGGCGGCAAATCAGAGGTAATCACGATCTGCTTCTGGTGGTTGTACAGGGCGTTAAACGTATGGAAGAACTCCTCCATCGTCGCCTCTTTACCCGCCAAAAACTGGATATCGTCAATCAGAAGAACGTCAACATTGCGGTAAATCTGCTTGAACGACGACCCCTCATCGTCACGGATCGAGTTAATGAAGTCATTCGTGAACTCCTCAGAATTCACGTAGCGCACCCGCAAATTCGGGTACAGATACTTGGTGTAATGGCCAATCGCGTGCAGCAGGTGGGTCTTACCCAGACCCGAACCGCCGTAGATGAACAGCGGGTTATAGACAATGCCGGGCTGCTCCGCCACCGCGAAAGCGCTCGCGTGCGCAAAGCGGTTGGACTGACCAATCACGAAGGTGTCGAAGGTATAGTTCGGGTTCAGTCGGGCAGAGCTATCCCAAGTCGGCGCGTTTTCCGGGTCTTCATGCGGATGCACCTGCTGGGCCTCCGGTACCGCCGGGGCGTCCGGAACGAAAGTGGGTGCCGGGTACTCGCGAGGCGCCGGCGCACCCGCAACAGGAGCAGTCGACTGCTGCGCGGAGGGGAATCCGGCACGCTCCGCCTCCAAAGCCTGCAGGGAGGGGCGGGTGACCTGCTCATCGGCGGGCACCTCGTAGTGGTCAGGACCCGGATGCGGCTCGGTGTAGTACTCAAAAGCACGCGAACCGGCGGGCACCTCAGGATGTGCAGAAGCCGTCGGGACCGAAGGGGTGGGCTGGTGCTCGACAGGCACCTCACGCTCACCATGGAAAACGTCTTGACTTGCAGGTTCAACCGGAATCATCGACTCATTCACATCGAAAAGCGCGGTAGTCGACGGGCCAAATGCCTCGTGCAGAGCCGCACGGAACGACGCACTGATCTGCTCCTCAAAGACCGCACGGGTGAGCTTATTCGGCACCTCAATGATGAGGCGAGAAGAACCCATCAATCCCTGAGGCTGCGCAAGATTCACGAAACCGCGCTGACGTGCCGTCACCGCCGGATCGGCGGCAAGAATGGAGAGCAGATGCGCCCAGCGCGCCTGAAGGGAGTCGGTCATGGAATTCTTTACTTTCACTCGATGTGAAGCGGTGGTGCAGTAAAGAAATCATGCCGGAAACCACCGCGAGGTCATTAAGATTCTACCCGCTTAATACACAGGGGGAGAAAGTTATCCACAAGAGTTTTCCACACGGTGGAAAACTTGTAATTACAGAGGTGGATAAGCGGTGGATTTAAGTGCATAACAGGTCTTCTTCCCTGATATTTAGCGGAAAACTCCAAAAGCTCAAGGGTGTGGATAACTCGCTGATAGTAGGAAGTATGGGTGGGATATGCACCGTGGTGGATACCGTGCTGCCGCAAATATCCCCAGGCTTACACTCCAAGAACACGTAGTGTCTCCACAGCCTGTACACCCGCCGCGATCACCGCCTCCGCACCACAAACGAGCCCGGAATCACGCGGAAAAAAGCGTTAAGAACTTGATTTACGCCCTCCACTCTTCTAAAGTTGTGCTGTTGTGTGTGCACCGCCTACTGCGAATAGTCGCGGTACCTCCGTGCACCAAGAAGCGTACGGTTCCGATACCCGTGAGGGCACGAACCGCAAAAATCAAGGAGACAAAGTATGAGCAAGCGTACTTTCCAGCCGAACAACCGCCGTCGCGCTAAGAAGCACGGCTTCCGTCTGCGTATGCGTACCCGTGCAGGCCGCGCGATTCTGTCGAGCCGCCGCGGTAAGGGCCGCGCAAAGCTCTCGGCCTAATCACGGCATATAGTTCGCCCGCCGATGCACACGCATCGGCGGGGGG
>NZ_KV808303.1:170882-191432 GCF_001812205.1 Rothia sp. HMSC069C10
CCCCCCGCCGATGCACACGCATCGGCGGGCGAACTATCATTAAGCGTGAAATACACGCGGAGGTCAGCTCACCACATGAGCCGAATCTCCCACACTACGTAAAGGGGAACACGTGCTGCCTCAACGGCACCGTATGCGCACCAGCGCAGAATTCTCCCACGCCTTCCGTTCCGGCATCCGTACAGGACGTCGGAACATCGTTGTATCTACGGCGAAAAATCCTGGAAAAACAACCCAGGTAGGTTTCATTGTGTCGAAGGCGGTGGGCAACGCAGTCACACGCAACCTGGTTAAGCGCCGGTTGCGTGAACTTGCCGCGCTCACCTGCGCCGCGCATCCGGAAGGCTACGCCATTGCTGTGCGAGCGCTTCCCGCCTCCGCGAGCGCCAGCTGGGATCAGCTGCGCCGCGACTACGAATCGGCACTCGAGACCGCGTTCGCTAAGCTCGACCTGCATCAGAGCAAGGAGAAGCCGTGAGTCGTTCCCAGCGTGACCGCTGTGAAGAACGCTTCCACGCGCATCACAGCGGTACCTATAGCGCATCTGCTGAGACTCTGGGCCCCGACGAGCTGCTGGCACTAGCACCTAACGAATTCGTGAGGCCTGAAACTTTCCTGCAGGCTCTCTACGTTCTACCGCAGAACCTGCTGATCGCGTGCATGAAGGCCTACCGCAAGGTCGTCTCCCCCCTCTACGGGGATGTGTGCCGCTACTACCCGACCTGCTCAGCCTACGCTCTGGAGGCGCTGACCACCCACGGTGCGATGGGCGGGCTTTCCCTGACGGTGCGCCGTATTCTGCGGTGTGTTCCCTGGGCGACCGGAGGTATCGACCCAGTCCCGGAGGGGAAGCGTACTTTCGCTCCCGGAGCAGAACCGAAAATTATTCTGCTCAACCACCCCCATCTTTACACCCCTCACACCGGTGGTGACGCCCGCCCTGAGTAGGCGGCGCCTCCCACACAATGACTTAGCCGAGTCCTTAAGGAGTATTCCCGCGTGAATATTTTTGATTTGATTCTTTGGCCGTTTAAATGGATCGTCTCCGTGGTCCTGTGGCTGTTCCACACTCTTTTCACCTCGCTGGGCATGGACCCGGCTTCCGGTCTGACTTGGGTTCTGTGCATTATCTTCCTGACCCTGGTGATGCGTACCCTGACCATTCCGCTGTTCGTCAAGCAGATTAAGGCTATGCGCGGTATGACCGCGATGCAGGGCGATATGGCGAAGCTGCAGGAGAAGTACAAGGGTAAGAAGGACCAGCTCTCCCGCCAGGCTATGGCTCAGGAGCAGATGGAAATGTACCGTAAGCACGGTACGAACCCCTTCGCCTCCTGCCTGCCGATTCTGGCGCAGATGCCGATCTTCTTCGGTCTGTACCAGGTGCTGATGAGCGTGCCCACCGCAGCGCAGAATAACCAGGGCGTGCTCATGCTGCCGGCTGAGCTAGTGCATCAGTTCAACGACTCCCAGATTTTCGGTGCTCAGCTCTTCGCGACCATGATGCACCCGGGGGCTGGCGACGCCACCGCGACCGTTGTTCAGGCGGTCATCATGATTGTTCTGATGAGCGCCACCCAGTTCTACATCCAGAAGCAGCTGAGCGTGAAGAACATGTCGGAGGCTGCTCTGAACTCTCCGATGTTCCGTCAGCAGCAGATGATTATGTACATCTTCCCGATCATCTTCGCTGTTTCCGGTATTAACTTCCCCCTTGGTGTGCTGTACTACTGGACCGTCTCGAACCTCTGGTCGCTGGGTCAGCAGTGGTGGGTTATCCGCAACAACCCGACCCCCGGTTCCCAGGCGGAGCGTGAGCTGAACGCCCGCCGTGCGGCGAAGGGCCTGCCCCCGGTGGGTAAGACCCGCGAGCAGCACGAGAAGGACCTGCAGGAGGCGCGTGAGCGTGCCGCAGCCGGTCAGCGCCAGCAGCCGGTGAGTAAGAAGCGCCAGAAGCAGCAGCGCAATAAGCAGAACGGAAAGAAGTAGTTTTCTTCCGTGATTCGGGCCGGGTTCTCGCCACGTGTGGCGCGGGCCCGGCGCCGTGTATGAGATACTTTTTACCCCTAGGACACCCCTCCGAACACCCCGAGGATTATTGTGACTGAAGCTATGGAATATGAGGACGAGCAGCTCGTTGAGGAGCAGCTGGTAGAGGAGCCCCTTGAGGGCGAAGAAGACGATTTTGAGGACATCGACGAGGAAGGCGATATCGCCGCTGACTACCTCGAAGAACTCCTCGATATTGTCGATATGGACGGCGACATTGATATTGAGGTGCGCAATAACCGCATCTACCTGTCGGTCGTCAATGACGATGATGACAATGAGGAACTGCGCCACCTGGTTGGCCGCCACGGTGAGGTTCTGGAGGCTCTGCAGGAGCTGGTGCGCCTCTCCGTCCTGGCTGGTAACGGCACCCGTTCCCGCCTGATTCTGGACATTGCTGGCTACCGTGCTGAGCGTCGTGAGCAGCTGGAGAAGATTGCTGCTGACGCGATTGAGAAGGTGCGCACTACCGGTCGCGATGAGCACATGAAGCCGTTGAGCCCGTATGAGCGTAAGGTCGTGCACGATGTGGTGGCTGCCGCCGGCCTATACAGCGAGTCGGAGGGTGAGGGTCCGCGCCGTCACGTCGTGATTTCTCTTCCCGAGGTAGGAGCCTAGTATGGAGACTTCGATGGTTACTCTCAGCGAGAGTGAGCGCGCCGCCGCGGAGGCTGTGTTCGGTGAGCGTCTGCCCCTGGCGGAGCGCTACGTGCAGCACCTGGCGACGACCGGCATTGAGCGTGGCCTGATTGGTCCGCGTGAGGTGCCGCGCCTGTGGGCTCGCCACGTGCTGAACTGTGCTGTGGTGCAGGAGTATATTGCTCCGAATGCTTCGGTGGCTGATGTTGGCTCTGGTGCTGGCCTGCCCGGTCTATGCTTGGCGATTGCTCGCCCGGATTTGAAGCTGACTCTGATTGAGCCTCTGGAACGCCGTGTCATCTGGCTGAATGAGGTTGTCGAGGATCTGGGCCTGGAGAACGTGACCGTGCTTCGTTCGCGTGCTGAGCAGGCTGTGGGTGCTGTTGAAGCTGATGTGGTGACTGCGCGTGCTGTGTCCGCTCTGGTGGGCCTGCTGGACATTACTCTGCCGATTCTGCGCGGCACCGGTGAGCTGCTGGCTCTGAAGGGTCGTAGCGCCGCGGAGGAGATTACTAAGGCGAAGAAGAAGCTGAACCGTTACGGTGCACGCGAGACTGAGATTCTCACCGCCGGCGGCGACCTGCTTGAAGAGCCGACGACGGTGGTTCGAGTTCGCCTCTAAAGGTTTCACCCTGAATGGGCGGTACCGCAATGAGCCAGTGAATAGGCTGGCTTACGCGGTACCGCCCATTTTTGTGCACTGGCTTGCCGGGCGGCGCGCGGCAATTGCATCCGCAGAGTACATAGAATGACCTCTCGCGTGGAGTATTGACCTGATGCCGGGTACCCTTAAGGAAGGATTGAAACCTTAGACTCTTCTACATCAAAGCCTGATGGTTCAGTAAGGGGTACCGAGCCCTTCAGAACCATTCGGGCAGCACCAATGTTTCACGTGAAACATTGCAGACTTCATCACCTCGCGGAGTATGTTTCACGTGAAACATACTGAGATGAGTGAATGGTGGGGAAGTGGAGGTCGAATCCTCCTCGCGCACGAATACCGCAGAGTATTGCCGTGCGCGAGGCATCAGACGAAGCATCACCGTAGACACACCACCCGGAATATGGAAGGCACCCGATGACTCCTCAAGCTCAGAAATCTGTTGCAGATTTGCTCCCCAAGCCTGTGCATACGCGTGTCTTCACCGTGTCGAACCAGAAGGGTGGCGTGGGTAAAACCAGCACCGCCGTGAACCTCGCAGCCGCGCTCGCGGAGGCTGGGCTGAATGTCCTGGTGATCGACAACGACCCGCAGGGTAACGCCTCGACCGCACTGGGCATTGAGCACGGCGTGGATGTTCCCAGTGTCTACAACGTCCTGATTGAGGATAAGCCGCTTTCTGAAATTGTTCAGGAATGCCCCGACATGCCCGGCCTGTTCTGCGCCCCCGCCAATATCGACCTCGCGGGTGCGGAGATTGAACTAGTCTCCCTGGTGGCACGCGAGACTCGCCTCAAGAACGCCCTGGTGGACTACACCGAGTGGCGTGAGAAGCAGGGCATGGAGCGCCTGGACTATGTCTTCATCGACTGCCCGCCGAGCCTCGGCCTGCTGACCGTCAATGCCTTCGTTGCGGCAGAAGAGATTCTGATTCCGATCCAGTGCGAGTACTACGCTCTGGAAGGTCTGAGCCAGCTGCTGAAGAATATTCAGATGATTCAGAAGCACCTGAACTCCAAGCTGCGCATCAGTACAATCCTGCTGACCATGTACGATGCTCGTACCAACCTGGCATTCCAGGTGGCAGAGGAGGTGCGTGAACACTTCCCGGAGGAAACCCTGGGTGTGAAGATTCCTCGTTCGGTTCGCATCTCTGAGGCTCCCAGCTATCAGCAGACCGTCATCACCTACGATTCTTCGTCGACTGGCGCTCGCGCTTACCGCGAGGCGGCACAGGAGCTCTCGCGCCGATCCGCATAATCTAAATCTTTTGAAATGAGCCCTTTTGGATTGTCTGTTGATGATTCAAAAGGGCTCATTGTGTGCGGTATTTTCTGGATGAAACCCGAGAAAACAGCCATAGTAAATTAATTATTGGGAATAATGTTGATTATGTGCCGTGCATTTTTTACTCCTGCTTTCGAGTACTTATTTCGTTTACACTAGATGAAGAAGAAAAAATGAGCGGGCTCGTCCGGGAGTCCTAAGGAGTAACGATGGCTGAAAAGCGACGCGGCTTGGGTCGTGGCCTGGGGGCACTGATTCCTCAGAGTACGAAGAATTCTGGTAATGCTGAGACGAAGGCATCCGAAAAGACTGCTGCAGCAAAGACTGCACCCAAGAAGGTGTCCACTCCGATTGAAGAGCCGATGACTGACGGCCTCTTCGAAATGGCTCACGAGGCTAAGCCGGAGAAGCAGCGTAAGAGCACTAAAGCTGAGTCTGTAGAGGCTAAGCCTGCTGAAGCTACCCCCGCTCAGGAAAAGTCTGCTCCTGCTGAGAAGGTCGAGGATAAGGTCGAAGCTCCCGTCTCCTCGCAGGATGTTTCACGTGAAACATCGAAGAAGAAGTCTCGCGTGGACATGGGTGCGGCACTGCGCAACACCACCCTGACTCGCCGCCCGGTGGACTTCTTCTTTGGTGAAGATGTCTCCACCCCGCAGTCCGCTTCCGAAGAGCAGGGTGGTTTGGTTCCGGTTCCCGGTGCCCAGTTTGCTGAGCTGAACGTTCACGATATCCATCCGAACCGCAAGCAGCCCCGAACCGACTTTGATGAGCAGGACATGGAAGAGCTCATCCACTCGGTACGCGAGATTGGTGTTCTGCAGCCGATTGTCGTGCGTCCCTCGCGCGAAAACGGTACCGAAAAGTATGAGCTGGTCATGGGTGAGCGCCGCTGGCGCGCAACTCAGGCGGCTGGCCTGAGCACCATCCCGGCGATTGTTCGTGAGACTGAAGACGGCGACCTGCTCCGTGACGCCCTGCTGGAGAACCTGCACCGCAGTCAGCTGAACCCCATTGAAGAGGCAGCGGCATACCAGCAGCTCATGGAAGAGTTCGACACTACTCAGGAGCAGTTGGCTAAGCGTATTGGTCGTTCTCGCCCCCAGATTTCGAACACGATTCGTCTGCTGAAGCTGCCGGCTCTGGTGCAGCGTCGCGTTGCGGCGGGTATTCTCTCCGCTGGTCACGCTCGTGCCCTGCTGGCTCTGACAGACCAGGCTCAGATTGAGACTCTCGCACAGAAGATTGTGAATGAGGGGCTGTCGGTTCGCGCAACTGAGGAGCTGGTGAACCACGCATCCGGCGCTGCTGAGGTGAAGGAGCGCAAGGCTCCTCAGCCTCAGAAGCACCGTGAGCGCCTGGACTATATTGCGGAGGCTTTTGCTGACAAGCTCGATACTTCGGTGAAGATTTCGCTGGGTGCTCGCAAGGGTAAGATGACCATCGAATTTGCGAATGTTGAGGATCTGAACCGTATCATCCGTGTTTTGGATTCTGATTTCTCGGGCTAAATTTTCGCGTAAAACAATATTTAGCAACTGAAATCAGTTGTATATACAAAAAACCATCGGTGATGTTTCACGTGAAACATCACCGAGGGTTTTTCTTTAGCTTCTCGAAAGATTAGCCCAGGTGCTCGGAGAACTCAGCCAGCAGAGCGGGCTTCGTCTTAGCACCTACGGTCTTCTTGACGACCTCGCCACCCTTGAAAAGGTAGATGGCGGGAATAGAGGTAATGCCGTACTTCATGGCGGTATCGCCATTCGCCTCAACATCCACCTTGACCACGTCGACCTGACCGGCGTACTCGCCAGCGATCTCGTCAATCACGGGGCCAACCATGCGGCAGGGGCCGCACCATTCAGCCCAGAAGTCCACGATAACGGGCTTGTCGTTCTTCAGAACCAATTCGTCAAAAGTGGCATCAGTTGCCTGCTGTGCACTGCTCACGGAGTGCTCCTTTCTGACACGGGGTGGATTCCCCAGTGAGTAATACGAATAGTTTAGAGGTTTTCGAGGTAGTGCTGCGCGTCCAGAGCGGCAACAGCACCGGAACCGGCAGCAATAATTGCCTGGCGGTAGGTCGGGTCAATCACGTCACCGGCAGCGAAAACGCCGGGAACGGAAGTCTTCGAGGAACGACCCTGAACCGCGATGGTGTGGTGCTCGGTAATCTCCAGCTGGTCACGTACCAGTTCCACGCGAGGATCGGAGCCAATAGCGATGAACAGGCCCTGAACAGCCAGCTGGCGCTCAGAACCGTCCTTGGTGTTGGTCAGGGTGATCGACTCGAGGTTGCTCTCGCCGTGAACGGCGGTGACAGCCGAGTCCCAGACAACCTCAATCTTCGGGTTGTTGAACACGCGGGTCTGCATGATTTCCGAAGCGCGGAAAGAATCGCGGCGGTGCACCAGGTACACCTTGGATGCGAAGGTCGTCAGGAACAGTGCCTCCTCCAGCGCGGAGTCGCCACCGCCGACCACTGCGATTTCCTTGTCCTTGAAGAAGAAGCCATCGCAGGTTGCGCACCAGGAGACGCCGTAACCGGAGAGTCGGTCTTCGCCCTCGATGTTGAGCTTACGGACCTGAGAACCGGTGGTCATGATGACGGTCTTCGCCAGGTGAACGGCGCCGTCAGCGGTGTAGACCTTCTTCACGTCGCCGGTGAGTTCGACCTTTTCTACGTCCTGGTAGCGGATGTCAGTGCCGAAACGCTCAGCCTGCTGACCGATGTTCTCCATCAGCTCGGGGCCCTGGATGCCCTGAATGAATCCGGGGAAGTTCTCGACCTCGGTGGTGTTCATGAGGGCGCCGCCGGGTGCCAGGGAGCTGGCGAAGAGGACAGGCTTCAACTCGGCGCGTGCCGCGTAGATTGCTGCGGTGTAGCCAGCGGGGCCGGAGCCCACAATAATGACGTTGTGGACGGTTGCGTCGGCCTCGACCTCGGCTGCCGGTGCCGCCTTGGTGGCGGGTGCGGAAGCGAGGTTCAGATTGCCCAGGGCGGAGCCTCCGAAGAGGCCTCCCAGATTCTCAGTCATCAGATATATCTTTCCGTTGTAGGTCTTTCGTTCTGCCCCTATAACAGGGCTTTATCCTCGATTATTCCATTTTTGGGGGACCCTTATCCAGATACTCCGCGCACTGTGAATCTTTGAGTAGCCACCCTGCCATAAAGAGTCATAAATAGACATCAAAAAGGGCGGGGCTTCCGAACTGTTGAGTTCAGAAGCCCCGCCCTTGTGTCTGGGGCGTGAGCGCACTGTCGGCGTCGCGTTATGGGTTGATTAGTCCACCTTGATTTCGTTGATGCGCAGACCGTAATTCCACGTTCCAATCGGCAGGGAGAGGCGGGGCAGCTCGTTGACCACGATGATCACGTAGGCACCCTTTTCCGCGCTCTGCTTGGAGGTGTCCAGGGTGACGACTGCATCCTTGCCTTCGAAGGTGCCCTTGCCGACCTCAACCGCACCGTCCAGGGATGCAGAGCTGTTGGTGTAGACGGTGAAGGAGCCGCCGGTGCCGGTGTTCTGCTGGATGGTCAGCTTGGAGACGACGGTGGGGGTCTGCAACTTCAGTGCCAGGCCGAATTCCTTGATGGTGCCGGCGTAGTTGGCGGTGCCGAAGCCGTAGCTGATCCATGCGGTGTTGGCGTTACCGTCGGTCAGGTTCGGGATGAGGGTGTCCATGTCGTTCATGAACGTGGGGTTCGAGGGCACGAAGCGAGCCACGGACGCGATCTTCGCCGGTGCGTTCGATGCCTTAGCGGTCGGTGATGCCGATGCGCTGGCGTTTGCCGCAGCCGATTCGGAGGCGGAGATAGAGGACTTGGGGGTGTGCGGTGCGGCTGCCTGGTTGGAGCCGATTGCACCCAGGGAGGTGAGGATACCGCCTGCAACGATGACGAGCAGCAGGACTGCTGCCAGGGCGACGGCCCAGGTGCCGCGGCTGCCGTCTTCTTCGTCTTCGTCATCCTCGTAGATGCTGGTGGGTTCGGAGTACGCGGTGACGGCTGCGCTGTCGGATGCGTTCCAGTTCTTGGCAGCGGTGATGCTCTCCTGGTTGGCGCTGGAAGCAGAGACCTTCTCGTAGGTGTTGGGGGAGCTGCCGCTTTCGGAGTCGCCGAAGATTTCGGTGCCCAGCGCGTCTTCTGCGTTGGAGAGTGCGTGGTTTTCGACCAGCAGGGTGTCCAGCAGGGTGTCGGGGCGGGTGTGGGAGGTGACGAGGTAGCGGCTACCTTCGGGGGTGATGCCCAGGTCGAGAATCTGGATGTTGCCGCGTGCGTTGGTTGCGAGCGCGCGGGAGTTTGCTTCCAGCAGTGCGCTGCGGCTGGGCGATGCGACGACGACCGAGACCTTACGGTTGAGAATCTGGTCGGTGCCTTCAAGCACCATGTCGGATTCTGCCGTAATGATGATGTGTGCGGTGATCTCGTAGCGGCCTCCGAGGACCGATCCGACCGGAATCTGTTGCGACAACGTGTTCTCCCGAGGTGGTTTCATAGTGCCTGCCGTGTGGCGGGCCCTGACTATTAGATTCTACCCGGCATTGAAGGATGCTGGGGCTGAGTGATAGTTTGTGGCGTCCGGGTGGTTGCCTGTGTCCTCTGCGGGCCCCGGCGTGGGGTGAGGTGGGTGCACGGGCAGCTACCCGGGTTGGGCGTTGTGTGCTGCTTTAGCGGCGGGCAAAACGCTCAAGTTTGGAGGTGAGGGGCGCCAGTAGTGCGTTGGCTTCCTTGACGCGGAAGATCTGTATGCCGGCGAGGTATGCCAGGCCCATGACGGTGCCGCATACGGCGAGGGTGATGATTGCGGTGAGCTTGGAGGCCCAGGCGAATCCGTCGAGCTGGTAGCCGCCGAGCAGCCAGAGCGCGATGGCTGCGATTCCGCCGGCGAAGAGGGACGCGAGGGTGGTGCGGGCGTAGGTGCTGACGATGCCGCGCTGGCCGTAGTAGCCGAGGCGGCGGCGGACCATGTGGTGGCTGATGAACAGGATCAGGATGTTGTGCACCGGGTAGATGAAGGCGAGCATATACACGGTGTACTGTGCGTCGAGCAGGGACGCTGCGAAGCTCATGATGACCATGATGATGGCGGAGTACACCTGGATGCGGAAGGGGGTGCGTGCGTCTTCGCGGGCGTAGAGCACGCGGCTGTAGAGGTAGTTGATGGTGAGGGTGGGGGTGCCGAGCGCGGTGATGACGATGAGCTTGGCGATGATGGTTGCTGCGATGGGGTCGCCGCCGCTGAAGAGCACGGCGACGGGGCCTGCGAGTACCATGAGTGCGACCATGCAGAAGACGGTGGCTACTGCTGCGTTGCGTAGGCCGTGGGAGAGTGCGTAGATGACGCTGTCGCTGTCGTCGGCGATGGCGGAGGCGCTCATGCGGTTGAAGAGCACGGTGGCGATGGAGATGCCGATGACGCCGTGCGGGAGCATGTACAGCATGGAGGCGTAGTTGAGTGCCTGCAGGCCGGGGATTTGGATGCCGAGGGCGGCGTAGTGTTCACGCTGACCGACGATGCCTGCGGCGACCTTGGTCATGTAGAGGAATGCGAGGTTGGAGATGATGCCGGAGGCGAGGGTCCAGGCGGCGAGCTTGGAGGCTGCGCGCAGGCCGATGCCTCGCCATGCGAAGTCGGGCTTGAGGCGCAGGCCGAGCTTGCGTAGGGGGATGAACAGGACGAGTGCCTGCATGATGACGCCGAAGGTGGAGGAGCCTGCGAGCACGAGGGTTTGTGCGTTGGTCCAGTTGTCTACGGTGTGGATGGGGTGGGGGTTGGGGGTCTGTGCACCGAAGAGGAAGATGAATAGGATCAGCGACAGGATGGTGATGACGTTGTTGAGTACGGGCGACCACATGTAGGCACCGAATGCGTCTTTGGCGTTGAGGACCTGTCCGATGACGGTGTAGAGGCCGTAGAAGAAGATTTGGGGTAGGCACCAGAGGGAGAAGATGAAGCCGAGCTGCCGTTGTTCGGGGCTCCATCCTGAGCCCATGATGCTGATGATGGGCCAGGCGCAGGCGACGGTGATGAGGGTGATGAGGCCGATTGCGGTGACGGTGAGGGTGACGAGTTTGGAGATGTATTGTGCGCCGCCGTCTTGTGCTTTGGCCGCCTTGATGATTTGCGGTACGAGGACTGCGTTGAACACGCCGCCTGCTACGAGGACGTAGATGAGGTTGGGTAGGGTGTTGGCGGTTTCGAAGACGTCGCCGACGGTTGAGAGTGAGCCGATGGCTACGGTGAGCAGGATGGTCTTGACGAATCCGAGGATGCGCGAGACGAGGGTGCCTGCTGCCATGATTGCGCTTGAGCGGGCGTCGTTACGTGCCACGTATGTCTCTCCTGTTTCGGCGGGTGATTGCTTCTTTTAGTTTTTGGGGCTCTATTTAACGGGTGTTTAGAGCTGGGTGGTGATGTATTCGCGCGCGCTACGGGCAATGTGTTGCTCGTTGGCGAATGAGAGGCGGGTGGGGAGCTCTTCGAGGGGGACCCATGCGACGTCGATTGCTTCGTGGTCGGGGTCGTTGTCGATGCTCAGTTCGCCGCCGGTTGCTGCGAAGAGGTAGTGGTGCACGGTTTTGTGGATGCGCGTGCCGTTGGAGGTGAACCAGTAGGCGATGGTGCCGAGGGAGGCTACGGGGTAGCCGGTGATTCCGGTTTCTTCGCTGATTTCGCGTTGTGCGGCTTCGACGGTGGTTTCGCCGTGTTCGATGTGGCCTTTGGGTAGGCACCATTCGCGTTGTCCGTTGCGGTTGATGCGGGCGATGATGGCTACGGGTAGCTGTTCGGGTCGGTCGAAGTCGATGATGAGCCCGCCTGCGGAGACTTCTTCGGGGGCGGGTACCGCTCGCGCGGGCGCGGTGAAGCGCGTTTTGGGGGCGCGGGGTACGGGAATGCTCATGGTTCTACCTTAACCGATAGGCTGAGGTTTTGGTGCTTCGGTTTGGGGTGAGATAGCTGTCTTTGGTGGGGTGTTGTGGGTGTGGGGTGGGCGCGTGGGTGGTTTTTCTGGCACGATTAAAGGATTATGTCGCTGATTATTGATGTTGTGTCGAAGTACCCGGATGCCGCCGAGCTGGGAGAACTGTACCGTGCGGCGGGTTTTGAGCTGTACTTGGTGGGCGGTATTGTCCGCGACAATCTGCTGGATGATGGCGGCCATTTCACTGATTTTGATTTGACGACGGATGCTACTCCGGAGCAGAGCGAGCAGATTCTGCGTGGGTGGGGTGAGCATACGTGGGATATCGGCAAGGAGTACGGCACGATTAGTGCGCGTAAGAATGGCGTGGTGTATGAGGTGACCACGTACCGTGCTGAGGTGTATGTTTCGGATTCGCGTAAGCCGACGGTTGAGTTCGGCACGGATTTGAGCGCCGATTTGGTGCGTCGTGATTTCACGATTAATGCGATGGCGGCGGCTTTGCCGAGCGGTGAGGTTGTTGATCTGTTTGGTGGCGTTGAGGATTTGCGTGCGGGTGTTTTGCGTACTCCGCGCTCGCCGGAGGAGTCTTTTTCTGAGGATCCGCTGCGTATGATGCGTGCGGCTCGTTTTGCTGCGCGTTTTAATCTTGAGGTTGCCCCGGAGGTTTTCGAGGCGATGCGTGAGATGGCTGGCCGTATTGAGATTATTTCGGCTGAGCGTGTGCGTGATGAGCTGGTGAAGCTGATTGAGGCGGATTATCCGCGGGTGGGTTTGAACCTGCTGGTGGATACGGGGCTGGCGGATTATGTGTTGCCGGAGCTTCCTGCGTTGCGTATGGAGATGGATCCGGCGCATCACCATAAGGATGTGTATGCGCATTCGTTGAAGGTGATGGAGCAGGCGATGGAGAAGGAGACGGACGAGGACGGTCCGTGCCCGGCTCCTGATTTTATTCTGCGTTTTGCGGCGTTGATGCACGATATTGGTAAGCCGAAGACTCGTAAGTTTGAGAAGGACGGCTCCGTCTCGTTCCTGCACCACGAGGTGGTGGGCGCGAAGATGGTGAAGAAGCGTATGCGTGCGCTGCGTTTTGATAATGACACGATTAAGGCTGTGGCTCGTCTGGTGGAGCTGCATATGCGGTTCTATGGTTACCGCGAGTCGGGTTGGACTGATTCAGCGGTGCGCCGCTATGTGCGTGATGCGGGCGATCAGTTGGAGCGTCTGCATCGTGTGTCGCGTTCTGATGTGACGACTCGTAATCGTCGCCTGTCGCGCTCGCTGGCTGAGGCGTATGACGATTTGGAGCGTCGTATTGCTGAGTTGGCTGCTCAGGAGGAGCTGGATGCGATCCGCCCCGACCTGGACGGTGGCCAGATTATGCAGATTCTTGGTATTGCGCCGGGCCCTGTGGTGGGTGAGGCCTATAAGTTCTTGTTGAATCTGCGTCTGGATGAGGGTTCGCTTCCTGAGGAGGAGGCGAAGGCTCGTCTTCTGCAGTGGTGGGAGCAGCGTCGGGAGGCGTAGCTTCTGCGGTTTTTGGTACCGCATTGCATGGTTGAGGTCACGCGGTGCGGTACTGTTCTATCTGCTTTTTCTCGTGTATTGTTAAGAAATCTATGCGTGTTCCCCGCCCGGTGTGTTTCACGTGTAGGGCACAATGAATCTCCTGCTATGGAAATCCCATAGCCGTTTAGCCCAAAGGAGGGGTTTAATCATGCGTGCATATGAACTGATGGTTATCCTCAGCCCCGAGGTTGAGGACCGTGCGGTTGAGCCGTCGCTGTCCAAGTTCCTCGAGATCGTGACCAACGAGGGTGGTTCCGTCGACAACGTCGACATCTGGGGCCGTCGTCGCCTGGCATACGAGATCCAGAAGAAGTCTGAGGGTATCTACGCAGTGGTGAACTTCACCTCTACCCCCGAGACCGCAGCTGAGCTCGATCGTGTTCTGAACCTGAACGAGTCCGTCATGCGTACCAAGATCATCCGCCCGGAGGATCAGAAGATCTCCAGCAAGTAGTTGGTCTTTCCGGTCGGCTGACCCCCTAAAAATGTCAGGGGGTTGCGCTGTACTGGATTCAACATACTTGTAACTCTTATCGAGGAGGCATCAAATGGCAGGCGATACCGTTATTACCGTTATTGGTAATCTGACTGGCGATCCGGAGCTTCGTTACACCCCTGCGGGTGCGGCGGTTGCTAATTTCACGATCGCATCGACTCCGCGTACTTTTAACCGCCAGACGAACCAGTGGGAGGATGGGGAGACCCTGTTCCTGCGTGCGTCGGTGTGGCGTGGTTACGCTGAGAATGTTGCAGAGACTCTGAAGAAGGGTACTCAGGTTATCGCGCAGGGCCGTCTGAAGTCTCGCTCGTACGAGACCAAGGAAGGCGAGCGTCGTACTTCGTTTGAGCTTGAGGTCGAGGAGATCGGCCCGACTCTGCGTTTTGCTACTGCTCAGGTGACTCGCGCACAGCGTTCTGCCGGAGGTAATAACTTCGGTGGCGGTGCGCAGGGTGGCTTTGGCGGTGGCGCTGGGTACAACGCTGCTGCTCAGGGCGGTTTCTCCGCTCCTCAGCAGAACAATTTTGCTGCTGCTCAGGGTAATGGTTACTCTGGCCAGTCTGGCTACTCCGCTCCGGCTGCTCCGGCGGCCCCCGCAGCTCCTGCTGCTGATCCGTGGAGTTCTCAGTCTGGTGGTAACTATGACTGGGGTAGCGGCGCCGACGACGAACCTCCGTTCTAAGCCGGTTTCGTTTTCCGAATAGTAATTTATCAATCCATCCCGCGGTTATCCGCCGCGGGCTCCCAACTCTAAGGAGCACCACGATGGCTAAGGCTGAAATCCGTAAGCCCAAACCCAAGCAGAACCCCCTCAAGGCTGCTGACGTCACCGTTATCGACTACAAGGACGTCGCACTTCTGCGCAAGTTCATCTCCGACCGCGGCAAGATCCGCGCTCGCCGCGTGACTGGCGTGACCGTTCAGGAGCAGCGCAAGATCGCTCAGGCTATTAAGAACGCCCGCGAAGTTGCACTGCTGCCCTACTCCGGCGCTGGCCGCTAAAGAGAAGGAGAGACAGTAACATGGCTAAGATCATTCTGACTCAGGAAGTTTCCGGCCTCGGTGCAGCTGGCGATGTTGTCACCGTTAAGGACGGTTACGCACGTAACTACCTGCTGCCCCGCGGCTTCGCCGTGACCTGGACCCAGGGTGGCGAGAAGCAGGTTGAGTCCATCCGTGCCGCTCGTGCGGCTCGTGCTAAGGCTTCTCTGGAAGAGGCTCAGGCAATTGCTGCGGCCCTGGCTGCTAAGCCGGTTGTCGTTGCACACAAGGCTGGCGCTGACGGCCGCCTGTTCGGTACCGTCAAGGCTGAGGCTATTGCTGAGGCTATTGAGGCTGCTGGCATTGGCTCCGTTGACAAGCGCACCATCCACCTGGGTTCCGCTATCAAGCGCACCGGTGAGTACAAGGTGACTGTCCGCCTGCACCCTGACGTTGTTGCTAACGTTGTCCTGGACGTCGTTGCTGCTGCGTAAGTAGGTTTTTAGATATTTGACGCTGGTGCTTTGATGCTGCGGCGTTGAGTGTCGGACGGGGTGTCCCTCTTCGTGAGGGGCACCCCGTTTGTTGTACCCATAGCTGTGCCCGCTCCTGTACATGTTTCACGTGAAACATTATTTTTGGAGCCTGAGAATATGTGTTGTGCTACAGAAGGATTGGTGGTCAGAGCGGTTGCGACTGCGAAGTACACCAATTGACCCCGTAGACTGGTAGACATGGCTCGATCTTTTTCACGTTTATCTTCTAGTGCGCAGCTTCTGTCCACGGGTGTGGTGTTGGAGTGCGTCAATTTGCTGCTGTGCGCTCTAGCGGTTATCCCATTTGCGGACGCGAATGTTGCTACTGCTCTTCTGCTTCTTTTGCTGGTAGTTGGCGGCCTTGCATCCAGTGTTGCGCTGGTGTGCGCGCTGGTGGGTCTGGTGAAGTTCCGTCAGTACCGCGTGACCAATATTTGCTTGGCGGTTATTTCTGTAGTGGCTAACCCGTTGGTGCTGCTGGGTCTGTATATGGCGGCTTATTAGCCCGGTTTGAAGCTCTAAAACCGCACAATATCAAAGCTCTCAGGGTTCTGTTGGTTTTCTCCCAGCTTGTTTCCAGCGAAATTCAATCCTCCCATAAGGTTGGGGGTGTTTACTATAAGTGTTGGTTCGAGAGGACTGCGATGTGAATGTGTGTGTTTCGTGTAGCGGGGTCGCCCGCTAGCGAAAGAAGGATGGCAAGGCAAAAGCGCCTTGCCTTTCTTCTTTTAACGCGACGTGTAGTTTCCGCGTGAAATCCGGGGCGCTACCCCCGATTTTGAAGAAAAATCTATTCCCAGCTTTCTTACAGCTTTAACCTACAGGGAATAAAGGTTTACGCGTAATACTTTATATAGATGGTTCGAGAGGGCCATCAGAAAGTTGGACTTTCCTTGCGGAAGTGGCTCTGATTTTCGTATGTATGTGTGTGTGATGAGACTGGGGTTGGATCGAGAGGTCCAGCTCCAGTTTCTGTTTAATCTCTAGGGTGTGCAGCAAGGGTGGCTGTAGTGGTGTTGCGGCATGCTGTAATAAAGGGCAACCATACTTCTATATAACGTCATATTTCCTTTCTCGGGGTGGCGGGTCTAGAATTGGGAAAGATAAATTTTGCATATTAAATACAAGTATTGAGGAGTTGTCTTCCGTGTCTAAGACCCCTTCCGTTCCCGGTACCGACCGCCCCGCCGAAAAGGCAGCAGGTCACTGGCTGCTGGCTCAGCTGGGCAAGAAGGTTCTGCGCCCCGGCGGCCGCGAGACCACCAACTGGCTGCTGGCTCGTGCTCTGGGCGGCAACATTGACGTCGTGGAGTTTGCGCCGGGCCTGGGTATTACCGCCCTGGAGATTGTGAAGCGTTCCCCCAAGAGCTACACCGGTGTGGATCTTGATCCCAAGGCTGCTGAAATCGTAACCGAGCGTATTGGCGCATCGACTAAGCCGAACTACCGTGTGGTGAACGCTAGCGCTCAGGAGACCGGTCTGCCCTCAGAAAGCTACGACGCCGTGGTGGGCGAGGCGATGCTGACCATGCAGACCGATAAGCACAAGCTGGAGATTATGCGTGAGGCGGCTCGTCTGCTGCGTCCGGGCGGCTACTACGCTATTCACGAGATGTCGCTGGTTCCCGATTATCTGCGCCCCGAGCTGAAGGAAGAGATTCAGAAGGATTTGGCGCGCACTATCCGTGTGAACGCCCGCCCGCTGACTGTTGCCGAGTGGACTGCGCTGGCGGAAGAGGCTGGCTTCGAGGTGCTGGATGTGTACCAGACCGATATGGCTCTGTTGGAGCCGAAGCGTCTGCTGGCTGATGAGGGTCCCGCTGGCGTTGCGAAGATTGCGTTCAACCTGGCGCGTAAGCCGCAGATTCGTGAGCGTGTGCTGGGTATGCGCGGTGTGTTCCGCCGCCACGCGGACCACATTGGCGCTATCGGTCTGATTCTGCGTAAGAAGTAAGACAGAGTCACACCGCAAAGCTTATACAGCGAAACGGAGCCCCAGTATTCCCCTCTATCCGAGGGAATACTGGGGCTCCGTTTTACACTGAGGTGTATGAGCCGCGGTGTATGAGCCGCAGAATCGGCTCAGTCACGTGTGCGCCTGCCGGAGTTTGTTATGAGCCGTATTCTTTTCTCTCCCGAAAGCTTCAATATGGGTGAAACCACGCGCTGTATTGAGATAGCGCGTGTGGCTCGGGAGCGAGGTCATACGGTCTTGTTCCACGTGTATTCCCCTAAGTATTTGGGGCTACTGGAAAGCGCCGGGCTTCCTGTGCATCTTCGTGAGCCAATCATGAGCGATGCTGAGGCGGAGCAGATTATGGCGTTGGATCAGGGCAGGGGAGTGCGGCATCCTTTCACGACCGATATGGTGCGTCGGCGGGTCGCCGCTGAGCTTGAGGCTATTCGTGACTTTAGCGCGGATGCTGTGGTGATTGGTTCTAATCTGACGATGCTGCTGTCTGCGCGTATTGCGGGCGTCCCTATTTTCTATGCGCGCCCGTATGCTTACTCGTCGACGTATTTTTCGAAGAAGCCTGTAGGTGGCGAGCTTGCGGCACCGGGGTGGTTGCGTGCGGTGGCGCGGGTGTTGTCGTATAAGCCGGCTTCTTTTACTCGTGTGGCACGTGAGCATGGGCTGAGGCTTCCTCGCCGTACTGTTGATATGCTCAGTGCCGACGTGAATCTTATCTGTTCTCTGTTTACGCAGCTGCGCGGGGATTCTTTGGTAGAGCCTGATGTTGGTGTGGGGCCTATTTATTACCGTGCGCCCGGTGAACTGCCGCAGATTGTTCGCGAGCGCAGGGAGCGGCCACTGATTTACGTGGGAATGGGCTCATCCGGCTCCGCAGATATTTTGGTGCAGGTGCTGCAACAGTTGTCAGCCGCTCCGGTGGATGTGCTGGTTGGCGGCGGGGTGCAGCTCTCGGATACCCACCTGCTGGGCAGCAATATCCATTTCGCCGGGACTGTTCCGGCGCATCTGCTCACCGGTCATATTGATGCCTCGATAACCCACGGCGGTGAGGGGACAGTACAGACGGCGTGCCTGGCGGGTGTGCCCTTTGCCGGTATTGCGATGCAGGCGGAGCAAAGCTGGAATATTGAGGAGTGCGTGCGCTACGGTAACGCCCTGCGTTTCACGAAGAATGATGTGCGCCGCGGCAATATGCGCGATATTCTGGACCGTCTGCTCAGCGATGAGGGCATGCGCGCTAGGGCGCGGCAGCTGGGTGAGGCAATGCGCACCATGGATGGGGCGGCGCTCGCCGTTGAGAAGATTGAGGATTATCTGCGCGCTGCCCATTAGGCGTGTATATGTTTCGCGTGTGCCTTCGTGAGAAACTAGCATAGGAGTTCTACAGAAATTGTTTCTGGAACGTCGTAGATACCGGATTGAAACGCGAGGATAAGCATGTCTGAAACTGCCATTGATTATGGTTCCCGCACTATGCCTCATGATGATGTGGCTGAGCAGTCGGTGCTCGGTGGCATGCTGCTGTCGAAGGACGCTATTGCCGATGTGGTTGAGAGCCTGCGTGCGTCTGATTTCTATAAGCCGGCGCACGAGACGATTTATGAGGCGATTCTTTCTCTTTACGGTCACGGTAGCCCTGCGGATGCGATTACGGTTGCTGATGAGCTGAAGAAGCGCGGCGAGCTGACTCGTGTGGGTGGCGCGTCCTATATTCATACGCTGATTGCGTCGGTTCCGACTGCTGCTAACGCTCAATATTACGCTGAGATTGTTAAGGAACACGCGATTATGCGCCGCCTGATTGAGGCGGGTACGAAGATTGCTCAGCTGGGTTACGCCAATGAGACTGAGGTCGATACTTTGGTCGATCAGGCGCAGGCTGAGATTTATGCGGTGACTGATGGTAACGCGAAGGAAGATTATGTGTCTTTCTCTGAGGCGTTGGAGGAGACCATCAATGAGATTGATGCGAACTCGAACCGCCCCGATGGCGTGTACGGTGTGCCGACTGACTTTATCGAGTTTGATGAGCTAACCGGTGGTCTGCACGGTGGCCAGATGATTGTTATTGCAGCTCGTCCGGGTGTGGGTAAGTCAACTCTGGCTCTTGATATTGCTCGTTCGGCGGCTATTCATCATCAGATGACGACTGTGTTTTTCTCGCTGGAGATGAGTCGTACTGAGTTGGCGATGCGTATTCTCTCTGCGGAGGGCAAGATTTCGATGGGTCGTCTGAAGAAGGGTGACCTGGATACTGAGGGCTGGACGAACCTGGCGACTCTGCAGGGGCGTATTGATTCTGCTCCTCTCTTTATTGATGATTCGCCGAATATGACTCTGATGGAGATTCGTGCGAAGTGCCGTCGTCTCAAGCAGCGTAATGATTTGAAGCTTGTGGTGCTGGACTACCTGCAGCTGATGAGTTCGGGTAAGAAGGTTGAGTCGCGTCAGCAGGAGGTTTCGGAGTTCTCTCGTAGCCTGAAGCTGTTGGCTAAGGAGCTGGATGTTCCGGTGATTGCGCTGTCTCAGCTGAACCGTGGTTCGGAGCAGCGTACTGATAAGCGTCCGATGGTTTCGGATCTGCGTGAGTCGGGTTCTATTGAGCAGGATGCGGATATGGTGATTCTGCTGCATCGTGAGGATATGTATAACCCGGATAGTGAACGCGTGGGTGAGGCGGACATGATTATTGCGAAGCACCGTGGTGGTCCAACTCGTACTATCCCGTTGGCGTTTAGCGGTAAGTACTCGCGCTTCAACAATATGGCGAATGAGGCGCCTCCCCAGTACTAACCCCGTACTCAACTAACTCAGTACTAAGCTTTCAGCACTCTGTAGCTGTACCCCTCTTCTTCTGTTCCTTGCCGGATGGAAGGGGAGGGGCTTTTTCGTATCTATAGGTATGGGCGCCCAGGCGCATGGTCAGGAATCATGCAGGGTTAGGAATCAAGCGCAGGGCATGGGAATAAGGGGCCGCAGAGGGGCTCTAGAGGGCATTCTGTGAGGGTTTGAGTGGTTTCTTCTGCGTTTATAAGGTTTTTTGGAAGTTTTTTAAAGATTTTTTAGCACCCATAAAACACTCTGACTAGGCGCTTTGGTGTCTGTGAGGGTGTTTGAGACCCTTTCAAGGCCCCATTTGTGGTCTACTTCACCCTATTTCGGGTTGCAGACCCATTTCGGCATCTGTATAGTTGTATGAGTCGCCGCGGCGAGGAGGAAAAAACGAAGAACTTCTTCGGTGTTTCTCCTAGTCAGAAGCGGTTGAATGACTTTCAATTGTATAGTGTTTTGGTTTCTTACTTGAAGGAAATCCGATTTGCCTGTTGGTGATGATGGAAGAGTTTAGGAAAGAAACTTTGTGGTGCGAATCACGGAAAACGGATTTGCATGACATACAAAACGCTGGTATAGTTGATTGAGTTGCCGC
>NZ_KV808304.1:0-14360 GCF_001812205.1 Rothia sp. HMSC069C10
CGCCGTCAAAGCGATGCTGCACTCGGTGTATGACCAGCCCGACGCGGCATCGGTCAACGCTCAATACGACCGGCTCTTGGACTACGTGAACGACAAGCTCCCCGCCGTGTGTGATCACCTCGATCAAGCCAGGGCAGACGTCCTCGCGTTCGCCTCCTTCCCCACCGGGGTATGGACCCAGATCTGGTCCAACAACCCCAATGAGCGCCTCAACCGCGAAATCCGCCGACGCACCGACTCCGTGGGGATCTTCCCCAACCGCCAGGCCATCATCCGCCTGGTCGGAGCCGTCCTCGCCGAACAAAACGACGAATGGGCCGAAGGCCGACGCTACCTCAGCCTCGACATCCTCACCAAATCACGACTCACACCACAACCCACCCAACAGGAGGAACCCCCACTCCAACTCAGCGCATAACCCACCCCGAAGGACACAAAACGATTACACCACTCCACAGGACTTGACCCGCCAAGCAGCCACCTCGCGAAATTCAGCACGAGCACGCCCTCCCGGGTATGGGGCTCATGCCTCGTGCGAGTGATGAGAATCTTCGGGAATGCATCCCCGATGGATAGAATCGGCGCAATCTCCCTCTCGAGCGTCGAATCGGCGCCGATATCGTCGCTCACATACACTTTCCTTCCCGGTTTCGAAACTTGGAAGGCAGTATGCGCAAGGATGCGTCGAGGTGCGATCCCAGTCGTACCATGCCAGCAGAGATGTCGAGGCACATTCGTTCATGCTGCAATGCGGGCATCGGAGATGAAAAACAGCCCGTCGGGTAGTCATGGGCGTGCGGGAGCCCGCATCAGTAACCTGCCTCCTCGGTTGTCCCTTCTTTGCATGGTCGTCTACATAAAGGAGGAACCAGCCATGCAGATCAGCATGCTTGCCCTTCTTGGGTCACGGACCGGGGAGGCGAGGGCCTCCGTCGGGACCGCCCCGAGCAACCGGCATATCCAAGGAATGACAAGGCTCGATCGCTGTGCTGGTCAGGATGCCGAAGCGGGCCGTCCGCCAATCGGAATGCGGGTCAGGATGCTGCAACGTGATTCCAGCTGCAGGATACGGCTCCTTTGCGGTTGCCGCAAAACCTGCTGGCAACATTCTTACTATCCGAATGATGTACGCATCCCTTGGGATCGTTTCGCCTGACCAGGGCCATCTTCAGCGCCTCATCGGCCAGCTCGGCAGGCGCCTCTTCCACGCGTAATAGCCCTGGCGGGTCACCTATGCAACCAAAGATACAAAAGGAATCGAATGGCCAGAGAGGATTGCCCTTACCGATGCTCGATTCTTGACAGGCAAACTCAAGCCTCGTTAATATTACATATTACATGGTTTGCCAGACCGAATTAACAAAGGAGGGGTGTCGTGGTTGGTCTTTTCCGCACGTGGATGAGCGCCTAGAAAGCGGCGCTGTTGTGGCGTCGCGCTGTTTTTCTGCACGCCATTTCACGATTGGACATAACCATGATATTTGAAACCTCTCGGGGCAGGTCTGTTCTGCTGTGCCATTCATGGCAATTCAAGCTTTGTTTCGTATGGGGCGGGGAGCTCGTTTCGACATTGACGAGTTCGATTCTCCAAATGGGTCTTATTTGGCATCTCGCCCTCACGACAGGGTCGTCTTCTCTCCTCTCCTTAGCATCGCTGGCAGGCTTTCTGCCGATTGCTTTGTTCGGAATCCTTGCGGGCGCCGTTGTCGACAGACTGCCTTTGAAACGTGTCCTCATCGGCGCCGACCTCTTCATTGCCGCGGTGGGTGCCGCCTTGGCGATTGCCTCGTTGGCCGGCAGCTTACCTGCATGGCTAATTCTCATCGCCCTGTTTCTCCGTGCAGTTGGTACTTCGTTCTACACGCCAGCCTCCCAATCTCTCACGCCCCATCTCGCCCCGCCAGAGCATCTCGTTCGCCTATCGGGGGTGACTCAGGCGATTCAGTCCGGCGGATACATTCTTGGCGCCGCGCTTGCAGCAGTGATTTATCCCGTGGCGGGCATTACCGCTATGATTGTCCTCGACGTGCTGGGAGCGCTTTTCGCTTCTTTAGCCGTCCTCGCCGCACAGATAGACGCAGGGGGCCTCGATGAAGCCGACCGCAGCTTGTCCTTTTCCAATAAGGTTCGAGAGCTCTTCTCTGAGATTTCGGACGGCTACAAGCTGATTAGGGAGTACAGGGGGCTGTTCGCCCTTCTTTGGTGCGGGTTCGTCTTCGCTTTCGCGTTCTCTCCGCTCGCGGCATTGTTCCCAATAATGACCTTGGGGCATTTTGGCGGTAGCACGGGGGATGCCGCTTTGGTGGAAATCCTTTTTTCTGCAGGCATGCTGGCTGGGTCCGGCATTTTGGCGGCCACGGGAGGGTTCCGCAATAGGTCGTTCACCATGGTCGCCGCGATTGCCGGCTTCGGCATTGCCGCAATCGTATCCGGATCGCTCGGCCCGTCATTGTTCGCTGCTTTCCTGCCGGTGAGCTTTCTTATGGGCGCATGCTCCCCGTTGTACGCGGGAACCCAGACTGCCCTTATGCAGGAGCAGATACCTCCTGAGTACCTAGGCCGCGTTTTCGGCCTCTACGGAACCATCATGGCGTGGGCCATGCCCATGGGCCTCGCAGCCCCCTCCGTTTTTGCGGATCTGCTTGGAGCTCCGTTATGGTTCGTCGGCTCTGGAGCGACCATGGTACTGCTTGCGATGGCTATGCTGCTTGCTCCGAGCGTCCGAAACGCGGGGAAAAGAGATACCGGGCAGATTCAATAGCCCAAGTATTCGAAAAAAAGAGGCAGCAGCCATCGGTTCAAGCGTCAGCCTTCAAGCCCTTGCGACGACGAGGTATTGCACCGACATTCCGCATCGCGCTCCTTATTCGTCGCCAACTATCATTTTCGGATTTGCCGGCTTGCGCAAGGTCAAAACGCTCGCGCCGGCAATTGGGCAAAGGCGAAAAATCGACGTGAGCAATCTTTTTTGGCATGGCTGCGCTTCCAGTAAAACGCTAATACACAAAAGGCGGTTCAACCTATGGAACTCATAGTCAAAGCTAAAGACATCTTTTTGGAATATGCCGGCCGCGATATCCTAGATATCGAAGAGTTGGAAATCTACTCCTACGATCGCATCGGCTTGGTGGGAGACAATGGCGCAGGCAAAACCAGCCTGCTTAAAATTCTGAGCGGCAATCTTACCATTGCGGACGCCGACGTCAGGCGCTTCGGCAGCATTGCCCTCATCGGCCAACTCGATGAACTCGACCTTGATGCGGCTCAGGACAGTGGTGAGATGCTCTCCCGTCTCAACGTCGCCGGAGTGGCGCAGGAGACGATGAGCGGCGGGGAGGAAACACGCGCCAAGATTGCCTCTGCACTCTCCCAGCATGCAAGCGCGATCTTCGCCGACGAGCCTACGAGCCACCTCGACCAAGACGGCATCCGCCTTCTCGTCGGACAACTCAAGGCATTTGATGGGGCTCTGCTCATCGTGAGCCATGACCGTCATTTTCTCGACCAGGTGGTAGACAAGATCTGGGAGCTCAAAGACGGCGGTATTTCCGAATTCTGGGGTGACTACTCCGACTATCTGCGACAGAAAGAAGAAGAGCGCAAAGCTCAGGCGACTCGATACGAAGAGGCGATGCGCGAGCGCGATCGCCTCGAAGCCGCCATCGAAAAACAACGGAAAAAAGCACGGCAGGTCGACGCCAAGCGGAAGGCTGCGAAAAAAAGCAACGAGTATGCAGGTCGATTGGGGCATCAGAAAGCAACCGGCACCAAACAGAAGAGGATGTACCAGGCGGCTAAGGACATGGAGAAGCGCCTCGAAGCGCTCGAAGGGATTGAGGCCCCAGATAGCATTCGCGCCGTGCGGTTCCGCCAGAGCAAGGCCCTGGAACTGCATAGTAAATTTCCCATCTCGGCAGACGATTTCAGCTTGAGCTTCGGCAACTGCATGCTCTATGACCACGCGAAATTCGAGATACCGCTCGGTGCCAAAGTGGCCATCACCGGTGGCAACGGTACAGGAAAGACCAGCCTGCTGAAGGCAATCGCTCGACGCGCCGACGGTATCAACATCTCTCCCAAGGCAGAGATCGGTTACTTCGAGCAAACAGGCTACAAGTTCGACGCCCGTCAGTCTGCGATCTCGTTCATGCAGGATGGTTGCGAGTACAGCATGACCGAAATTCGAGGCATCCTCGCCTCTATGGGAATCGGACCGCGCGACCTGACAAAGGACGTTGGCGTTCTCTCGGGAGGCGAAGTCATCAAGCTGCTACTCGCGAAGATGCTGCTGGGCAGATACAACATCTTGCTCATGGACGAGCCTGGAAATTACCTGGACATCAAGAGCGCCGAAGCCCTCGAGCAGATGATGAGCGCCTATGCCGGAACGATAGTGTTCGTCTCCCACGATAAGAGGCTGGTCGAGAACGTCGCAGACATTGTCTACGAAATAAAGGACACCAAGCTAGTCAAAATCTTTCAGCGCGAATAGCCCTAAATGAGCAAGAAATAATCCCCGAACGGAGACAAGGGAGTAAAACGGCAAAGAAAGAGCCTCCGTCCCAACGCAGGGAACGGAGGCTCTTTAATCGCTTTTACTCATCTCCGTCGCTGGTGGCTTTGTCATGACTCTCGTACGAAACGAAACTCAGCGGCACAGTGCGGCACTCAAAATCGCAGGTCAGAACCCTATCGGCCTACTCCCACTCGATGGCTTCAGTTTTACTGTCCCGACATTCCAGTTGTCCTCAGTTTTCGATGCCGTCTCAAACCGAGTGCCGCCAAGTAACACTATGTCGTGTTTCATCGGCTTCGGGGACAAAAGCTGGGACAACTTCAAAAACCATTTTCAAACTCAGAGTATTGAGTTTTTATTTTTGTCCCAAGGGGCACGGAGAGCCGCCTTTGGAGGCTCGATATCGACGAAAACGCCCGCTTTGAAACTCAAGTGCCTTTTCGTGTGCGAGCCGCCAGCTGCAATAGGAAGTGAATCAACGCAGGCGCCTTTCAAGCAGTTTGCAAAACTGCAGGTTGCAGGCCTTCATTGCTAGTAGGGGAAATGAGTAGTCTCAGGTGGCTTGCCCATGAGTTAGCGAGCAGGTTGGGGCTTCGTTGTTGGCGCAATCACTTCGTGCACACTCGAAAGGTCTGTTTAACTTCAGACAGGGCGCCAGTGCCTACGCGCAGTGGCGCAGATGATGGGCAGCAAGAGACAAGCATCTGCTGCCGCCCATCAGAAAGCATCGTACAGGCCATACCACACGTCGGTGTAGATGAAGTCGGCGCCCTTGATGCACTCGGTTGTCGTCGGAGACCTTGCAGTTCTCCTCGCCGATGGCCATGAGGTCGCCCATCTCCTGCGAAGGCGGGCGAGCCGTAGCTCGCCCGACCTGGTACGTCTTACAGACCGTGCTTACCGAGAGCGGCCATGCGCTCATTGATGGTGGCGCGGTATGCCGCAGCCTTCTGCTCGTCGGGCTCGCTCTGGGGGCACAGAGTGGCCAGGATGGCGCGAATGGAGTGCTTGCGGTTCTCGGCCTCGACCCAGCACAGGGAGCGCTCGGGATCGTCCATGACCTCGTCGACGACTTCCTCGCCACGGTTGGCGGGCAGGCAGTGCATGAACATGCTGTTCGGACCGGCAACGTTCATCATATCCCAGGTCACCTGGTACTTCGGATAGAACACATCCATGTAGCTGGAGCTGGAGACTTCACCTTGATTATCAACTTTATCCGAACACCTCCCACATTCATCCGCACATGTGCGGATGAATGTGGGAACCCGATACCCTGAGGGCCGGATCGGCCGGCCCCGGGAGATCGGAGGACGGCATGTCCGGAAAGAAGAAGAGCGGCTCCGCAAGGGCGGTCCCGAGGGCCTACGGAAGGCTCACGAGGCACGAGCGGGACACGGTCCAGAGGATGCTGGAGCGCAGGGCGTCGTGCAGGGAGATCGCGAGGGAGCTGGGCAGGTCGCCCTCGACGGTGAGCGCCGAGGTGGCGTCGCACAGGTTCGTGACGGCGCCGAAGGCCAGGCGCGGCGAGCGCGTGGACGCCTCCGCCGACCTGTCGGCGGCCTGCCCGCGCCTGGCGGCGTGGCCGCGCTGCTGCAACGGGTGCGGCCGGTACCGCGCGATCGGCTGCAAGCGCCGCCCCCACGTCTTCTACGAGGCCCGGGCCGCGCAGCTGTGCGCCGACTCGGTCCTCGTCTCGTCCAGGCGCGGGATAGACGCCGACGAGCCCGCCGCGGCGGCCAGGCTGGAGGCGATAAGGGACTGCCTGCGCCGGGGGCTGTCGCCCGAGCAGATGGCGGCGCGCAACGGCGGCCCGGTGGACCTGTCGCCGTCGACCATCTACCGCTGGGTCTCGGCGGGCTACGACGGCATGACCAACATGGAGCTCAGGCGCAAGGTCGGCTACAGGCCGAGGAAGCGCGCCGCGGGCCGGGCGGCGACCCGCCACTCCGCCCGCAGGTCGCATGCCGCGTTCCTCGCCCTCGGGGAGGACGCGTGCGCCGCGGCCTGGGAGATGGACACCGTCGAGGGGGCCCGGGAGGACTCCGCCTGCCTGCTCACGCTGCTGCACCGCCCCAGCAGGCTCCAGCTCGCGCTGCCGCTGGAGGAGAAGACCGCCGGGTGCGTCGCGGACGCCCTGGAGGGCGTCCGGGCCATCCTCGGCGCCGACGGGACGCGCCGCGTGTTCCGCGCCGTCCTCACCGACAACGGCGCCGAGTTCTCCGACGAGGCGGCGATCGCGGCGCTGCTCGGCGAGGGGCCGGGCGAGACGAGGCTGTTCTACTGCGACCCCAGGCGCAGCGACCAGAAGGGCGCCTGCGAGCGCAACCACGTCGAGATCAGGAAGCTGCTGCCCAAGGGCGCCGGAATCAGGTTCGACCGGCTCGCCCCGGCCGACCTGGCGCTGGCCATGTCGCACGTGAACTCCGAGCCCCGCGGCGCGCTCGGCTTCGCGACGCCCGCGCGCGCCTTCAGGGCGATGCTCGGGGAGGACGCGGCGGCGCTGCTGGACGCCTACGGCGTGGAGGACGTGCCGCTCGGCGATCTCGACCTGACGCCGGGGCTCATCGAGAGGGCGCGCGCAGAGAGGGGCGATGCCCCGCTGGCCTAGCCTAGGAGAAAAACGGAATAGACGGACCGACCGTCCGGCTGAGTCTGGGAAGAGGTGCCGGGCGGCGGGCGGAGCATGGCCACCGGACCCATCGAAACACATCTCCACCATTCCTTCAACTGGGAAAATGCCGCCCCCGGGGCCCGGATAGGACCTCGGGGGCGTTCGGTTAACTGCGGGAGCGTGCCGTCAGCTCAATGTGTTCGGTTGGGATCGGAAATCAACCAGTGATCTTACTGAACATATGGCGCACCTTGTCCAGGCGGCTGTTTGGACGGCGGGGCTGGATGACTGGCTTGCCGACAGCGGCCTGATACCCTTTCAGTTCTGTAAGGCATACGCTCTGCCCGTTGGTGTAAAAGGCCAGATCAGTACGGTATGCCTGTATACAGCGGGCGGGAATCTCGCCAGTAAAGACAACTTCATCCTTTTTTACCTGGACCGTTTCGATGGTGGCACAGTATTTCGGTGCATCATGATAAGCCCTGGAAAGATATTCCCGGGGCGCATAGAGGGTGAAGGAGAGATAAGGTTCCAGCAGTTGCGTCCCTGATTCCTTCAATGCCTGTTCCAATACAATCGGGGCCAATGAGCGGAAGTCCGCCGGCGTGCTGACCGGACTGTAATAAAGCCCGTATTCAAAGCAAATCTTACAGTCCGTTACGTTCCAGCCGAACAAGCCCTGCTCCAGCCCGTAACGGATACCATCCCTGACAGCGTTTTGAAAACTCTGGTTCAAGTATCCCAGCGAAACCCGGCTCTCGTATTGTACACCGGAGCCAAGCGGGAGTGGTGTAACAGACAGTCCGATGGATGCCCAAAACGGGTTGGGCGGCACCTCGATATGGATGGTGTGGCTGGCTGCTTTGAGCGGCCGCTCCATATAAATGACGGTGGGTTCCTTTACCACTGTTTCAAGCTTGTATTTTTCCGACAGCAAAGCGGAAACAACCTCCAACTGCACCCGGCCCAAAAAAGAAAGAATGATCTCATGGGTGATGGAATCCACCTCGCAGCGCAAAAGCGGGTCAGTATCCGCAAGTTGCGTAAGAGCGTCCAGCAGCCGTTCTCTTTGCGCTGCCGTTTTCGGCGCAATCGACGTCCGCAGCATGGGGAGGGGGTCCTCACGCCACCTTTTACGAGGGAGCCGGGTTGGGTCCCCTAATACATCGTTTAACCTCACGCTGTCGCTGGGAAGGATAACAATTTCACCCGGATAAGCGGTGTCTGTCCGAACAATTTCCCCTTTGGATGGAATACGCATCTCTGTGATTTTCAGCTTTTCTCTCCCGGCCAGGGCCACCGTATCCCGCAGGCGCAGCGTTCCGCTGTATAACCGTAGATAGACACGCCGCTGGCCGCAATCGGTGTACTCAACCTTGAAAACGCTGCCGCATAGGGCGGCGCCCCCCTGTTCCCCAATCGGTTGGAACAGCCCTGTCACCGCATCCATCAACGGTTGAATGCCAAGGCCATTTTTGGCGCTGCCATGATAGACTGGGAACAGGGAGGCGTCTTGAACCCGCTGCTGTTCCTCCCGCGCAAGTTTTTCCCGGCTGATTGGTTCTCCTGCGATATACTTTTCCAATAATTCATCGTTATTTTCGATGACCGCATCCCATGCTTCTATGTCGGTATTTTCCTCCAGGACTATTTCCGGGGACAGCGACACCGTCTGCTTGATGATAATATCGGCGGAGAGCTTATCCCGAACAGACTGAACCACGCTCTGCAAATCAACGCCAGCCTGGTCGATCTTGTTGATAAAGATAACGGTGGGAATGTTCATTTTCCGCAGGGCATTGAACAGAATACGGGTCTGGGCCTGCACGCCATCTTTAGCGGAGATCACCAAGATGGCCCCATCTAAAACAGCCAAAGAGCGGTACACCTCCGCCAAAAAATCCATGTGGCCGGGCGTATCCACAATGTTAACTTTACATCTGTGCCACTGGAAGGAAGTGACTGCCGCTTGAATGGTAATCCCACGCTGCCGCTCCAAAAACAAGGTGTCCGTCCTCGTTGTCCCTTTTTCGACGCTCCCCGGTTCTGAAATGGCTCCACTGGCATATAGCAGACTCTCCGTCAAGGTCGTCTTTCCAGCGTCTACATGGGCAAGAATCCCGATATTGATAATGTTCATGTCTATCCTCCATACAAGGCCCGAATGGGCGCAAAAATCCCCAGCGGCTAATACTTTTACCACTGGGGATTATAAGTTGCGGACATACACATATACAGCATACACCTGTTTGTGATTGCTGTTTTTGGGGATATGTCAAAATTGATAAGGCAAAAGTATTCTTAAATTGGGTACAAAAAACTAAGCCCCTACAAAAGGAGCTATCATAATCCTTTGTTCCCACTATTTGATTATAGTTTTATTTAAGAATACCTTGCCGCATATTTTTTACTCCTTTTCTGGATTAAATCATTGTATCACATCAGTTTTAGGAAAGCAAGTACCTAAAAGGGCTCTTCGCATTTGAGGGTGTAGGTGTTGTGGGCGGGGTTGGGCGTGTCGTGGCCGGGTAGGGGTCGAGGTCTTCCGATGATGGAGATTGCTACACCGTCCATCTGAAAGACCTCGACATGGCCAATACTATCTTTGATCGCCCTGACCTGAGCGCGTTCACGCGCCTGGATGACCTGGGCCTGGAAGTGACGGGCCAGCGCATGTGGCCAGACCATGCAGTGTTGGCTTGCCGGATTGCTGGTGAGGACCGGTGGTGTCGACGCTGCGGATGCCAGGGCGAGTCGCGTGACACGGTGATCAGGCGCTTGGCGCACGAGCCTTACGGGTGGCGCCCCACGATCTTGCACGTGAGCGTGCGCCGCTACCGGTGCCAGGAGTGCGCCCATGTGTGGCGTCAAGATATGAGCCAAGCGGCCGATCCGCGCGCCAAGCTCTCGCGTGCGGCGGTGCGCTGGGCGCTCACTGGGCTGGTCGTTCATCATTTGACGGTGGCGCGTATCTCCCAGGCCCTCGGTGTGTCCTGGAATACCGCCAACACCGCTGTCCTGGGTGAAGGCCAGCGTCTACTGATCAATGATCCAACTCGGTTCGATGGCGTGCGTGTCATCGGGGTGGATGAACACGTGTGGCGCCACACCCCCTACGGAGACAAATACGTCACCGTTATCTTGGACTTGACACCCATCCGAGAACGCAGCGGCCCCTCCCGACTCTTGGACATGGTCCCGGGTCGCTCCAAGCAGGTCTTCAAAACCTGGCTGGCCTCCCGCCCCGACACGTGGCGAAGCCGCATCGAGATCGTCGCGATGGATGGATTCACCGGGTTCAAAAGCGCAGCCACTGAAGAACTCCCCGGCGCGAGGGCGGTCATGGACCCCTTCCACGTCGTGCACCTGGCTGGCAACGCCTTGGATGAGTGTCGCAGACGCATTCAGCAAGAACTCCACCACCGGCGCGGGCGTGCCACCGACCCCCTGTACAAGGCCCGCAGGATGTTACACACCCGCTCATGCCTGCTCACGCCACGCCAGCAGCACCAACTACTCAACCTGTTTTCCGGTGAGGAGCACGTCGCGCTCGAGGTCACTTGGAGCGCCTACCAGAACATCATCGACGCCTACCGCGCGCCCGACACGGACGCGGGTAAGGCCCTGATGGAAGCCGAAATCAACACCCTGACCTCCACGCGTGTACCGAGGGGTCTGACCGAGCTCATCACGCTGGGCAGGACACTCAAACGCCGAGCCGGGGACATCCTGGCTTACTTCGACCACCCCCACACCTCCAATGGCCCTACCGAAGCCATCAACGGACGCCTCGAACACCTACGCGGCTCCGCCCTCGGGTTCCGTAACCTCACCCACTACATCACCCGCTGCCTCCTCGAAACCGGCGGATTCAGACCCCAACTACACCCCCAATTATGAAGAGCCCGTTTTCTGTGGCACCGGTGATAGTAGTTCCTAGTTTTGCGGTGCGGCAGATGGTATCGACGATGACATTTCCGTTAGGCTGCACAGTAGGTCCTTAGTTTTGTACGGATGGATTAGATACCTTTTTCCTACAAAGCCAAGGACCCCAATATCTTGTGCCACGCCCGAACCCCCGGCGAACTAATCAATGCACTCTAAAACCGGAAGAGCCCTTTTAGTACTACTGGTGGATTTCGGTTTTGGTGGGGATTAACGCCGCCGGCCTCGATTTTTCCGTTGAGGAGGTCGTTGACTACTTCCCGATGGTGAAATGGGCCGATGGCGCGGTGAAGAGGAACCAGTCACCTGGAAGAGATCGATCCAGTCGCTGGTGTGCAATCTGGGAGGTAGGGTTGCGGGGTCGATTCCTCGCGAGCGCAACCATGATTGTGTCTCTGAACGTGATGAAAACAACCCTGCCCTTCGGAGAATTTCCCCTATCCCGCGTCCCCGGGCAGTGAAAACGGTGTGCACCATCGCCTGAAAGGCTTTGCGCTGCTCTATCGGAATCTTCGGGTCACCCACCCGGCGGATCACTAAGATCCCCCCGTCAACGTTTGGCTGTGGCCGGAAAGCAGGCCTTGGTACCCGAGAACCCAGGTGAAACGTGAACCATGGGGACCACTGAGCCGTCATCATCGTGCTTGCGCCTACCCCGGCCCGGCGGCGAGCGACTTCCCACTGCATGAGGAGTACAGCGTCAGTCCATGCTGGCGCATGCAGCAACTTTCGAAGAATGGCAGTGGTGAGGTGAAAGGGAATGTTTCCCACAATGACGCAGGGAGTGGCGGGTAACCGGAAGTTAAGGAAATCATCATGGACCACTTCGACCGCCGCCGAGGAGGTTTCTTGTGTGATTTTGGCAGCTAGTTTTGCGTCCACTTCAACTGCCGTTATCGCCCTCCCCAAGTGGGCCATCGGGTGAGTGAGGGCACCGCTTCCTGGTCCGATCTCAATGATGGGGCCGGAGGTTTGTTTCACAAGGTCGATGATGGAGTTGATGATCTTGTGGTTGGTGAGAAAATTTTGGCCATGCTCGTGACGGCCGTGTCCGTATGCAGACATCAGGTGTGCTCCTTGGATTTGAAAGGGAGCCGGGCATGACAAATAGCCGCCCGGCTAAAGGACCGGAGCGGTTTTTAACCTACGGGGTAGGAAACCGCCTTAGCGGTTGGTGCGCAACCGCAAGAAAGCGGTACCTGAAATCAACATGGGTCTAATTATATCCATTAAAGGGTTAAGGGTCAAAATGTGTGTCTGGCTCGGCGTGTCGCGGGGGTTAGATTTGGCCTTTTTGAATGCCGATTGAGTGGGTGTAGTCGGTGTCGATAGCGTTGTCGTAGAGGGCTGGGCGTCCTGTTTCGTGGTCGGCTTGGTTCTCGGTTTGGGTCAGGGTGGATACTTTGGCGAGTTGGCCCTGGCCCCAGTCGGACTGCCTGGCGATTCGTACTGGATCGTCAGGCAGTTCCGTTTTTAAGTAGAGCCACCAATCCAGCATGCGGCGTTGTCGTTCGCCTGATCTGCCGCGGTGGGTTCTGGCGAGCAGTTTGAGCTGGGCGTTGATGCCGCCTTCTAAGCTGTTGGTGGTGGATTTGATCCGCTCGGGCGCAAGGACTCCTGCTGGCGGGTTGAGGTAGACAAACAGCATCTCGGACCGCCAAAGATGGTTGAGGCTGTTGTAGGCCTTGCGCACGTTGTGGTGGGTCCACACGCGGGTCCATGCACCTGTTTTGGGGTCTTTGATCATGGTTTTCTCGTTCATCCATTCCCGGTAGATCGTTGAAAACTCGTGCAGTTGCACACCCCACGCGGCGGCTTCATCCAGTGTGGTGATCCGGGTCAGTTTCAGCGCAAGTCGGTAGATGGTGCGCCCGGCATCGGTGCGTGGGTTGGTGGTGGTGTAGCGGCGGACCACGCGTTGGGCGTGGACGAGGCAGCGTTGAATTTTCGTAGTCGGCCAGCACTTTTTGATTGCGCTGTATGCGCCTTGGCCGCCGTCGATGACGGCGATGAGTGGGGCTTCGATGCGTTCAAGCAGCAGTTGGTAGTCGCGGGTGGTTTCGTGTTTGCACCAGTGCCAGGCGATCACGTGGTCGATGGTCGCCGCGACGATCAGGCAGCCACCGGCGGTGTAGGTGCCATCGAGAAATACCTGGTCGTAGATCCGCTTGTGGTGGCCGGCGGTGGGGTCAGGCACATCAACGAGCCAGCACCACTTGAAGCGCCGCTTCATGGTGGCGCGGCTAACACCGTTTCGTTTGGCTAGGTCGTCGAGTGATATTGCGGTGGTGCAATGCTCGATGAACTGGGTGAACACTGCCGCGTTGGTGATGTCGTTTCGACGTTTGACGCTGGAGGCGCCGCATTGTTTGCAGCGCCATCTGGTGGTGCCTTTGCTGGTGGTGCCGTTGCGTTTCATTTCACCGCCGCAGTGGCAGCGTGGTTGGTTCTTCGACATTGCGACACCACACCACGCCGCGCATAGCACATCACGGCTGCCACACCGAGGATTTCCCGTCGGGGGCTAGATATATGCTTCCGGAGCATATACTTTCCGGAAACCTACAGGTCAATCCGTGAAAATCCGCGATTCCGGACACACATTTTGACCCTTAACCCTGGGTATCGCCACCGGCCCTTGGACACCAGGGTCGGCACCATTGACGTGGCGATCCCCAAGCTGCGCTCAGGCACCTACTTCCCAGAATGGTTACTGCAACGGCGCAAACGCTGTGAAACCGCGTTGATCACAGTGGTCGCTGACTGCTACCTGGCAGGAGTATCCACGCGCCGTATGGACAAGCTCGTCAAAACCCTGGGGATCACAGGACTGTCCAAGTCCCAGGTCTCACGGATGGCAACAGACCTCGACGAACACGTGGACCAGTTCCGCAACCGGCCCCTCCACGATGCCGGGCCTTTCACGTTCGTCGCCGCTGACGCACTGACCATGAAAGTGCGCGAAGGAGGACGCGTCGTCTCGTGCGCGGTCCTGGTTGCCACCGGAGTCAACAATGACGGACACCGCGAAGTGCTGGGGGTGCGCGTGTCCACCAGCGAGACCGCTCCAGCCTGGAAGGAGTTCTTCGCCGACCTGGTCGCCCGAGGCCTGACCGGCGTGCGCCTGGTCACCAGTGATGCCCATCTGGGCCTGGTTGAGGCCATCGCAGCGAACCTACCCGGAGCCACCTGGCAACGATGCCGTACCCACTACGCCGCGAATCTCATGTCCGTCACCCCCAAAGCGCTATGGCCCGCCGTCAAAGCGATGCTGCACTCGGTGTA
>NZ_KV808305.1:0-4778 GCF_001812205.1 Rothia sp. HMSC069C10
ACGGGTGCCCCTGCGTAGGCGCGGAGGAAACATGCGGCGTGCCTCCCCAAACGCTATGGTGCTGAATGAGGACGAACACCGCACCTTCACGCCTTCCTCAACAACTAGCCTGCCGCCAGGGTCTGTGCCGGATCAATACGCGAAGCCTTCGCCGCCGGGTACAGACCAGCCAACACACCAACCAGCGCACCAGCGCCCAGGCCCAGCAGAATAGTGTCGGCACTAATAATCGGCGTCCAACGGTTCATCAAAGACACAATCGAGATGCCGTTAACCGCCAGCACAATACCAGCCACAGCGCCCAGGATGCCGGTCAGCAGCGCCTCCGCCGAGAACTGCAGCAGAATACCCGAAGGGCGCATACCAATAGCCAGACGCAAACCCACCTCACGGCGACGCTCCATCACCGCAACCAGGAACGTGTTCATAATGCCCATTGCACCAATCACGAGGGTAATAACGCTCATGGCAAGAAGCATGGTGCGTTGCTGCTGGTCGACGGCCTCACGAAGGGTCTTCGGCTCCGGCGGAACACTCACGCTATACAGCGCGGGGCGTTCCGGCGAGAGCGCGTACGGTGCTTCCTCCGCAATCTGGTTTGCGGCACCGGCAACAGTACTCACCACAATCTGAGTGGAACGCTTACCGGTCTGCGCCGCAACGGCACCGCCACCGGCAGCGGGCTGCGATTTTTCAACATCGGCACCAGGCTTCGCACCCAGAGGCAGGTAGACCGAACCGTACGACAGAGTCAGCGAGGGATTCTCCCGCACCACACCGATGACAGTGTACGGCTCATCGTGAATATAGACCGTAACTCCGGGGCTATAGGGTAGCGCAAGCTGGCGCATCACGCTTTCGCTGAGCACCACGACCTTATCGTTACGCTCCACGTGCCCCTCATCGAAGGTACGGCCCCACACCAGCTCGTGACCCTGCACGCTAAAGATAGTGGGCGTTGCAGCAAGGACGGACGCCGTCACGTTAGCGCCGCGCTCGCCAAAGTTGTCGGGGCCGCGCTGAATATCGGTGGATTCATCCAGCTGATCCACCAGCGCGGTACCGGTCACTCCGTTCAGCTGGCTAACACGCCGATAATTCTCGCTTGCCGCCAGGCTCAAGAGTTCAGCGCGGCTCATGGATTCGGTTCGGGTCGAGCTTATCGTCAGGTGCTTAGCTCTAAAAATGTCGAAGCTGTCCGCCAGCTGCCCAGAAATGGTGGCGGTCAGACCAACGGTCAGCACAAGCGAAGCGATACCCAGAACCACACCAAGCATGGTGAAGATATTGCGCCTCACCCGGTGAACGGTAGCGTCCCACGCTTCTTTGAGGGAGGCGAGCGCCCAGGGTGCACGCCCGCTCCCCTGCGGCTTAGATGCTTGTTCCTCAGTAAAGCTAGGCTGGTTCAGAAGCTCACGAGCGGTCGTTTCTTCCTGCTGCGGCGCTTTCTGCTCGATGAGCTGCCCCTCGTGCATGCGCAGCACCCGGTCGCAGTGCTCCGCCACGAGCGGGTCGTGGGTAATCACAATCGTGCTTTGCTGATCGCCCGTACATTCGCGGAGCAGGTCAATCACTTCACGGGTGAGCTCTTCATCCAGCGAGCCGGTCGGCTCATCACAGAGCAGCAACGCCGGTTCCCCAATGAGCGCACGAGCAATAGCCACACGCTGCTTTTCACCGCCTGATAGAGTGGTGATGGGTGCATCCGTTCGGTGGCTCAGCCCCAGCAGGGCGAGAGTATCCGCAACCCGTTGCGCTCGTTCTGCCTTGGGGACACCACGGTAGATGAGCGGTAGCTCAACGTTGCGGTACACGTTCTTATGCTCGATGAGGTGGAACGCCTGGAAGACGAAACCGATGCTGTCCAGGCGCGCTTCAGCTCGCTGTGCCGCGTTGAAGGTTGCGGTGTCTGTACCGTCCAGCAGGTAGCTGCCGGAGGCGGGCGTGCTGAGCAGACCGAGGATGTTCAGCAGGGTTGATTTGCCGCTGCCGGACGGTCCCAGGATTGCGACGACTTCTCCGTAGCGGACTTTCAGGTCAATATTTTTGAGCACGTCAATTCGAGTGTCACCCTGCATAAAGTGCTGGGACACTCCCTGAATATCGACGCTATAGGCTGGTGGGTGCGCGTGAGCAGCGCGGGAGTCAGTCATGGCTACTCCCTACTTTTTCTCGCGCATGATTTTGACGCTGTCGCCTTCGTGCAGGTCACCGGTGACGGCGTTCTTGCCATTGGCGTTGCTGATGACGGTAACGGTTACCTCGCGTTCTTCGCGGGCCTTCGATCCGTTGGAGCTTTCGGGGCCGAGCACGATGACTCGGGTCTGTCCGTCACGGGTGTAGAGCGCCGATGAGGGCACAACCAGGTGCGTTTCGGGGGTTTCTTCGAGGGTGAGTTCCGCGTTGACGGAACCTCGGAGGCTGTCCGCCTTATCCCCTACGTCGAGGGTGAGGATGCGTTCCCCTTCGGTGCTTCCTGCCGCACCGGCTGCGCCGTTGAGGTTGGATCCAGCCGCGCCTTCTGCGCCATTGGCCTGACGACCGGTCTGGCTGTTGCCTGCGGTACCTGCGGCTTCGGAGGTGTTCTTGTATCCGAGGGTTGCAACGTACTCAGTATCACCGAGGGAGGGCACGGTTACCTTCTGGCCGCTACGGGCTTCGGGGGTGAGCCTACCGGTGGTTCCGGTGCAGCTGAGGGTCTTGCTACCTTCTGCGATGGTGGCTACGGGACCGTCCGCGATAGCGCCGGTTGCGCGGGGGTTGCCGGTGACGAGTCCGGCACGGTTGATGATGAGGAAGTAGCGGGCGGGAATGGGCTGGTCAGTCTTGACGTGCGCGTAGCCGAGGCTGTCGAGGAGGTTGTTGAGAGCCTCGTAGGTGTCTTCGGTAATGCGCGCGGGCTGCGGGCCCTGACGTCCCATGGCGGTCAGTGCCTCGTTGAGGAGTGCGGCGTCGGGGCCGCTATCATCGAGTTTGAGATCGCGGTAGAGCGCGAAGCCGCCGGTGAGGGTGATGAGAGGTTCACCGTTGACTTCTGCGATGAGGGTTCCGTTGCCGACGGTGTCACCGTGTTTGATGGTGATTGCGGTGTACTGTCCTTCGCCGCTGTAGCGTAGCGGGGTTGAGGTGGCGTAGTTCGCGGTGCAGGTCAGGGGCACGGTGGTGCGTAGTTTTTCGCGGGTGACCGTGGCGGTGATGGTGGAGGGGTCCGGGGGTGCCGCTTCTGCGTCTTTCTGGGCGGTGGTTTTGATGTTTTGGGCGCTGATGAGCGTACCCACGGTGATGATGAGAAGCAGGGCGATAATGCCGTAGAGCCAGAGGGTTTTCTTCTGGCGGGTGGGGGTGGCGCTCATGGTGTCCCTTCTTTGGGTGCGCGTACGGGAACGCTATTGTCTGTGCCGTTTGGGCTTAGGGGCGGCGATGCCGTGTGGGGTTAGTTTGTGCCCGGCACGGGGATACGTGCCGGGCACAATACGCTGTGACGAGGTATAGCCGTTGCAGCTACTCTGTACGCCTGTTCTGGTTAGTCCGGTCTGGATAGCCCGGTCTGATTAGTCCGGAGGATTAGCTCAGAATCTTTCGGGCGTTTTCTTCAGCAGTTTTCTTGATCGTGGTCACCTGCTCGATGAGGCCCTGCTCCTTTTCGAGGAAGGAACTCAGGTAAGCGATAGCCATCTTTCGCTGTTCTGCATCTAGCCCGGTTGCTTCGCGGCAGGTCGCATCGTTGATCGCCAGTTCGTGGGTGTCTTGGTTGTTCTGGCGGTACTGTTCACGAGCCATATCCGGAGACGTGTAGTCGCCTCCGAAGCGTTCCTTCATGCACTGTGCCCACTTCTCGGTGGCAGGCCCAAGATCTTTGAAGATTGCGTCGTTGTTAAGGTAGTGAACCGCAGTGACGTTGACCTTTTTTATGATCGCACGGGATTCTTCTGAACCGAAGACTACGCGGGTGGCTTCTTGCTGGCAACCGCCCTTTCCTTCAGTACCGTTAAGAGCCTGCATTTCAGCGTCGCTCATAGTGCGGCTCTGCTCTTCCAGCTCAGCAGTTACCAAAGACCAGCGCTCTTTGTATCCGCGAGCGCGGGCATCCGCGACGGTGAGAGGTTCGAAACCAGCGGTCTGTAGCAGCGGGATTTCAGTTTCTCCTGCAGGAACCTTGTAGTTCGGGAATCCTCGTTCAGCCATGCACTGGCTCAGGGAACGCTGGTAGGCACGAACAACGTTGTCAGAAAGTGAGGCGAGGTTCTCCACTTTTTCGATAGCTTGACTATCGGGGCTCTTGGAGGCGCTATACGCCTTCTCAGCGTTAGCGGACGCCGAGGAGTCGGCACTGGGCTGCCCGGATGCGCAGGAGCTAAGCAACAGGGTCAGCGGGAGTATAGCCCCGGCGAGGGTTCGTAGGGTGTTCGGTCGACGCATAGGGGCACTTCCTCGTGAAATATATGCTGCATCTTTGTTCACTCGTTCGAGGGGTCTTTGTTGTTTGCCCTAGAGAGAACATATTTTGAACACTAGCCTACTATGCGCCGGGAGGGGAGGCAAGGGGGCTCGGTATTCGTCCTCGCGTCGCTGGTTGGGATGGCACGCCGCATATTTCCTCCGCGCCTACGCAGGGGCACCCGTCACCCGGACGCTCCGCTTTCTCCTCGCTTCGCTGCGGAAGAGCGTCCGTGTGACACCCTGAGGGCGCATCCGGAAAACACGGCGCGCCACCTCGGGTAGCCTAGCGTGCGTGTGGAGGGGCGGTGTCGTCCGAACGTGACATCAGGGTGCCCGAA
>NZ_KV808305.1:4878-27051 GCF_001812205.1 Rothia sp. HMSC069C10
GTGCCCCTGTAGGAACGAGGACGAACACCAGCCCCTCCACGCCCCATCCCATAGAAATGCGAATACCGCCTCAGAACCGGTTAGTTGCCGGTCATGCCCAGCAGCTCATTCGCGCGAACGCGAGCCCAACGCTCCGCGTTCAGCACCGCCTCCAGCGTCAAATCAGCGTCAGAAACAGCCTCAGCACTGCCGGTGTGCTCCTCCAGCACGCGTGCCACCGAGTCGACAATGTCGGTAAAGCGAATCGCGCCCGCGTGGAATGCTGCGACGGCTTCCTCATTGGCGGCGTTGAACACTGCCGGGTGCGTGCCGCCGACCTTACCGGCGTCCTTAATCATGCGCACGGCGGGGAATGCTTCCTCGTCCAGCGGTTCAAAAGTCCAGGATGCAGCCTTCGACCAGTCACAAGCAGGCACGGCGCCGGGAATGCGGTGCGGCCAGGTCAGACCCAGCGCGATGGGCAGAACCATGCTCGGCGGGGACGCCTGCGCAATGGTCGATCCGTCCACGAACTGCACCATGGAATGCACGATGGACTGCGGGTGAACCGCCACGTCAATACGGTCCAGGTCCACGCCGAACAGGTGGTGCGCTTCAAGCACTTCGAGTGCCTTGTTGACCATGGTTGCCGAGTTGGTGGTGACGACCAGGCCCATGTCCCAGGTGGGGTGTGCAAGCGCCTGCGCGGGGGTCACGTCGTGCAGCTGTTCACGCTTGTAGCCGCGGAACGGGCCGCCCGATGCGGTGAGGATGAGTCGGTCGATTTCTGTGTCGGTTCCGGAGGCGAGCGCCTGCGCGAGGGCGGAGTGTTCGGAGTCGACGGGCACCATGGGGGTGTTCAGGGGGGATGCATCGACGGCGGCGCGTACGAGCGGGCCGCCTGCGATGAGGGATTCCTTGTTGGCGAGTGCCACGCGGTAGCCGCTGTTGAGGGCGGTGAGGGTCGGTTCCAGGCCGATGGAGCCGGTGATGCCGTTGAGGACGGTGTCTGCCGGGTGTGCTGCCGCCTGTACGGAGGCTTCGGCGCCGTGGGCGATTTGCGGGGTGTAGCCGGTGGCGCCTGCTTCGGAGGCTGCCGCCTCGATGAGGTCGCGGAGGCGCTGCGCGTCGTCTGCGGTGCCGCTGGTGGCGACCAGTTCGGCGCGCACGTGTACTGCCTGGCGTGCGAGCAGTTCGAGGGATCGGGAGCCTGCGGAGAGGGCGACGACCTTCAGCGGTGCGTCGTCGGCGGAGGCGCTGGTGCCCTTGAGCGCGGCGAGGTGGTCGATGACTTCCATGGCTTGGGTGCCGATGGAGCCGGTTGAGCCGAGGAGGGTGACGCGCTGCGGTGCGCGGGTGAGTTCTGTGAGGGCGTCGGTGAGGCGGTCGCGGCTGCCGCCGACGCGTGCTGAGGATCCAAACTTCATGGTTCTAGTGTCTCATGAGCTCGCGGGTACGTTCGGGTACTGGCGCCGCCTCTCATGTTAGAAGGCCCAGCGTAGATGAACCCCAGCATAGATGAGCCCCAGCTTAGAAGACCCCAGCGCAGAAGAATCCCCCACCCTGTCATACGGGGCGGGGGATTCAACACTTCACGTTTTAGAGCAGGTCCTGCAGCAGCTCAATGCAGCGGTCCAGGAAGGCGTCCACCTGGGATTCCTCGTAGCTGACGGTGCCCGAGGCGGGGCGGAACTTTGCGTGGCGCACCACGGAGGGGTCCAGCGGCTCCTCGCTGTTGAGCTGGGCGTACACGCGGTCGCAGATGGCGTCCACGTCGCCGACGAAGTAGCCCATGTGGCGGCGCTTGCTGGGGCGGCGGAAACGCTCACCGGCGGGGCGTTCCAGGCGGCCTGCGAGCAGCTCGCCGGTCTCTACGAGGGAGCGTTCCCAGTTGTCCAGGCCGTACGCCTCAATGTAGCGGCTGCGTTCGAGCTTGGCGAAGCGTTCCTCAATCTTTTCGAGGGCGCGGTCGACCACGTCCAGCTGGTAGCCGCCGGGTTCTTCGCGGAAGACGACCTGGCGGATTCGTCGGGAGGTGTAGAGGTCTTCGGGCAGTTCGGCGGCTCCGCTGAGCTTCTCGTAGTCCTCGGCGAGGCGGGTGAACAGGCGGTCTACTTCACTGCGCTTGTAGCCGGGTTCGGTTTCTGCTGCACGGGCAAATCCGCCTCCGTGGGTGGTGCTTGCCAAGGTGGGCTCCTCTCGACGATTGAACTTTAAGAATACCAATGCGCAGGCTACCTGGTGCAAGGTGGGCGGGCGGCGTCTTAGATATAGCCTTTTACGCCTCTATTCACCGGGTACAGCGAAAGCGGGCACAGCAAAGGCGGGGCGCCCCTCCCCCATTCGTGGGAAGAAACGCCCCGCCTCCATAAGCGATAAAGCTTGAAGCTTTAGAGCGGCATAATAAACCGGAAAATCAGGCAGCCAGCCGCCGCAGCAAAAAGAATCGAATCCAGGCGATCCATCATGCCGCCGTGACCGGGCAGAATATTCGACATGTCCTTCACACCCATACGGCGTTTGAACACGGACTCGACCAGGTCACCGGCAGTCGAAGCGACCACCATGACCGCCGCCAGCGGAATAGCCCAATACCAGGGCGAACCCATGACCGCCAAGGCGATAGCGCCAACAACTGCCGAGCCGACGAAGGAACCAGCCAGACCCTCCCAGCTTTTCTTCGGGGAGATCTTCGGCGCCATCGGGTGCTTACCCCAATTCACACCGGCAATAAAGCCGAACGTGTCATTGCAGATTGCCATCAGCAGAATCATGAGGATGCCGCGCTCGCCGTGGTCCGTCTGGAAGTAGACCATGGCAATACCCAGCATCAGCGGCACCCACAGCAGAGCCAGGGCGCTACCGCTCAAAGACTTACCCAGTGAGACCTGACGGTCAGCACGCACGAGAGCAGAAGAGAGCAGCAGCGCCAGCAGGCTCACCGCCAGGGCGATGCCCAGCCCGGTAAAACCGAACAGGTAGGACACCACCACAATTGCGCCAGACAGGGCACCCAGCAGGTATTCCGGGATGCCGTAGCCGCGGCGGGTGTTGAGCACGTGCCCAATTTCCCAGGCGCCCAAAGCTGCCGCGCCGGTAGCGATCGCAACAAAAACCGGCTGGTAAATCAGGCCCAGCACCAATAGCACGCCGAAACCAACGCCCACACTAATGGCGGCGGGCAGGTTACGGCCAGCTTTGGCGCTGCGCGACTTCACCGGCGTTGCAGCGGTCTGCGGGCTCGGCTGTGGAGCAGGCGGCGCGCCTCTCTCTTCTTTCGCTTCTTTGCGTGTACTCATTAGGGTTTAGACCTCGAGCAGTTCAGCTTCCTTGTGCTTGTACAGTGCGTCGACCTGGTCGATGTGCTTCTTGGTCTGTGCGTCCAGTTCCTTCTCAGCACGTGCGCCTTCGTCTTCACCGATTTCGCTGTCCTTGACCAGCTTGTCAATAGCGGTCTTAGCGTGGCGGCGAACGTTACGGATGGAGATACGAGCCTCTTCAGCCTTGTGGTTGACGAGCTTGGTGTATTCCTTACGGCGCTCAGCGGTCATTTCGGGCATGACAACGCGGATAGCTGCACCGTCGTTGCTGGGGTTAACACCCAGGTCGGAGTCACGCAGAGCCTTCTCGATAGCTGCCAGTGCGGTCACGTCGAAGGGAACGATCTTGACGGTACGTGCGTCCTCAACGTTGAAGGACACCAGCTGCTGCAGCGGGGTCGGTGCACCGTAGTAGTCGGCGGTCAGGCCGCTGAAGATTGCGGGGTTCACACGACCGGTGCGGACCTTAGCGAACTCAGTTTTGGTTGCTTCGATGGTCTTTTCCATCTTCTCGCCGGCTTCGGCAAGGATTTCTTCGATCACGAAAGGATCTCCTTTGTCGGTATTCTGGGGTACCAGAATTGTCGGTGGGTGCGCGTTCAGCCTTCATGATTTCCCTACCGGTTCGCGGCGCATCCGAGGCGAAAACCTTACGGATACCGCGAAGTCGATGGGAAAGAGGCAGAACGTCGTATTTGATATAAGTCTAGACGGTACCGGCGGGCATAAGCGAGTTTTAGCGCTTACCCGCGCGGTACCGTCCAGAATAAGTCCGCGCTATCGAGCACGGTCACAATCAGAGGGGCATCAAACATGCCCCGGCCTAGAAAATTAGGCGTTAGCGAGTAACGAGGGTACCCATCTTCTCGCCCAGAATCGCGCGGGTCACGTTACCCTCACCCTGCATGCCGAACACGCGCATGGTCACGTTGTTGTCACGGCACAGGGAGAACGCGGTCTGATCCAGCACGCGGATGTTGCGCTGCATTGCCTCATCGTAGGTGAGGTTGTACAGGCGCTCAGCGTTGGGGTCCTTGTTCGGGTCAGCAGTGTAGATGCCGTCCACGCCGTTCTTAGCCACCAGAACCTCATCTGCGTGGATTTCCAGGGCGCGCTGAGCAGCCACAGTGTCGGTGGAGAAGTAGGGCAGACCCGCACCAGCACCGAAAATCACGACGCGGTCCTTCTGCATGTGGCGAATCGCGCGGCGAGGAATGTAAGTCTCAGCAACCTGCGGCATGGTGATAGCCGACTGAACGCGGGTGTCAATACCCTCCTGCTCCAGGAAATCCTGCAGAGCCAGGGAGTTCATCACGGTGCCGAGCATACCCATGTAGTCTGCACGGGAGCGGTCCATACCCGCCTGAGAGAGTTCAGCGCCGCGGAAGAAGTTGCCGCCACCAATCACGATGGAGGTCTCAACCTCGCCAACAGTTGCGGCGATCTGCTTAGCGATGCTGCGCACGACCTCGGTAGAAATACCGACTTCACCGCCACCAAAAACCTCACCGGAAAGCTTGAGCAAAACGCGGCGGCGGCCGGTTTCGTCACGGTGCATCGGGCGGGGATTCGCTTCAGTCATGGTTCCTCCAGTGGCTTACCTAGGGATTGTTATAGGTGATCGGGGCGGGCTCCTGCCGCCTAGTCCTTATCAAGGATACAGCAAAGCCGGGTAGCCACCAGTGGTGACTACCCGGCTTCAGGCTATAATCCCAACCTCATACGATTTCCCTTACCGGGAACCCGCAATACGGGAGGGCAGAACTGCAGCGAGTCCTTATGCGCCCACGCGGAAACGTGCGAATGCGGTAGCGGTTGCGCCAGCCTCGGACAGAACCTGTGCGACAGACTTCTTGGAGTCCTTCGCGAAGTCCTGATCGAGCAGGGTGTTCTCCTTGAAGAAGCCCTTCAGGCGACCCTCAACGATCTTGTCCAGAATCTTCTCGGGCTTGCCCTCAGCGATTGCGGTCTCGCGAGCAACGCGCTTCTCGGTCTCAATCTGGTCTGCGGGGATGGACTCGGAATCCAGGTACTTGGGGCTCATTGCAGCAATGTGCACTGCAACGTCGTGTGCGATCTCGTCGGTGTTCTCACCGGAGACAGCCAGCAGAACGCCAACCTGTGCCGGCAGGTCCTTGGAGGTCTTGTGCAGGTAAACTGCAACGTTCTCGCCCTCAACGCGTGCAACGCGGCGGACAACGATCTTCTCGCCGAGCAGTGCACCAGCGTCGGTGGTCAGCTCCTCAACGGTCTTGCCCTCGTAGGATGCAGCCTGCAGCTCTTCCAGGGTGGAAGCGTTAGCAGCAATAGCAGCCTCGAGCACGTTCTGGCCGAAAGCGATGAAGGGGTCGGACTTTGCCACGAAGTCGGTCTCAGAGTTGACCTCGATCATGTAGCCAACGCCGTTCTCAACGCGTGCAGCTACCAGGCCCTCAGCGGTTGCGCGACCCTCGCGCTTGGTGATGCCCTTCAGACCCTTAACGCGGATGATCTCAGCAGCCTTCTGCTGGTCGCCGTTAGCCTCGTCCAGAGCCTTCTTGACGTCGAGCATACCTGCGCCGGTCTTCTCGCGCAGTGCCTTGATGTCTGCTGCGGTGTAGTTCGCCATTGTGAACTCCTTGTGTTGCTGTAATAAATCGGGATGACATCCCGGTGGTACAAATGGCGGACGGCGCCGCGCCCAGGTCAGGGCGGGCGCCGTCCGAACGTGGTCCCCGCAGGGGGGGCCACAAAGCATAAAGCTTAGTGGGCTAAGAAAGCTTACTTAGCAGCCTCTTCAGCCTGTGCAGCCTCGTGCTGCTCCAGGAGCTCGCGCTCCCAAGCTGCCATGGGCTCCTCAGCTGCTTCAGCCTTGCCGTTCTTCTTAGCGTTGCGCTCGATCAGGCCGGCTGCCACTGCGTCAGCAATCACGCGGGTGAGCAGGTTGACGGAGCGGATAGCGTCGTCGTTACCGGGGATCGGGAAAGCAACCTCGTCGGGGTCGCAGTTGGTGTCGAGGATAGCAACAACGGGGATGCCCAGCTTCTGAGCCTCGTTAACTGCCAGGTGCTCCTTCTTGGTGTCAACAACCCACAGGAGGGAGGGAACCTTGGACAGGTTGCGGATACCGCCGAGGGTCTTCTCGAGCTTCTCGAACTCGCGACGCATGAGGAGCAGTTCCTTCTTGGTGTAGCGAGAACCTGCTACATCGTCGAAGTCAATCTGCTCGAGTTCCTTCATGCGCTCGATGCTCTTGGAGATGGTGCTGAAGTTGGTCAGCATACCACCGAGCCAGCGGTGGTTCACGTAGGGCATGTTCACGCGGGTTGCCTGCTCAGCGATAACTTCCTGAGCCTGCTTCTTGGTACCCACGAACAGGATGTTGCCACCGTGTGCGACGGTCGACTTAACAGCCTCGTATGCCTTGTCGATGAAGGCGAGGGACTGCTGCAGGTCGATGATGTAGATGCCGTTGCGCTCGGTCAGGATGAAACGCTTCATCTTGGGGTTCCAACGGCGGGTCTGGTGACCGAAGTGAACGCCGGAGTCCAGCATTTCACGCATAGTTACGACGGGCATGTCGTCTCCTTTGTGGTGCCGCGCGGACCTCCCATTCGGGCTAGCCCAACGCGCGCATAGTAGTTATCAGTTTTTCCTGGCGGCGGTTAGCGTTCACGGTTACCCGTTCAGCTCAGGCCCTAACCACCCCGTGTGGGTGGACCGAAGGTCCCTTATCGGCTCCCCGTTTGAGGATGCCGCTCACGCCGCGCGTCGTCAGTGATACTGTGCGGAACCCCCTCGAAGAGGGAGAATACCCGCGCAGGCACACTGCAATACGACATTGTACCGTATATTCCGCGATTAATCCGCCGGATTAGGGTTAAAACCTGCACAGGCGCGGCGGGTGTGTGCAGGGGCACTGTGGATAAAGGATTTTAAGGCGAAAACAGCGGGGTTATCCACAATTTTTCGTGAGGTGCCGCGGGGCGGGGCAATTCGTGATGTGCTCAGAAGATGAAGCAGAACATGATGACATTAGCGACAACGCTACGGCGCGCGATGCTGACGGCGTGCTGCCTGCTGGGTGCACTTGTGAGCGCGGGCGGGCAGGGCTACACGGGTGGGCAGAGCTACGCGGGCAGTCAGGGTTATTTGGGCAGTCAGGGTTATTCGGGCTGGCTCAGTTTTACAGGCGGGGCAGGGTTTACTGACGGTGCCATCTCAAGTGCACAAGCTCCCAGCAGCGCACACGTTCCCCACACCGTTGAGCTCACCGCGAGCCGACTACGCTACCGCTCCCCCACCGCCGAATCCAGACCGCGGGTGATCCACCCCTTTGAGAAGCCCGCCCAACGCTGGAGCGCCGGGCACCGCGGCGTAGACCTTGCCGTACCCGAGAACGACCGGCACGTCTACGCACCGGCACCGGGAAAAGTGGTTTTCAGCGGCACGGTCGTCAACCGCAAAGTGTTGGTCATTGCGCATCCGGATGGGCGGCGCAGCACCTTCGAACCCATGGACGAAGCACTCCCGGTCGGCACCACCGTTACAGCCGGTGAGGTCATCGGCACCGTCGCAGGCGCGGCGGGCGGCAACAGCGAGCGCCCCTACCGGCGATGCTCCACCCCCTGCCTGTACTGGGGCGTACGACAGGGAGGCACCCGTGGGGACGGCAGCGGCAAGGACGCCGAGTACATCAACCCCATGAGCCTGCTGGGCTCGAAGGAACCAAGCATTCTGCTACCCGTGCCGGGCGGATATTAGGTGGCGAGTACTCGCGCTGGCAGTCATTGGGTACGGCTGTGGCCCGTCACCTCCCCAAAAGGAGGCAACGGGCCACAGGAGCCAGTCTAGGTTGTGCTCACTAGCGTAGGTGCTAGAGGCAGCTACTTACTGGAGGACGTCACCGTCATCAGCACCGAACTGGTTCGGCTGTACAGGCTGCTGAGCAGTCTGACCGGGCTGAACCTGCTGACCGGGCTGAGTAGGCTGAACCGGCTGTGCAGGCTGTGCGGTCTGCGCGGCCTGCGCATCGTACGCAGGCATTGCCTTGGTCGGTTCATTCTCACCGTAGTTCAGGCCGTGCTGCGGGGTGAATACCTGAGTCGGCGAATCGTCACCCGCAGCGTAGGCGGTGTTCTGCGCCGGGTAGCCGCCCTGTGCCTGGTAACCGGGCTGAGCAGCGTAACCACCCTGTGCCGGGTAACCATTCTGAGCTGCGTAACCACCCTGTGCGTCAGCCTGGGTTGCACCGTAACCGGTCGCAACACCAGCCGCCGCACCCAGTGCAGCAGCCGAAGCGGCACGACGCTCACGGCCCTTCGCACGAGCCGCCGCAATCTTCTTGCGGAACAGGAAGAGCAGAATCAGGATGAGCAGTAGCAGACCCACAATAACCGCGTCCACGATTACGTCAGTCATGCTCAGACCTGACACCGGAACAGTCAGACCGGAGGTGCTACTGACACCACGGTCAGTCTTGACGCTCAGCTCGCCACCGTTCACGGTGAGCTGCACGTGCTGAGAGTTCTTCGCGAGGCTGTTCGCGGCATCTACCTTCTGCTGGTCCAGCGAGGAGAAGGTCGGCGCCTTGAAGGTGAACTCGAAGGGAGCGGAGTAGTAGTTACCCAGCTTTGAAGAGAGCTTGATTTCAGGGGTCACCGTGTAGTCGGAGCCGAAGGGGTGGTATCCGCCGGGGCGGGTCACGGTTACCTTCGAATCGGGCAGGTACTCGTTCAGACGCTGGTTGAACTCGTTCTGGTCCTTACCGCGAACCTTCACGCTCACGATGGTGGAGTCGCCGTCCTGACGGACCTCGGTCTCGTCATTGCTGCCGCCTGCGAAAACGTCCTTGAGCTTCTGCTCAGCGCCTGCAACATCCTCGGTCGGGAATGCGTAGAGGAAACGCGCTTCCATGGAACCATCCAGGCCCAGGGAGGTAGCGACCTTCATGCTCTTCATCTCGATCTGGCGCGAAGAAACACGGTCAACCGCGATGAGAGTACTGCTGCCGCCCGAACGGGAGGAGCTAGCGCGGCCCTCGGGGTCAACCATGTAGGACTTATCGTTGCTGTCCACGATGGTCAGGGTCAGGCCATCACCGTTCGGGGAGCACAGCAGGGAGCAGTCCAGCAGACCCGAAATCTTCTTCTGAACGGTAAAGTTGTTGTCCTTCGCCACTACCTCACGGCTGGCGGAGAAATCGGTGCTGCTTGCGCCAAACAGCTTCTTGAGACCGCTGCCCAGGTCCTCAATCGAAGAAGCGCTAAAGGTCAGGGTACGACCCACTTCTTCCTTCGCACTGGCGGTCGATGCGGAAGGAGCGTATGCCTTCGCCTGCGAGGACTCCAGACCCTTCTTCAGCTCGGAGCCCTCAGGCTTGACCTGGTTCAGGTAGGCGTCGACCGCCGAGGCGGTCTCGGTGTTCATGATTTCCTTCGCGACGAAGGAAACCATCACGGAGTAACCGCCGTCCTTCTCCTTCACGTCAAGAATGACGTTACGGAAACCGCGGTCCTGAACATCCTTCGCAGAAATCTTAGAACCACCGGAGTTCTTCACTTCCTTCTCGCCAAACTTCACAGTGGTTTCATCGCTGCTGCTGAGGACGCTGTTCTTATTAGAAGCAGACACCACACCATCCACGACCAGCGCTTCCGGAAGCCAGCCCAGCAGGTCGCCAGAGCTGAAGTTTTCCTTCACCTGGATACCCTGCACCAGGCCCTGGTCAGAGTTGATGATGCTGATCTGCGGCTTGATGTCGGAGCCCGAAGCCTTCAGCAGAGAGGTCACCTTGGAGTGGTATTCGTCCACGGAGGAGAAGGAGACCTTGAAGGTCGCACGAGCCTTCTCGCCCTCAGACTGAATACCTTCGTACTCCATGCCCTCGGGCAGGTGCTTACGAACGGACGCATCCAGCGCCTGGGTGCCGCCCTTAACCTTGTCCTGGTTATCCTTCATGTTGAAGGAAACCAGAATCGTACGAGTACCCTTCTCGGCGCTCTCAAGACCCAGCTGGGTCTCAATCTTCGCGCTGCAGGCACTCAGAATCAGCGCTGCAATGGTCAGCAGAACCGCCAGGAACATCCAGCGCTGACGAGCCGGTGCAGCCGGGGTATGAGTCATCGCGTGCATTCTAGGCTCCCATCAGGCGAATAGCCACGTAGTAAACAACCATGGATGCCAGAACCCATGCGGTGCTCAGCGCCGCGTGCATGATAATCGGGGACTTCGCGAAGCGGCCCAGACGGTTCAGGCCCAGGTAGGTCAGAGCCTCACCCGAGAACACCGCAAAAGCAAGCACCAGAACCATGAGCATGGTCAGGAAGAACGCGCCGTCACCGCTACGGGTGAGGCGCAAGAAGAACACGAGCAGGTTCAGCAGCAGGAACGAAGGAATCAGCACCAGAGAAGACACCGACACAGCATGCATACTCGCGGTGAAGGACGCCGGCGCCTTGCCAATGCGCGCGGTCAGCTGCAGCTGCACACCGCGCAGAACCTGCACGCCGAAGATGGCGAGAGCCATCAGCACGTACGCCAGAATCATGCGTCCGGTCGGCACAGCCTGTGCGGCGTAGGCACCACCGTAGGCGGCACCACTTCGGCCACCAAACATGTAGCCCAACATGGACATCATGACAACCGCCGCCAGAATTACCAGCTGGCTGAAGAAGAACGCGCCCACTAGCGCCTGCAGAGTCGTGGGAACAATCCAACCCCACGCACCTGCGGAAGAGATGCGAGCGTGCGCGGTCGCCGGGTTGCTGGAGAAAACGTCCAAGAACGCGTTCCAGGTAGCACCCAGTGCCTTCACCGCCGGATGCGGTGCGCTCGGCGCATAGGTTGCCTGGCCGGGCTGACCCGGCTGCGCAGCACCGGGCTGAGCAGTACCGGGCTGGGGCGCCTGCTGCGACTGAACGGGCTCAGGCTGAACGGGCTGCTGAGGTGCTACCGGTGCGGCAGGCTGAGCAGCATTACCCGGCTGGCTCGACTGCACGGGCTGGCTCGGCTGAGCAGCCTGGCCCGGAAGCGAAGCGTCCTGCGCGGGGTGTGCGCCGGCGTCGTAGCCGTAGCCTCCGGCTACACCCTGCGACGGGTTGTTGGGAGTGTTCTCCGACATTGAGATCCTCTCGTATGGTGTGTGGAAGCAACACCGCCAGCAGAATCGGCACCTACCGGCAGCATCGCCCTGCCTTTCGTGACAAGACCCTTCAACCCTACCCTATCGAGAACTATGATGCGTCTTCGTTCGTCATTTACCCATTTTCATCACCGTTGATGCATTCCATGCACGAAAATAGGGCGCGAAAAAGCCCCGCCCGCCGACAAGTGGGTGAAGTCGACGGGCGGGGCCGTAGGGAGTGCGGGGCTCGAACCCGCGACCAAGGGATTATGAGTCCCCTGCTCTAACCGGCTGAGCTAACTCCCCATCCGGTGCAGTGACGGCGCGCAATGGGCGCCAGCACCATCCTCTAGAGTACCTGAACAGCGACTGAGAACGAAAAACGCTCAATCAACTACTCAGCACCTAAAGAAGCTTATCGGCGCGAATCCAGGTAACGCTGGTACGGAGCGTCGCTCACGTACAGTTCCTCGAAGGTACGCCAGGTGTTCTCAGCGCTGTGGAAGCCCACGATGCGGCGGGACTCGCGACCCATCTGCTCACGCTCGGCGGCGGGCAGGGAGAGCACAGCCTCCAGCTTCTTCGCCAAATCCTGAGCGTTATTGGGTTCGAAGAGGTAGCCGTTCACACCGTCCTCCACCAGGTGCGGCAGAGCCAGCGCGTTCGCAAGCACCACGGGGGTGGAGGCGCTCATCGCCTCCAGAGAGACCAGGGACTGCAGCTCGGCGGTACCGGGCTGGCAGAACACGTCAGCCATCTGGTACACCTCGGGCAGATGCTCATCCGGAACGAAGCCACGGAAAATCACACGGTCGGACACGCCGCAATCGTGTGCCTTCTGCTCGAGAGCCTCACGCAGCTCGCCGCCACCAGCGATATCCAGCACCACGTGCTCGAGGGTATCGGGCAGCAGGGAGAGCGCCTCGATGAGCACGTCCACGTTCTTCTCTTCGGCAAGGCGACCCACGAAGGCAATACGCAGCTCACCGGGAACCTTGCCGGCGTCTGCTCCCTCAGGCAGCTCGTAGTCGCTGATTTCAATACCGTTAGAAACCGGCATGACGGGGCGGTCAAAATGACCCAGGTCGCGCATCGCATCCGCACCGATCTGGGTGGGGGTGGTAACGACCGCAGTCTTGGAGAAGCAGAAACGCATGTCCTTCCAGGTGACCTTCTCAATCACACGCTTCACGGGATCGGGGAAGGGCAGGAACGGATCAAGGTTTGCCGGCATGAAGTGGTTGGTTGCGATAACGCGGATACCGCGGCGCTTCGCCTGGAAAATCAGGGCTCGGCCAATAATGTAGTGGCACTGCACGTGCACCACGTCCGGGCGGACCTCGTCAAGGATTGCACCAACCTCGGACCAGATCTCCCAGGGCACGCAGATGCGGTTCGTCTCGTGGGTCGGAGGCAGGTGCGAGCGCAGGCGGTGCTCCACGATGCCACTCTCTACTTCGGTGCGGTAGCTGGGGCCGGGGATGGGGCTGGCGGCGACCACGTGCACGGAGTGACCTCGCTTGAGCATGGAGGTGGCGAGGCGGTGACCGAATTGTGCTGCACCGTTGATGTCCGGCGGGTAGGTTTCTGCGCCAATCAGAATCGTCTTTGCCTGTTCCATGACGGGGCTCCTCATCGGGGTGTAGTGTGTCGGTGACTTTGGGGTTTCGGGTGCGACGGTGCGCCGCTTCTACCTCTGTCTGCCGCGTGCACCGGGTGGGTCCAGTACGTACAGCACTTGTCTATTCTACCTGTGAGCTGCGTCCTTCTCCGACTTATGGTGGGCGGCTTTGGCTGGGAGTTACCTCTAAACCTCCCGTTGAAACAGAAGCCGGCAACCTGCCTGTAGACGCACAAACGCCCCGATACGAGTATCGGGGCGTTTGGACGCTTGGCGTTAAACCTGTGCCGGTTTTAGCGGCGACTGGGTTTATGGTGTACCGGGTTTAGCGGCGTACCAGGCGGTTCAGGAAGTGCAGGACGGTTGCAATGGATGCGCCCAGTGCTGCGAAGGACTTCCAGCGTGCCTGCAGAACCTCGGGCTTGCGCACGTTCTCTGCCAGGCCGCGGCCGGTAGCTGCTGCACCTGCGGCAACCTCGGAGGGCACTGCCTTGAGAGCGTCCAGAGCCTGCTGGGTGTTGTTCTGAACGTCGCCGGTGTAGGACTGCAGGTCGTCGCGCAGGGCTGCCAGATGCTGGCGGCGTTCTGCGGTGCGCTGCTTGAGCTCTTCGAAGGTCGGCGGCTTGGGCTCTTCCTCACCGCGTGCCTTGCGCTCTTCAGCTTCCTGACGTGCGCGTTCTGCTGCTTCTTCAGCTTCCTTAGCCTTCTGCTCTGCACGCTCTGCCTGTTCCTTCTTCAGGCGCTCAGCGGACATGGCGGTACCTTCCTTGAGTACGCCGAGGTCGAAGAGCAGACCGAAGATTGCGGATTCGGGCTTGAACGGCAGCTGAGCCTTAACCTTCTTCAGACCGACCAGGGCGCAGATTGCCAGGACGATGAGGAAGATGAGGGCGAAGACCAGCGCGGATGCCCAGTAGGGCATGACGGTGCCGAGGCCGAGGATTGCTGCGGCGACCAGCGCAATGATCAGGAACAGACCGAAGACTGCTGCGACGCCGAAGAAGGCTGCGCCCTTACCAACGGCGATGCCCTTGGTCTTCAGCTCGTGCTTTGCAATCTGGATTTCGTCCTTGACCTGGCTGGGTCCGAGGGTCTTGAAGGTTTTGCCAGCGTCGATGATGTTCGCGACGCCGGACTTAATCCCGCTAATGCCAGCAAAGAAACGCTTAGGTGCCTTGGGATTAGTAGTAGTGGTCATGACCACCTCTCCGTGACGTGTTTTTGGAGGCTTCTTTTTCGCACTCCACCTCCTATAGTTTAGCCCCTTATGATACCTCCGCGTGACCGTTTGGGCGGGGGTTTGCACTATCTCTTCAGGTATTTTCGACTTTCTGGAGGTTGTGTTGAGCTGCAGGCGTAGGTTTCTGGGTTTGGTTGCGCCTGTGGATTTGCTCTGGAGTAGGCGTAAGAGGATGCCGATGCGCCGCTCCCCCGCTACGCGCCGAGTGGGCGTGTGGTTGATGTGGGTGGGGAACTTTCCTGTGCGTTAGACTTCACATTTTTGCAGGGTACATTTTTACAGGGTGAAGTATCTTTGCCTCGCCGGGGGCGTAAGCCCAAGGGGTTGCTGGTTCACGACTTGGGGAGAACGTTCCGACTGGACTCGATACAGCGGGGTGAAGATTTTCCGAGCGCGCGAGGAACCAAAAATCTCAACCACCCCGTATGCCACTGTTGCGCTGGACTCGACACAGCGGGGTGACGGTTTTTCCGAGCGCGCGAGGAAGTAAAAAACCGTTATCCCGCCGAGGGCGTTAGCCCGAGGGGTTGCTGGTTCACGACTTGGGGAGAACGTTCCGACTGGACTCGAACTAGCGAGGCGAAGATTTTCCGAGCGCGCGAGGAAACAAAAATCTTTGCCTCGCCGAGGGCGCAAGCCCGAGGGGTTACTGGTTCGAGTCAGAGGAACGTATATAGCAAGAACCCCCGAGGCTTCGCCTCGGGGGTTCTTGCTATATTTGCTCCCCCGACTGGACTCGAACCAGTAACCCTTCGATTAACAGTCGAATGCTCTGCCAATTGAGCTACGGGGGATTATTTTGTTTTCGTTGCTGGTTTCCCTTGCAACGAGTAATAACTATACCGGGGCTGTTTGGGCTCCGCAACTTGAAATGCTATGAAGTGCATCACTTTTGGGGTGTGTGGTTGGTTTGGGTGGTGAGGGAGGCTTCTACCCCGCGGTATTCCCCGGCAACCTGCAGAACACAGGACATTCGGCAGGTAGCCGGGGCGTTCACAAGGAGCCGTACTTAGCCGCGCTGTGCGCTGAGCTGGCGGCGGCGCATTTCCAGCTCGAGGAGCTGACGCTGTACCGCTTCGAACTCTTCGTCGTCGGGGTTTGCGCTGAGCTGCTCTAGGCGCATCATCAGGTCGGATTTTTGGCGGGCAATCTGCTGTTCAAACAGGGCATTGAGTGCGCCAGTCACAAAACCGGGCAGACGCTCAGCGCTGCTGACCGGTAGCGGTGAGACGGCGAGCTCCGCGATGGCGGGATGTACGCCCTCCACAGCGCCGGAGCGCACGCAGTTAATCCATTCGATGCCGGGGGTGGGCGCCATGACGGTTGCCGCGTGAATAATGCCGGCGGCCACCTCACGGTGGGTGCGGTAGCGGAACTGCACGGTGGCGAGGTTACGCCACTGTTCCACACTGATGAGCTCGGGGTGCTGCAGGGCAATCTCGAGCGCCGCCTTTTCGAGGCGGGCAACCGGGTCGCGCGGGTCGGGGGTGAGGAATTCCTCAACGGCGGGGGCGGTCACCTCCGGCTGGGGTGCGGCGGGCTGAATGCTGCTCGGCGGGTGCGCGGCAGCGTTCTGACCGGCGTAGGCACTGGGTGCGGCGTGGTCTTCTGGTGGCGGTGCGTCGTAGGCGGGGTCGTAGGGCGCGTCAGCATGAACTGCGCCCTGAGCACCCGCGTAACCCGGCGCGCCCACGTAACCCTGAGCGCCCGCATAGCCCGGCGTGCCCGGCACTCCCTGCGGCCCCTCGTTCAGACGCTCGTAACGCGGCGCGGCTGCGGGAGCCTCCGCCTGCTGGGAGCGAGAAAGCTTCGGGTGGTTCTGCGCATATGCCACGGCACGCTGAATCTCGTCAAGCTCCAGACCGAGCTGACCGGATACCTTACGCATGTAGGCGGGGCGCAAGTCGCGGTCCCTGATGCCGGCAATAATCGGGGCGATAGCGCGCATCGCCAGCACACGGCCCTCAAGGGTCGCCAAATCGTACTTGGCGAGGGTCGAATCAATCGCAAACTCGAAGAGCGGGCGGCGCGAAGCGATCAGCGAGCGCACGGCGGCGTCGCCCTTGTGTAGGCGCAGGTCGCAGGGGTCCATGCCGTTCTCGGCAACCGCCACGAAGGTCTGCGCGACGAAGCGCTGGTCCTCCTGGAATGCGGCCATGGCGGCTTTCTGGCCTGCGGCGTCACCGTCGAAGGTGAAGATGATTTCGCCGCCGGAGCCGTCGTCGGTAATCATGCGGCGCACCATCTTGATGTGGCCGGGACCGAACGCGGTGCCGCAGGTGGCAACGGCAGTGGTGATGCCGGCGAGGTGTGCCGCCATAACGTCCGTGTAGCCTTCCACAATGACGACCTGCTTAGTCTTGGTCATATCGCGTTTTGCCAGGTCAATGCCGTAAAGCACCTGGGATTTCTTGTACAGCTGCGTCTCGGGGGTGTTCAGGTATTTGGGGCCCTGATCGTCGTCAAAGAGACGGCGGGCACCGAAACCGATGGTTTCACCGGCAATGGTGCGAATCGGCCAGATGATGCGGCCGCGGAAGCGGTCGTACAGGCCGCGGTTGCCCTCCGAGAACATACCGGTCGCCTTCAGCTCCTCATCCGTGAAGCCCTGGGAGCGAAGGTGCTTGAGCAGGTGGTCCCAGCCGCGCGGGGCGTAGCCGACACCGAACTTGCGGGTTGCGGCGGGGTCGAAACCGCGGGCGCCGAGGAAGCGCTGCGCCTCCTGAGCATCAGCGCTGTAGAGGTTGCGTTCGAAGAACTCGGCGGCCATCTTGTGCGCGTCGAGCAGGCGGCGGCGCATACCCGCCTCGTAGCGGTCGCCGGGCTTACCGCCCTCATAGTGCAGGGTGTAACCAATACGGGCGGCTAGACGCTCCACCGTCTCAACGAAGCTGGTGTGTTCCATCGCCATGACGAAGGAGTACACGTCACCGGATTCACCGCAGCCAAAGCAGTGGTACGAACCGACCTGCGGGCGCACATTGAAGGAGGGCGTGCGCTCGTCGTGGAACGGGCACAGCCCCTTGAAGGTGCCTATACCGGCGCTTTTGAGGCTCACATAGCCTTCAATGATTTCGCGGATATCGGTACGGGCGCGGACTTCGTCAATGTCTTCTTTGCGGATTAATCCAGCCATAAACTCAATTCTACGGTGAGGGTCAACAGGTAGCCTCTGCAGGCGTTGCAGGAGCGGCAACATAGCGCGCGAACAGGCTCATAAAAAGGATGCGCCGCGACGCGCAAACAGCACGCCGCGGCACACAAGTACAGGGGTTTAGCCGCCGGAAATATCCAGCTCAGCCTCCGCCAGGCCCAGACGCTCAGCATCCCCCAGGATGCGCGAATCCAGCCAGCCATCGGGCAGGTGCGGTTGCTTGGGGCTGCCGGCGCGACCGCGCGAGCCCTCCACGGCGGCACCCGGGTAACCAATCGAGTGGTCCAGCTGAGCAATCAGCTCACGGAAGGTCGCCAGGTCGGGCACCTGGGCCATCTTCGCACGCAGCTCGCCACCGACCGGGTAGCCCTTGAAGTACCACGCCACGTGCTTGCGGATCTCGCGCAGGCCTCGGGTCTCATCGCCGAAGGTTTCCACCAGCAGTTCTGCGTGGCGGTAAATCATGTCCGAAACCTCAGTCAGGGTCGGTCGGATACGCTCCGACGAACCCTCAAACGCATTCTGCAGGTCGCCAAACAGCCACGGGCGACCCTGGCAGCCGCGACCAATCACGACGCCGTCCACGCCGGTCTGCTCAACCATGCGCACCGCATCCTCAGCGGAGAAAATATCGCCATTACCCAGGATCGGCACATCCGGAATCAGCTCGCGTAGCTGCGCAATCGAATCCCAGTCAGCCTTACCCGAATAATGCTGAGCCGCAGTACGACCGTGCAGGGCAATCGCCGCAACACCGGCATCACGCGCAATCTTGGCGGATTCCAAGAACGTAATGTGGTCATCGTCGATGCCCTTACGCATCTTAATGGTCAGCGGAATATCGTTGCGGGATGCTTCCTTCACCGCGGTCTGCACAATCGCAGTGAACAGGTCAGTCTTCCAGGGCAGGGCGGCACCGCCACCGCGGCGAGTCACCTTAGGAGCCGGGCAGCCAAAGTTCAAGTCAATGTGGTCTGCACGGTCCTCTTCAACGACCATGCGCACAGCCTTACCGACGTTGACCGCGTCCACACCGTAAATCTGGATGGAGCGGATCTTCTCGTCCGGGTCATGCTCAATAATGCGCATGGACTCGGGCTTACGCTCCACCAGGGCGCGCGCAGTCACCATTTCGGTAACGTACAGGCCGCCGCCATATTCACTGCAGAGGCGGCGGAAAGCCTTATTGGTCACGCCAGCCATCGGGGCGAGAACCACGGGAGTATCAACGGTCAGATTGCCCAGTTTCAGGGGCGGAAGGGTAAGACGGGGTGCTTCAGAATTCACCCCTATATTGTGGCATACGGGGGCAAATCGAGAACCGGACTCAGCTGACGGGGTACAGAGGCACAGCACAGGCGGATTTTTTGGAGGCGCCCCGCGGCGGTAGCGGCGGCGAGCGCAGGCACGCGAAAGGGGCAGCACACAAAAGGGGCGGGGAAGCATTCCACTCCCCCGCCCCTTTCAGCAAGAGTCAGCCAGCAGGCTCGGTACCGCGAATCTATTTGGGAACCTACAAACCTACTCGAGAATCTACTCTCGAACCTACTCCGTCACGTAAATATAGGTCGGGTCGCCCTCCACCGAAGCGGTACCGGCACGCAGTAGCACGTCGGTTACCTGAACCAGCGCCTCCATGGCGTCGTCAACCTCAACCAGCACCGGGTACTTAGCGCTCAGCAGGGACAGCACCTGCATGATTGCCTCCACGGCACCTTCATTATCGAAGTCGTAGCCCAGCAGCAACTCCGTGGCGGTCTTCTCATCCACCAGCGCCGCCTCCGGGTCAGTCTCGAAGGGGTGGTAGCTCACCGCAAACGCAACAATCGGGCCCTTCTTACCCTCAGCAGCAGCCTCACGAATATGGTCACGAAGCACCACGGCACCAAAGGCACGCACCTCATCCGAGAGGAAATAGCGGTTCACGGTGCCCAAACCCACCTCGGCGGGAACATCCCACTCGTGGGCGCGGCGGTAGAAATCCCACAGCGCGGCGGTCAGCTCAACCGAACCGGTCGCCAAATCCTCAATCGCCTGAGTCTCGTTACCGTCAGCGTCCTCACGCAACGACACCGGAGGAATCGCCCCCGGCTCCACACGCACCATACGGGAACGCTGAACCAGCTTCATACCAGTAGCCTGCGCGAACTCCTCACCGTCACTAAACGGCGACAGCTTCACACGCAAAGCAGTCGTCTGACCGTGCGCCGCCGCAATCTCACGCAGCGCATCCAGCAGGGCAGTACCAATACCCTGACGGCGGTGATCAGCCGCGACCTCCACATACGACCACAAACGCGTCGGATGCAGCAGCGAAGCAACCACAGTACCCGCAGCCACCGGCACACCAGAAACAGTCACCACCAGGGTACGGCTAAACGGCGCGTCACTGTCCGGGCCGAAAAGGCCACGCTGGCGCTCCTCAACCTCATTACGGGCAGAGTTCCAAATCTCAAGCAGGGCAAGGTCATCACCCTCCTGCCAAGGACGAATCTCAAATTTTTCGCTGAGGCGTTCAGCCATATCCGTGCACCTTTCCTTCGCTCGCGTCAAACGTGCCAATCAGTCTAACCAGGGTAGCCCAAATACACGACGGCGGGTAGCCTCTTTCGCTCTAAGAGGCTACCCGCCGACCATGTTATAAATTATTTTTAGCCTGCCAGGCGTGCAGCCAGGTAAGACTTCACCTGATCCAGAGCCACACGCTCCTGGTTCATGGTGTCGCGCTCGCGGATGGTCACAGCCTGATCCTCAAGAGTGTCAAAGTCCACGGTGATGCAGAACGGAGTACCGATCTCATCCTGGCGGCGGTAACGGCGACCAATAGCGCCCGCCTCGTCGTAATCCACGTTCCACAGGCCACGCAGCTCGTTCGCCAGCTTGGTTGCGGGCTCAGACAGTTCAGCCTTCTTGGACAGCGGCAGAACAGCAGCCTTCACCGGTGCCAGGCGCGGGTCGAGCTTCAGCACGACGCGCTTATCCACGCCACCCTTAGTGTTCGGTGCCTCATCCTCGACGTATGCGTCAACAAGGAACGCCATCATGGAGCGGGTCAGACCAAAGGACGGCTCAATCACGTACGGCACGTAACGCTCACCGGTAGCCTGGTCGAAGTACTCAAGCTTCGCGTTGGAGTGCTCGTTGTGCACACCCAGGTCGTAATCGGTACGGTTCGCAACGCCCATCAGCTCGCCCCACTCGGAACCCTGGAAGCCGAAGCGGTACTCAACGTCAATAGTGCCAGCCGAGTAGTGTGCACGCTCCTCCTTAGGAACGTCGAAGCGGCGCATGTTATCCGGGTTAATACCCAGGTCAACGAACCAGTTCCAGCAGTCCTCAACCCACTCATTGAAGTACTTATCAGCGTCATCCGGGTGCACAAAGTACTCAATTTCCATCTGCTCGAACTCACGAGTACGGAAAATAAAGTTACCGGGAGTGATCTCGTTACGGAACGACTTACCGATCTGGCCAATACCGAACGGCGGGCGCTTACGAGAAGCAGTGACCACATTGTTGAAGTTCACGAAAATACCCTGAGCGGTCTCCGGGCGCAGGAAGTGCAGACCCTCCTCATTATCAACCGGGCCCAGGTAAGTCTTCATCAGACCGGAGAAGTTCTGCGGCTCAGTCCACTCACCACGAGTACCACAGTTCGGGCAAGCAATCTCTTCCATGCCCTCAGCCGCGCGGCCCTTCTTCGCCTCAAAGTTCTCCAGCAGGTGATCCTGACGCAGACGCTTGTGGCACGACAGGCACTCAACCAGCGGGTCGGTGAAGGTCGCCACGTGACCGGACGCCTCCCACACCGCACGAGGCAGAATAACAGAGGAGTCCAGGCCAACCATGTCCGCACGAGAGCGGACGAAACGCTGCCACCACTGCTGACGGATGTTTTCCTTCAGCTCTGCACCGAGGGGGCCGTAGTCCCATGCGGAGCGGGAACCGCCGTAAATTTCACCGGCCTGGAAAACAAAGCCGCGGCGCTTCGCGAGCGCAATAACGTTATCGAGGGTGGACTTTTCAGCCATAGTTACTCCTTCTGCCCCGCCACCGGCTGTGACGTGCGTGAGTTCGGGTTCATAAGGGACGCGACCCAGAACGGGGCGCCCGTATTCGCGCTCATCGGCGCAATATGCACACTTTTTGATGCAAGACACTAGGGTACCATCACCACCCCACCCCTGGGTATGCCTACCCGGCCCACCACACCCCCATTTTTGCCGGACACCAGTATGCACCCGGCGGGATAAACTAGAGAGCATGGAAGAAATTTTTATTCGCGACGACATGATCCGCCTCGGCCAGTTCCTCAAGCTCGCCAACCTCGTAGAGGACGGCGCGCAGGCACGCGAGGTCATTCAGCACGGCCTGGTCAAGGTCAACGGCGACATTGAGGAAGCACGCGGCAAGCAGCTGCACCCCGGCGACACCGTGACTCTCAACGGCGTGACGGTGAAGGTTGCGCACGAGGACTAGTCCTCTCTCTGCTTGGTTAGGGCTACAGGCGAGGGGCAGTGACCGTCCTCGTTCCTCCCCTCACTAAGCAGGGGCGGGGCGCCGCATATTTCCTCCGCGCCTACGCAGGGGCACCCGTCACCCGGACGCTCCGCTTCCTCCTCGCTCCGCATCGGAGAGCGTCCGGGCTGACACCCTGAGGGCGCATCCGGAAAACACGGCCGCACCCGCACAGCACCCCAGCGCGGAAAGGCGGTATCGTCCGAAAGTGACATCAGGGTGCCCGAAGCGAAGCGA
>NZ_KV808305.1:27151-73513 GCF_001812205.1 Rothia sp. HMSC069C10
GTGCCCCTGTAGGAACGAGGACGAACACCACCCCTCCACATGCCCGCACCTCACCGGAGGAAGGGTATAGCGTACCCACCCACACCGTCCTGCATAGTCATATGAGGCGGGGGAGGGCGCCTTCACAGGCTAAGCGAGTATCCTAGAAGCTTCGTATCCCCGAACCGAAACGAGAAAAAGCGTGGAAATCCTGCTGTACGCTGTGGGCATTATCCTCATGGCAATCGCTATTGCCGTCTCGATTGCCCTGCACGAGGTGGGGCATCTGGTGCCCGCGAAGCTGTTCAATGTGCGCGTTCCGCAGTACATGATTGGCTTCGGTAAGACCGTGTTCTCTTTCCGCCGCGGCGAGACTGAGTACGGTTTCAAGGCGATCCCGTTGGGCGGCTACATTTCGATGATTGGCATGTACCCGCCGAGCCCTGCTGAGGTGAAGGAGCACCATGAGGAGGGCCATTCGGGCAGTACCAGCCCGTTTGCGTCCTTGGCTGAGGAAGCGCGTGCGGCGGATGCTGAGCGTCTGAAGCCCGGTGATGAGGACCGCCTGTTCTATAAGTTGCCGGTGCTCAAGCGCATGGTGATTATGCTGGGTGGCCCGACGATGAACCTGCTGATTGGTGTGGTGTGTACTGCTGTGCTGATTTGTGGTTTTGGTACGGCGCAGGTGACGAATAAGGTGTCAGCGGTGTCTGAGTGCGTGCCGAGCGTGAATGTCACTCATGATTCGATTAGCTATGGCGAGTGTACGGATAAGTCCACTCCGTCGCCTGCGAAGGCTGCTGGTGTGCGGGTGGGTGACCGTGTGGTTGCTGTGAATGGTGCGTCGACGGGTTCGTGGGAGGCGGTGTCTTCGGCGATTCGTGCGGCGGGTTCTCACCCGAGCACTTTGACGGTGGAGCGTGATGGTCAGCGTCTGGATTTGTTGGTGACTCCGGTTGAGATGATCCGCCCGGTTTCTGATGGTAAGGGCCAGTATGCGCGTGCTGCGGATGGTTCGATTGCGACGACTCGCGGCGGTTTTGTGGGTGTGTCGCCGTCGAGTGAGTTGGTGCCTGGTTCTATTACTGAGGTGCCTGCGATGGTGGGCGATACGCTCTCTCGTGTGGGTTCGTCGATGTTGTCGTTGCCGCAGCGTGTGTGGGAGTTGACGGTGACTTTGGTGACTGGTGGTGAGCGTAGTGTTGAGTCGCCGGTGTCTGTGGTTGGTGTGAGTCGTATTGCCGGTGAGGTGACGGCTACTGACCGTATTGATGTGAAGGCGAAGGCTGCGATGTTGGTCTCGCTGGTGGCGAATATGAATTTGATGCTTTTTGCGTTTAATCTGATTCCGCTTCTGCCTCTGGATGGTGGCCACGTGTTGGGTGCGCTCTGGGAGGGGGTGCGTCGTTTCTTTGCACGTTTGACTGGGCGTAAGGATCCGGGTCCGTTTGATCCGGTGAAGTTGTTGCCGTTGACGTATGTGGTGGCAGGCGCGTTTATTGTGATGTCTGTCATTCTGATTGTGGCGGATATTGTTAAGCCCATCACCCTGTTTTAGTGTGTTGTTGCGCGCGGTAAGGGTACCCGTATTAGTGCTTTCTTTCGCGTCAGTGGCACAATAAAAAGTTGAACGAAGGATGCGTCGTACGTCCTTCATAACCCATGTATGGAGGAAAACCTTGTCGGTCAGCCTTGGTATGCCGAAGCCCGCTCCCGCGGTTCTGTCCCCGCGTCGTAAGACTCGCCAGTTTAAGGTGGGTTCTGTCGGTGTTGGTTCTGAATCTCCGATTTCGGTGCAGTCGATGACGACCACTAAGACCCACGACATTGGTGCGACTCTGCAGCAGATTGCTGAGTTGACCGCTGCCGGTTGCGATATTGTGCGTGTGGCGTGCCCGACTGATAAGGATGCGGAGGCTCTGCCCATTATTGCGAAGCAGTCCCGTATTCCGGTGATTGCTGATATTCACTTCCAGCCGAAGTACGTGTATGCGGCTATTCAGGCTGGTTGCGGTGCTGTGCGTGTGAACCCGGGTAATATCCGTAAGTTCGATGACCAGGTGAAGGAAATCGCTCAGATGGCTTCGGACCACGGCGTTTCTCTGCGTATTGGTGTGAATGCTGGTTCGCTGGATAAGCGTCTGTTGGAGAAGTACGGTAAGGCTACTCCGGAGGCTCTGGTTGAGTCTGCTGTGTGGGAGGCGTCGCTCTTTGAGGAGCACGGTTTCCGCGATTTCAAGATTTCTGTGAAGCATAATGACCCTGTGGTGATGGTGGAGGCGTACCGTCAGCTGGCTGAGCGCGGTGACTGGCCCCTGCACTTGGGTGTGACTGAGGCTGGTCCGGCGTTCCAGGGCACTATTAAGAGCTCGGTGGCGTTCGGTACTCTGCTGTCTCAGGGTATTGGCGATACTATTCGCGTGTCGCTGTCTGCTCCTCCGGTTGAGGAGGTGAAGGTGGGCACCAAGATTCTGGAGTCGCTGAACCTTCGCCCCCGCAAGCTGGATATCGTGTCTTGCCCGTCGTGTGGTCGTGCGCAGGTGAACGTGTGGGAGCTTGCTGAGAACGTGACTAAGGGCCTGGAGCACATGAAGGTTCCGCTGCGTGTTGCCGTGATGGGTTGCGTGGTGAACGGTCCGGGTGAGGCTCGTGAGGCTGACCTGGGTGTTGCGTCCGGTAACGGTAAGGGCCAGATTTTTGTGAAGGGTGAGGTCATTAAGACTGTGCCTGAGGATCAGATCGTTGAGACTCTGATTGAAGAGGCGACCCGTATTGCTGCTGAGATGGAGGCTTCGGGCGAGTATGTTCCCGAGGGTTCCCCGGCTGTTTCGGTGAGCTAGTTAGCTTTTGTGCGCGGAGGCGCCCTGGTGAGGGCGCCTCCGCGCTTTTCCGGTTATGTCCGGTTATGGTGGTGGCGGGCTTAGTGCTTGCCGCTGCCGGTTGTGGCCGCCTGATTCGGCTACTTTTTCGGGGGTGCGTGTCCCCGTGTTTTCACTTATTTTTTTGTCGCTCATTCTCTATCACTCAACAGGTCATGTTCACTCTTTTTTCTCGCCGCCGTAAGGCTAATCGTGCCCGGCGTGCTGCTGTTTCGTCTGCTGCTGTTTCGTCGATGGATTCTTCCTCTATGCCTGATCGCGTGAAGGAACACGTTTTTGCTCTGGATGCTCGGTGGTGCGATGAGCTGGAGGAGGTCCTGTTTAGTGACCCGGTCCCGAATCTGTACTCCATTGAGCATTATTTGGCGTGCCCTCTTCCGGTGAGGTCCCCGCGTATTCCGCTGCACTACTATCAGGGTTTTGTCGGGTGTGAGCGTGACGGGCAGTTGTGCTGTGTGCTGTTGTTGGGTTCGAATGTGGTGCCGGTGCGGCTGTGTGGTGCCGCGGTCGAACATGATGTTGCCGAACATGTAGAAACCTCTGACGCCACCACCCTGGATGCTACGGCGCTCGCGCATCGTGACGCGCTGGCTCAGCTACTTCTGCAGGTGGGTTCTCGCCTGGATTCCATGTTCGGTGAGAGCGTCTTCGTGATGCCCCTGTGGACGCGCATGCAGGAGCTATGCGAGCAGACTCGCGGCGCTGCTAAGAGCCCGCTACTGCAGATGCTGCAGCCGAGCCTGGGTGACGGTTGCGATCACCGTGCGCGGGTTCTGTCGGAGCGTCCCAATCAGCCGCTGCTGTATCTGCCGCCGGAGAAGGACCTCGCCCGCTTCTACGAGGCGGAGCTTCCTGAGCTGCCGGCGCACCTGCCCGCGCCTCTCAAACCCGTGCCCATCAAACCCGAGCCCCTCAAGCCGGGGCAGAGCCCCGCCGGTGCTGTCCAACTCAGCGGTGAGCCTGCCGGGTATGCGCGCCTCGCCACCTCCGCGGACCTGGGGGAGCTTCTGCCCGCTGCAGCCGCCATGTTCACCGAGGAGGTCGGCTTCGACCCGGTTGCCCGCTACGGGGAGGGCTACGCGGCGCGCCTGCGCACGCTGATTGCCGGTCAGCGTTGCGCCATTGTCACCGATGTGAACGGTCGCGTTATCTTCAAGGCGGATGCGGGCATCGTGAACCTGGATGCCGCGCAGGTGCAGGGCGTGTGGCTGCACCCGGACTACCGCGGCTACGGGCTGGCTAAGCCGTTCTTTGCCGCCGCCGCGCAGATTCTGCAGCGCCGCTACCCGCATTTGAGCCTGTACGTGAACGACTACAACGCCCGCGCTCTTGCCATGTACCGGGGGACCGGTTGGGAGCAGATTGGGCAGTTCTCGACCATCATTTTTGAGCGCTAAACACGCCGAACCCTAAAACGCTATAAAATTAAAGACGACTGTGCCTTTTTCGTGGCTTACCCGGTGAGCCGTGGGCACCCTACCTAAACCTATCGACCTTTCAAGGAGAATCGTGGTACTTCGCCTTTCCAACCTCTTCGTGCGCACTCTGCGCGAGGACCCCGTAGACGCTGAGGTCGCCAGCCACAAGCTGCTGGTCCGCGCCGGTTACATCCGCCGCGCAGCCCCGGGCGTGTACACCTGGCTGCCCCTGGGCCTGAAGGTACTGCGCAAGGTCGAGAACATCATCCGCGAAGAGATGGACGCCATCGGCGCGCAGGAAGTTCACTTCCCCGCACTGCTGCCCCGCGAGCCCTACGAGGCAACCAACCGCTGGGACGAATACGGCGATAACCTCTTCCGCCTCAAGGACCGCAAGGGTGCCGACATGCTGCTGGCACCCACCCACGAGGAAATGTTCACCCTGCTGGTCAAGGACCTGTACTCCTCCTACAAGGACCTTCCGGTTTACCTGTACCAGATTCAGACCAAGTACCGCGATGAGGCGCGCCCCCGCGCGGGTCTGCTGCGCGGCCGCGAGTTCGTCATGAAGGACTCCTACTCCTTCAACATTGACGATGAGGGCCTGAACGAGGCGTACATGGCGCACCGCGCCGCATACCAGCGCATCTTCGAGCGCCTGGGCCTGGAGATTGTCATTGTGACCGCACAGTCCGGCGCAATGGGCGGCTCCCGCAGTGAAGAGTTCCTGCACCCGACCCCCATCGGTGAGGACACCTTCGTGCGTTCCGCGGGCGGCTACGCGGCAAACGTTGAGGCCGTGACCACCGTGGTTCCCGAGGAAATCGAAATCACCGAGGACACCCCGGCGGCAATCGTCGTGGACACCCCCGACTCCGCCACCATTGAGACCCTGGTGGAGCGCATGAACGAACTGCACTCCGAGGTGACCGGCGGCACCCTGGAAGCTTCGCAGACCCTCAAGTGCTTCCTCGGCACCGTCATCACCCCCTCCGGTGAGCGTAAGGTCTTCGCCGTGGGCGTTCCCGGTGACCGGGCCGTGGACCTGGGCCGCGTTGAGGTCAACATCGGCGCCCTGCTAGGCATCGGCGGCGAGGTTGAGGTTGAGGCAGCCAGCGAAGAGGACCTGAAGGCATACCCCCAGCTGGTCAAGGGCTACATTGGCCCCGGCCTGAGCCTGGATGCGCCCCTGTTCGGTGCGCACACCGAGGACGAGGATGCGGTAGCTTCCGCAACCGGCATTCCCTTCTTCGTTGACCCCCGCGTGGTGCGCGGTACCCGCTGGGTGACCGGCGCAAACGAAGAGGGCAAGCACGTGGCGAACCTGGTCTTCGGCCGCGACTTCACCGCCGACGGCGTCATTGAGGCGTGCGAGGTGCGCGAAGGCGACCCGGCACCGGACGGCTCCGGCGAACTGGTGGCAGCCCGCGGCATCGAGATGGGTCACATCTTCGCCCTGGGCCGCAAGTACGCTGAGGCACTGGGCCTGAAGGTCCTGGACCAGAACGGCAAGCTGCAGACCGTGACCATGGGCTCCTACGGCGTGGGCGTGACCCGCGCACTGGCCGCTATCGCCGAGGGCAACCACGACGAGAAGGGCCTGATCTGGCCGCGTAACCTGGCACCGGCAGACGTGCACATCGTCATCACCGGCAAGGATGCAGCATCCCACGAGTACGCTGAAGAGCTCAGCGCATCCCTGGAATCCGCTGGCCTGCAGGTCATGCTGGACGACCGCCCGAAGACCAGCCCCGGCGTGAAGTTCGGCGACGCCGAGCTGCTGGGCGTGCCCACCATCCTGGTGATTGGTCGCGGCTTCAAGGACGGCGTGCTGGAGCTGAAGGACCGCCGCAGCGGTGAGGCTCGCGAGGTGTCCGTCGAGAACGCGGTGGCTGAGGTCATCGCTGAGGTGCGCGCGCCTAAGGCACGCCACTAGCCCGCTAAGACGTAAAACCGTCGCCACCTGCCCTACCTCCCAGGAGGTGGGGCAGGGTAGCGGCGGAAGAATGAAAGAAGAGAACTATGGCATACAAGCCGAAGCGTTCTGGCTCTAAGAAGAGCGCCCCGAATGCGCGCGCTCGCCGTGCCGCATCCCGCGTGGCGAATGGTGTGAACACTCCCCGCACTCGCGTTGAGAGTGAGCCCGTGGTGGAGGCACCGGTGCGCGTGGGTACCCGCGCGATTCGTGAGGAAGAGGTTGCCGAGGCGATTGCCCCGGTCATCTCCGAGTTCTCGCTGGTGCTGGAGGGCCTGAAGATTTCGGGCCCGGCGGCGAACCGCACCGTGAAGATTACGGTGGACTACACCGCTGAGCGTACCGATTCGCTGTCGCTGGATTCCCTCGCGGAGATTTCCGGTGCGATTTCGAGCGCCCTGGACCGTGCGGATGAGAACGACGAGTTCTTCCCCTACGAGCTGGAGGTGTCCTCGCCGGGTGCTACCCGTGCCCTGACCGAGCGCCGCCACTGGGAACGTGCCCGTACCCGCCTGATTGCGGTCACCGCACCCGACGGCACCGAGTACCTGGCGCGTCTGCACGAGGTGCAGGATGAAGGTCCGGTGCTGGCTCGTAAGAAGAACACGAAGAAGGGCCAGAAGGAGTCGTACCACGAGCCGAGCTTGCTTCCGTGGGAAAATATTGCTTCTGCTCACGTCGAGATTGACTTCAATTCGCCCGCTGAGCCGGTAGAATAGAGTTATTAAAGCTTCAGGCACGGGGTGTTCCGTGTCAGGTATATACCGTTCGGGAGCCGGGGCGCATTGAGCGTCCCGGCGCCGTGCTAACTGGGAAAGGCTGAAAAGCGTGGAGGATATTAAAACTATTGACCTGGGCGCACTGCGCGCATTGGCGAAGCAGCGCTCTCTCGTCATGGAGGAGCTCTTCACCCTGGTTGAGAACGCCCTGCTGCTCGCGTACATGAAGCAGCCCGGCGCCATTAAGGGTTCTCGTGCCGTCATCGACCACACCACCGGCGAGTTCGTCATTCTGGCTCCTGAGCTTGATGAGGACAACCAGAAGATTGACGAGTTCGACGATACCCCGAACAACTTTGGCCGTATCGCTGCCGCAACCGTCCGTCAGGTGCTTTCGCAGCGTCTGCGTGACGCTGAGGACGCATCCGTTCTGGGTGAGTTCAAGGACCGTGAGGGCACCCTGGTGTCCGGCGTGATTCAGCAGGGCAACAACCCGCGTATGGTTCAGGTTGACCTGGGCACCGTTGAAGCTGTTCTGCCCAGCAATGAGCAGGTTCCGGGCGAGAAGTACCCGCACGGCTCCCGCCTGCGCGCCTACCTGGTTGAGGCTCGCCGCGGCCCCAAGGGCCCCTCGATTGTGGTTTCTCGTTCGCACCCGAACCTGGTTCTGCGCCTGTTCGAGCACGAGGTTCCCGAAATCTCTGAGGGCCTGGTTTCCATTAACTCCATCGCACGTGAAGCTGGTCACCGCTCCAAGATTGCTGTGTCCGCGAAGAACCCGACCATTAACGCTAAGGGTGCGTGCATCGGCGATATGGGTGCCCGCGTGCGTGCGGTTGCTGCCGAGCTGAACGACGAGAAGATTGACATTGTCGACTACTCGACCGATCCGGCAACCTTCATCGCTGCGGCACTGTCCCCGGCGAAGGTCACCGAGGTCATTATCGCGAACCCGCGTGAGTATTCCGCTCGTGCCGTGGTTCCGGATGACCAGCTGTCCCTGGCTATCGGCCGTGAGGGTCAGAATGCGCGTCTGGCAGCGAAGCTGACCGGCTGGCGTATCGATATTCTCTCCGAGTCAAAGTACGCTCAGGTTCGTGCCGAGGAAGAGGTTGCAGCTCGCGTGGCTCGTAGCCTGGCTGAAGAAGCTTCCGCTGAGAAGGCAATTGAAGAAGCAGCAGAAGAGTCCGCACAGGACGCTGAATAAGCATTAGCCCCGGTGAGGGGCGTATCCCGCGGCATATCCTTTTGATGCAGGCGCAAGAGATCGGGCAGCAACGTGCCCGGTGTTCTTGCGCCTGCGTCACAGTTTTGCCCATGATTCTTAAAAACGGGATACACTATTAAGATGTGCCGGTGCGTAACCGGGCGCTTTATCGTGCCCTCACGCGCACCGGATAGAGCATCACGAATGTACTGCGAACGCGGTTCTACACACGCTAGAGAGGGGAGAGGACCATGAGCAATCACGACCTCACCGCAACCTCCGAAGCGTTTGAAGGACCGGTCCGCACCTGCATCGGATGCCGTGCCCGCGATGAACAGCGCAACCTGCTGCGCATCGCCCGCACACCCGTCACGTCTGCTACCGAGCAGGCGGACACCCCGCCCTATCAGCCCGATACGGCGGGAACTATGCCCGGACGAGGCGCTTGGATCCATCCGAGCGAAAAGTGCGTAGCCGCTCTGCAGAAAAAGAACGGTCTGGCGCGCGCCTTCAAAAAAGCGGTCCCTGCAGCCCAGCTGCAGGCGTGCTGTGAGCAGATTCGAGCCGTTATTGCGGACTCGACCCCCTCATAGACGCTTTTCGGGTATATGTCCTCTGTAAGTCAACGAGTTTGACGACTTCTTATCTGAAAGCGAGTCAGAAAACTGATGGATATCTAATGAGTGCCGCGAAATGAGTACCCTTTCGTGCTCACCCACCGGCAATTTCACGAATTGGCGCGCCTTCGGGCGTGCACCCCGTAAACATTAGTGTCCGCACCATTCCCGGTGCGGACCGGGAATGGAGAAAATTTGGCTCAGCCTCGAGTACACGAGTTTGCTAAAGAAGTAGGCGTACCTTCCAAGGAAGTTATTGCCAAGCTTAAGGATATGGGCGAGTTCGTTAAGAGCTCCTCTTCCACCCTGAACCCCATGGTTCTGAAGAAGCTGCGCGCGGAATTCCCCGCCGCAGCCGCTAAGCCTGCCGCAAAGGCAGCACCCGCAAAGGCCGCACCCGCAGAGTCGGCAGCTAAGCCGGCTCCCAAGCCTGCAGCGGCTAAGCCTGCAGCTAAGCCGGCACCCAAGCCCGCAGCGGCAAAGCCTGCAGCTAAGCCGGCACCCAAGCCCGCAGCGGCAAAGCCTGCAGCTAAGCCGGCACCCAGGCCCGCAGCTGAGAGCGCAGCTCCCAAGCCTGCAGCAGCTAAGCCCGCCGCAAAGCCGGCAGCAGCACCCAAGCCCGGCGGCCCCCGCCCGGGTAACAACCCCTTCGCATCCCAGCAGGGCATGGCACGCCCCGAGGCAGCACCGAAGCCGGCAGCACCCAAGCCTGCCGCTCCGAAGCCCGGCCCCAAGCCCGGTCCTCGCCCCGGTAACAACCCCTTCGCATCCCAGCAGGGTATGAAGCGTGGCGGCGGCGACTCGCAGCGTTCCGGCGGTCCCCGTCCGGCACGTAACGGTCGTCCCGGTGGCAACGGCGGCAACGGTGGCGCACGCCCCGGCGGTAACGGCGGTCCCCGCCCCGCAGGTGGCGCACGTCCCGGTGGTAACGGTGGCCCCCGTCCGGCAGCTGGTGCACGTCCCGGTGCATCCCGTCCGGCTGGTGGCGGCGGTGCACGCCCGAACCCCTCGATGATGCCCAAGGTATCCAACGTTGGTGGCGGCGCGTCCGGTTCCAACAACGGCGGCGGTAACGGTGGCGGCGGCGCACGTCGCGGCGGCGGTTCCGGCGGCGGCTTCAACCGCGGTCCGGGTCGTCCCGGCCCCGGCGGTCGCGGCAACGCACAGGGTGCATTCGGTCGCGGCGGTTCCAAGCGTAAGGGCCGCAAGTCCAAGGCAGCTCGCCGCCATGAGCAGGAGCAGCTGAACGCACCGGCACCCGGTGGCGTGGTTGTTCCTCGCGGCGACGGCTCGACCGAGATTCGTCTGCGCCGTGGCGCGTCCATCATGGACTTCGCTGAGAAGATTGGCGCAAACCCGGCATCGCTGATTACGGTTCTCTTCCACCTGGGTGAGATGGCTACCCAGACTCAGTCCCTGGACGAGGAGACCTTCGAGCTGCTGGGTGCCGAACTGGGTTACTCGATCAAGATTGTTTCCCCGGAGGATGAGGAGCGCGAGCTGCTCGAATCCTTCGACATCGACCTCGAAGCCGAAGCAGAAGCTGAGGGCGAGGACGTTCTGGAGGTTCGTCCCCCGGTCGTTACCGTCATGGGTCACGTTGACCACGGTAAGACCCGCCTGCTGGACGCTATCCGTAACACCAACGTCATTGATGGTGAGGCCGGCGGCATTACCCAGCACATTGGTGCATACCAGGTCCACACCACCGTTGAGGGTGAAGACCGCGCGATTACCTTCATCGATACCCCCGGTCACGAGGCGTTCACCGCTATGCGTGCCCGTGGTGCGAAGGTCACCGACGTGGCAATCCTCGTGGTCGCAGCGGATGACGGCGTTATGCCCCAGACCGTTGAGGCACTGAACCACGCACAGGCAGCTAACGTGCCGATTGTGGTTGCTGTGAACAAGATCGATAAGGAAGGCGCGTCCCCGGACAAGATCCGTGGCCAGCTCACCGAGTACGGTCTGATCCCCGAAGAGTACGGTGGCGACACCATGTTCGTGGACGTCTCCGCTCGCAACGGCACCAACATCGACGAGCTGCTTGAGGCTGTCACCCTGACCGCTGACGTGCTCGAACTGACCGCTAACCCGAACAAGGAAGCACGCGGCGTTGCTATTGAAGCAAACCTGGACAAGGGCCGCGGTGCGGTTTCCACCGTCCTGGTTCAGTCCGGTACCCTGCGCGTCGGTGACGCTATCGTTGCCGGTGTTGCTCACGGTCGCGTTCGTGCAATGTTCGATGAGAACGGTCAGGCTGTGAAGGAAGCTGGCCCGTCCCGCCCCGTTCAGGTGCTGGGTCTGTCCACCGTTCCTCGTGCAGGCGACACCTTCCTCTCCACCGAGGAAGAGCGTACCGCTCGTCAGATCGCTGAGAAGCGTGAGGCTGCTGATCGTAACGCTCAGCTGGCTAAGCGTCGTAAGCGCGTGACCCTCGAGTCCTTCGATGCCGCTGTGGCTGAGGGCAAGATGGACACCCTGAACCTGATCATTAAGGGTGACGTCTCCGGTGCTGTCGAAGCGCTGGAAGAGTCCCTGATGAAGATCGACGTCGGTGGCGACGAGGTTCAGCTGCGCGTCATCCACCGCGGTGTGGGTGCTATTACCCAGAACGACGTGAACCTGGCTACCGTGGACAACGCGGTCATCATCGGCTTCAACGTCCGCCCGGCAGAGCGCGTTGCAGAACTTGCCGACCGCGAAGGTGTCGAGATGAAGTTCTACTCGGTCATCTACCGTGCGATTGAGGAAATTGAGCAGGCCGTCAAGGGTATGCTCAAGCCCGAGTACGAGGAAGTGGAGCTCGGCTCCGCAGAGATCCGCGAGGTCTTCCGCTCCTCCAAGTGGGGCAACATCGCAGGTTCGATCGTCAAGAACGGCATCATCAAGCGCAACGCCAAGGCACGCCTGGTGCGCGACGGTTCCGTGGTGGCAGACAACCTCACCATCGAGTCGCTGCGTCGTTTCAAGGACGACGCTACCGAGGTTCGCGAAGGTTTCGAGTGTGGTATTGGCCTCGGCTCCTTCAACGACATCAAGGAAGGCGACATTATCGAGACTTGGGAGATGCGCGAAAAGCCGCGTGTCTAAGACTCACACGCTGATGCGCCCGTCACCCGCTAGTGTTCCCGCACCCGCAGGCTTCTAAAACTTAGAGCCTGCGGGGCGGATGCTGGCGGGGCGGGCGCTTCCGCATTACCTGGAACGCCTCCGTAACACCCCGAGTGTTCGCGGAAGGCGCCACGATATTTCAAGGAGAAACACATGGCTGATGCAGCCCGCGCGGCACGACTTGCCGACCGCATCAAGGTAATTGTGGCGAAGGCGCTGGAGCGTCGTGTTAAGGATCCCCGCCTCGGTTTTGTGACCATTACCGATGCCCGCGTGACCAACGACCTGCAGCACGCAACCCTGTACTACACCGTGTTCGGCTCCGAAGAGGACGCCGCAAACACCAAGAAGGCGCTGGAATCCGCTAAGGGTATTCTGCGCGCCGAGGTGGGTAAGAACATCACAGCCCGCCTGACCCCCACCCTGACTTTCGTCGCTGATGAGGTTCCCGAGAACGCCTTCCACATTGAGGCGCTTCTGCGTGAGACTCGCGAGCGCGACGCCGCCCTGGCTGCTGCAGCTGAGGGTGCCGAGTACGCTGGTGAGGCTGACCCCTACAAGAAGGATGAGCCTGCCGAGGGTGAGGACGCCTAAGTGGCGAAGAAGCAACCTCAGGGCCCGTCCGGCCTGATGGTCATTGATAAGCCCGCCGGGATGAGTAGCCACGACGCAGTCTCTCAGATGCGTCGTATTGCTGGCACCCGGCGGGTCGGTCACGCCGGTACACTGGATCCCGCCGCGACCGGCGTGCTGATTTTGGGCATCAATAAGGCAACGAAGCTGCTGACCTACCTGGTCGGTCAGGATAAAACCTATGACGCGACGATTCGCCTGGGCATTGAGACGCTGACTGAGGATGCCGAGGGTGAGCACACCGCCGCGCATCCTGATGCCGTCGAGGCGCTGACCGGTCTGGACGCTGAGCAGATGCGTGCGCGCATCCTGGAGGCTGTGGCGCAGCTGAGCGGCGATATTCTGCAGGTTCCTTCTGCGGTGTCCGCTATTAAGATCAACGGTGTTCGTTCGTATGCGCGTGTGCGTAGCGGTGAGCAGGTTGAGTTGGCGGCGCGTCCGGTGACGATTAGCGAGTTCACGGTACATTCCATCAACCCTGGTTTTGCCGAGTACGTGATTGAGGACCCCGAGAATGAGGGCGAACACGCGGCAACCTCGGTTCCCGTGATTGACTGCAAGGTGACGGTTTCGTGCTCTTCGGGCACCTATATTCGTGCCCTGGCGCGTGATTTGGGCAAGATTCTGGGCACCGGTGGCCACCTGACGGCTCTTCGCCGTACCCGTGTGGGCGCGGTGGTGCTTGAGGATGCCGCCGATTTGGCGCAGTTGAAGCAGCGCCGTGAAGAGTCGGAGGCACCGCTGGAAGATTTGCCGCTGCTTCCCCTGGAGGAGGCGGCACGCCGCATCTTTGGTGCGCGTGAGCTCTCTGCCGCGGAGGCGAGCGACATTTCTTACGGTCGTCGTATTAGCCCCAGCGGTGACGGTTCCGTGGTGAAGCGTTCCGTGCACGCGAGCGCGGATGAGTCCGGCGCGGTGCAGCATGCCAGCGTTGAGGGTATTGTGGCGGGCTTCGCCCCGGACGGTACCCTGGTTGCCCTTCTGGAGAATAAGAAGCAGCGCGGGAAGGTGCAGGCCGCTCCGGTGCTGGTTTTTGAGGCGAATCGTTCCTTCAACTAGGCGTTGAGGGCTTATGATGGGCGAAGAGGGTTCGGCGTTTGCGCCTGCCCACACCTGATTCCTTCAAGCCTGATTCCTCAAGCCTGATTGATCCAGTGCCTATTGAATATGCGCCCTACCGAATGTGCGCCCCCTATTCATTCAACACGCTAACGTAAACAACCCCTGAACACACATGACTACTCGTGCGGGTGCCGCCCGGCCCTGCTGAAGGAGAGAAGATGAGCGAGAACCAGAGCTCTGCTAAGAAGGCGAGTGAGCCTCGTACCGCGCCGGTACCCCGAGTGGAGTCTGCACAGGCTGAAGCTACCGTAACCGGGGCTGCTACTCAGAGCGGTGCCGCGAAGGCTGCCGGTGCTAAGAACGCTGAGCCTATTTCTGCGGCGAAGGCACCCGAGGGTGTTCGCGTAGCCGCACCGGCGTCCGGCGATAAGGCGTCGCAGAAGGCCGATAAGAAGGCTGAGAAGAAGGCAACCCGCGAGGCGTTTGCCCGCCCCAAGAGCCTTGAGGAGGCGGCTAAGCCTCAGAACCGTGCGGCGTTCCGCGCGGCGGTGGCGCTGTACGGTCTGTTCATGATTGCGTACGGTGTGTGGCAGGTTCTGGGCGGTGTCCGCGTCATTCCGGATGCGCCTCAGGACTTTGCGAACGCCTCGGTGCAGTCGAACTACGTGTTCTTCGCGGCAGCCTATGTGGGTGTGGGCCTGTCCTTCGTGTTCATTGCCCTGAAGTTCAAGTGGGTGAACATGCTCGTGTTCTCCTGCCTGGTGGTTTTCTTGGGCGGCGTGGGTCGTATCCTGTCGTGGGCGTTCTTCGGCACCCCGCACTGGTCGCTGATCGTGCTGATGGTGACTGAGCTTGTGATTCCTCCGTGCCTGCTGGTGTGGTACGGCTGGATTAACAAGTCCAATAAGATTCGCGAGGAGATGCTGAAGGCTTCTCGTAACCAGGCTCGTAAGTAGTCGTAACGCCCGGGAAGGTTCCTGCCGCACGGTGGGGTGCCTGCCCGGGCTTTCTTATGGGTGGGTGCTGCGCATGGATTTTCCAGGTGCTGAGGCTGCACAGTTGCGTGTTAGATACCCCGCCGCATCCGCAAAAGTGGGGGAGAAGGCACCGCCTGCGAGGGGCGCCGTTCCATTCCCTGTTGATTCCCGTTTTGAATTCTGCATCCTGCCGCCTGTGGTCTAGGATGGATAGGTACATTTATCTTTTTCAGGAGAGCCCGTGACCCTCTACACCGCTTTGAGCGAGGTCCCCGCCGGCTACGGCCCCTCGGTCGTGACCATCGGCAATTTTGACGGCGTGCACCGTGGACATGCCCGCGTGATTTCGCGCGTGGTCTCCCTTGCTGAAGAGCACGGTTTGAGCTCTATCGCGGTCTCTTTTGACCCGCACCCGATGCAGGTGCACCGTCCCGAGGCGGCCCACCACGACATTATGGGTCAGGGCTCGCGCCGCTACTTCATGTGCCTGCTGGGTCTGAACGACTACCTGCTACTGAACTACAACCTGGAGTTCGCTGCGCAGACCCCCGAGGAGTTCGTGAAGTCCACCTTTGTGGATGCGCTGAACGCGCGTTTCGTGGTCATTGGTGACGACGTGCGCTTTGGTAAGAACAATTCCGGCGACCTGAACACTATGCGTGAGCTGGGGGAGAAGTACGGCTTTGAGGTCGTGGTCGTTGAGGATCTGATGGTGGATGAGAACACCCGCTGCTCCTCGACCCGCATCCGCCAGCTGCTGCTGGAGGGTGATATGCCCGCCGCAACCGAGCTGCTGGGCCGCCACCACATGATGGCTGGTGAGGTCGTGCACGGTCTGGCGCGCGGCCGCGAGTTGGGCTTCCCGACCGCGAACCTTGAGCTTGAGGCGCGCGGCCTGATTCCCGCCGACGGTGTGTACGCCGGCTGGCTGGTGGACGAATCCGGTAACCGTCACCCCTCCGCTATTTCGGTGGGTACGAACCCGACCTTTGACGGTATTGAGCACCGCCAGGTTGAGGCGCACGTGATTGACCGTCCGAAAGAGCGCGTGGAGGATTTCAACCTGTACGGTCAGCGTGTGCTGATTGAGTTCGTGAAGCGTCTGCGTCCCATGGTGGCGTACACCGGTGTTGAGGCGCTGATTGAGCAGATTAACGATGACGTGGCGCAGACCCGCGAGGTGCTGGCTGAGGACGCGAAGAACTACTGCCCGCCGGAGTGCCCGGTGCAGGCGGAAGTGAAGCATCCCCAGCTCTAACCCCACCACGGGTAACCCAGCCACAGGGCGCCGCAGCCTGCATTTTCTGCGGTGATGACGTGTGATGCCCCGGCGGTAAGATTTTCGGATCTGCCGCCGGGGCTTTTGCGTACCCGACCGGACGGGCAAAAGCGGGCACCTTCTTCGCGCCTGACCGCCTGCGCCTCCGAAGAAACAACCCGCGCCGCACGCCTTGATGTCCTGCGCCTCCCGTGAGGCACCCCTGTTTTAGTCGTCCTCGTTTTAAGAGAAGATAGAGTCATGGAAAAAATGAACGTCGAATCCTTCAACCTCGACCACCGCGCCGTAGCAGCACCCTACGTGCGTATCGCAGACCGCAAGGTCCTGCCCGGTGGCGACACCCTCATCAAGTACGATATCCGCTTCACCCAGCCGAACACCGCGCACCTGGAAATGCCGACCGTGCACTCCATCGAGCACCTGAGCGCCGAGCACATGCGCAACCACACCGACCGTCTGATTGACTTCTCCCCGATGGGCTGCCAGACCGGTTTCTACGCGCTGACCCTGGGCCTGGAGCCCGAGGAGTTCTTCCCCATCCTGGAAGCAACCCTCAACGATATCCTCAACGCGACCGAGGTTCCGGCAGCGAACGAGGTGCAGTGCGGTTGGGGCGCCAACCACACCCTCGAAGGTGCGCAGGCTGCGGCTCGCGAGTTCCTCGCGGCACGCGATGAGTGGGCGCAGGTGATGGCATAATGAGCGCACAGATTCCTGACGCTTTCGCATCCGCCTTCAACCCGGTGGACTTTGACCCGAACGCTTTCGACCCGGCTGAGGCGTTCAACAGCATGTTTGAGCTGATGGACGGTATGTCCAACGCCATCATCATTCAGGTGGCTATGGATGAGGAGCTTGCACCCTTCCTGAAGGTGACCGAGGAGCTGCAGCCGTCCTTCACCGAGGGTGCCGCAGTATTCCACCCGCGTTACCTGCAGGTGGGCGAGGACCAGGTTCCGCTGCTGCTGGTTCGCTCCAAGATTGGTCTGGTGAACGCGGCGAGCGCCGTCACCGAGGCGATCAGCTACTCCTCGAACTGCCTGGGCGTCATTAGCGCAGGCACCGCCGGCGGTTTGGCTCGCGGCATTAACGTGGGCGACGTGCTGATTGGCGAGAACTACACCTACACTGACGCCGACGCGACCGCGTTCGGTTACGCACGCGGTCAGGTTCCGGGCATGCCCGAAAGCTACGACGGCCAGGCGGACGAGTGGCAGGACGCTCTGGAGCATGCGCTCGCCGCACTGGAGCCGGTGCGTGAGCAGGCTGAGAGCGTGTGGGAGGTGCGCCGCGGCCAGATGCTGGCGGGTAACTCCTTCGTAACCGCCCACAACGTAAAGGACACCCGCGAGGCGTTCGAGGGCGCCATCAGCACCGACATGGAGACCACCGCGATTGCACAGGTCTGCCACAACTACGAGATTCCGTTTATCGGGGTGCGTTGCGTGTCTGATTTGTGCGGCCCGGAGGCCGATCAGGACTTCCACCTCTCCGTGGATGTTGTGGCCCCCCGCTCGGCGCGTTACGCTCTGCAGCTGGCCGCAGAGCTGTGGACCGAGGCCGAGCTGGAGGCGCTGGAGCTGGCTCTCTAAAGCTCTAGAACTAAAGCTCTAGAGCATGCGGCACGATATGAGCTCGCATGCGGCAAGTGCCGGGGCGTGAACCTGACGGGTTTGCGTCCCGGTTCTTTTGTGCCGGTATTTTTGTACCGGTTCTTTTGTACTGGTTTTCGTACCCCAGTCTTTTTATGATCAGGCACTTTGATGTACCCGGTCCGTAAGAAACGCAGAAATATTAACCGTGGTGAATATACATTCTGTGTGTCGTGGAGTACTATGAATGAGGAAACTGTCCGATCTCACAGAGGAGTACGTCGTGAAGTTCTGCCCGACTCTCGCCTCCGTCACCGGTCTGCTCGGTGGCTACAAGGTTGCATCTAGCACCGGCATCCGCCCGCTCGGTGGCGCTATCCTGGCACTGTGCGGTGCCGTGGCTTACAAGAATTGGAAGCGTAAGGCTGGCGCAGGCCGTGCCACCTTCCTCACCGCTGTCTACCTCGGCGCGTTCGGCGCCGCTCATCCGCTCGCCAAGAAGCTTGGCGCGTGGCCTGCAGTCTACACCGTGACTGCTGCAACCGCTCTGTGCTCTATCGTCATTGGACGTAAGCGACAGAAGTAGTCTTTGACGAAAAGACGGCGGAAAGGCAACGTTGCCTTCCCGCCGTCTTTTGCGTTCCCTCCCACCGTACCGGTTGGGTGGGGATGCGATGGGGCGACGCGCGAAGGCAACACTTTCTGCGCAACGCCCCATCACTCGATGGGGAGTGAATCAACCGGTACCGCTCTCAGTCACCTGCTGAGCTGCGGCACCGCTCGATAAGTTTCCCCGCCACCGGCGGGTACACCCCACGAGGTAAAGGAAAAGAAGAAGATGAATACCACTCCGGACTCATCCCCGGTACAGCAGGGAGCAGTAGCTTCCGAGAGCCCGCAGCTAGCGCGTGGACTCTCCCTGCGTCACATTATGTTCATCGCCCTCGGCTCCGCCATCGGCACCGGCCTGTTCTACGGTTCGGCATCCGCCATTCAGCTGGCGGGCCCCTCCGTGCTGCTTGCCTACGTTATTGGCGGCGCGGCAGTGTTCATGGTGATGCGCGCAATGGGCGAACTCGCCCTGGCGCACCCGGTCTCCGGAGCGTTCTCCGAATACGCGACCCGCTACCTCGGACGCTGGGCGGGTTTTGTGACCGGCTGGACCTACGCCCTGGAAATGGCGCTGGTCGCCATCGCGGACGTGACCGCTTTCGCGGTGTACATGAAGTTCTGGTTCCCGAACAGCCCCTCCTGGATTTGGATTGTCTCGGTTCTGCTGATTCTGCTCGCCATTAACCTGGCGAAGGTCAAGGCGTTCGGCGAAACCGAATTCTGGTTCACCCTCGTGAAGGTCAGCGCCATTATCGCCATGATCGTTGGCGGCGTGGTTCTGCTCTTCGTGGGTGTGCAGGCGCACGACTCCGTGGCGCCCTCCGTCACGAACCTCTGGGCTCTTGAAGGCGGCTTCTTCGCGAACGGATTTACCGGCTTCCTCGCTTGCTTTACCGTGGTGATGTTTGCCTTCGGTGGTATTGAGAACATCGGTATTGCCGCCGGTGAGGCGAAGGACCCGCGCACCTCGATCCCCAAGGCGATTCGCACGGTGCCGTTCCGCATCCTCATCTTCTACATTCTGACCCTGTCGGTCATCATGTCCCTGTACCCCTGGTACTCGGTGACGAAGGCGAACTCGCCGTTCGTGCAGATTTTTGAAGGTCTGGGCATTCCGGCTGCCGCTTCGATTCTGAACGTGGTCATCATTACCGCCGCAATCTCTGCGCTGAATGCGGACGTGTACGGTGCCGGCCGCATGATGTACGGCCTGGCGAAGCAGAACCTCGCCCCCGCATCCTTTGCGAAGGTCACGAAGAACGGTGCGCCCTGGATGACCACCCTCATTATGGTGCTGGTTATGGCGGTTGGCGTGATTGTGAACGTGCTCTTCGAGAACGCGTTTGAGGTGGTCGCCTCCCTGGCAACCTTCGCGACCGTATTCGTGTGGGTCATGATTCTGCTGGCGCACATCGCGTTCAAGCGCAGCGGCGCCGATACCGAAGCGCAGCCGGTACGCCAGCCCCTGTGGCTGAGCTACCTGGCGTTGGCGTTCATGATCTTTATCGTGGTGCTCTTCGGTTGCTTCGCCGATACCCAGCTGGCGCTGGTGATGGGCGCAATCTGGTGCCTGTTCCTGCTGGGCTACTACCGCCTCGTGGTGGTCCGCGCTCGCGCTGAAGCGTAGAGAACAGAAGCACAGAGAGCAGAAGCATCAACGCTGAATTCTTAACGTAAAGCCCGGTGCGAGAGCCCTGTGTGATAACCCGGTGTGAGAACCCGGCTGTGAAGCCCGGCGACCGGTAGTGTGATGAGCTACCTGTTGCCGGGCTTCTGCGCACCCTTCCACGAAAGCGCCTCGGTAGCGTAGAATGGGAAGAACGCGTCTGCAGTCCGCAGCAGACGACGTGTATTACAGGGCGTAAGCCCACCACCCGGCGGCAACCGTCCGTACGGGACGTATGCGGTACTAACTCTAGGAGTTAAAAGTGGCACTGGATCCCGCTGTCAAGCAGGCAATCATCAAGGAATACGCAACCCACGAGGGCGACACCGGTTCGCCCGAGGTTCAGATTGCAGTTCTGTCTCGTCGTATCGCCGACCTGACCGAGCACCTGAAGTTCCACAAGCACGATCACCACTCCCGTCGTGGCCTGATGATCCTCGTTGGTCGTCGCCGCAACATGCTCGGCTACCTGAAGAGCGTCGACATCGAGCGTTACCGTTCGCTGATCGAGCGCCTGGGTCTGCGCCGATAAAACAGGAGCGTCTTGACGCTTTTGTGGTGATTAATCGCCTTTAGGCGGTGTGTGCGGACGTGCTGTCAGCACTACCAGCCCTCCATTTCGGAGGCGGGTAGCGCCAGCGCGTCCGTACTGCCGCGTTGAGGGGCGCATCTTCCGCTGGCTAAATTCCTAGCTAGATGTTTGGCTAGATTCCAAAGTTGCGTGAGAAGATGCCGCCTCACCTGAAAGAAAGAACAGAAGGCCGTGCCGGCACACACGCCGCGGTCCTCGGTAGCGAATTACGGAACAACACCACCCCACAACCTTGCTGATAAAAATCGGCATATGTAGGGGAGCGGTGCCGTGGTTTCCTATCGAAGGCCGACTCGTGCGCCGTACGGCCTACCAAGAAGAAAGAAGGAACCGTGGAAGGTCCCGAAATCAAGTTTGCTGAAGTCGAAATCGACAACGGCATTCACGGAAAGCGCCACGTGCGCTTTGAAACCGGCCGCCTCGCAAAGCAGGCTGCTGGCTCCGTCCTCGTCACCATCGATGACGAGACCACCCTGCTCTCCGCAACCGCAATCGGCAAGTCTCCCCGTGAGGGCTTCGACTTCTTCCCGCTGACCGTGGACGTGGAAGAGCGCATGTACGCAGGCGGCAAGATTCCCGCATCGTACTTCCGCCGCGAAGGCCGCCCCAGCACCGAAGCAATCCTGGCTGCACGCCTGATTGACCGCCCGCTGCGCCCCGCCTTCACCAAGGGCATCCGCAACGAGGTTCAGGTCGTTGTGACCGTCCTGACCTACGAGCCGGACGAAATCTACAACACCTTCGCGATCAACGCTGCATCCGCATCGACCTCCCTGTCCGGTGCGCCGTTCAACGGCCCCATCGGTGGCGTGCGCATGGCACTGATCGACGGCCAGTGGGTCTGCTTCCCCAAGTACTCCCAGCTGGAAAACGCTGTGTTCGACATGGCTGTTGCAGGTCGTATCGTCACCAAGGCTGACGGTACCGAAGACGTCGCCATCATGATGGTTGAGGCAGAAGCAACCGACAACTCCTGGAAGCTCATCAAGGAAGACGGCCAGACCGCCCCCACCGAAGAGATCGTCGCAGAGGGCCTGGAAGCAGCTAAGCCCTTCATCGCAGCACTGTGCAAGGCACAGGCTGACCTGGTGGCTCGCGCAGGCAAGCCCGCCCTGGAACTGCCCTTCTTCGGCGGCCACGGCGAGGACGTCGACGCAGCGGTTGAGGCATTCGCAGCAGACCGCCTGGCAGAGGTGTACTCCATCGCTGGCAAGCAGGAACGCGAAGCAGCAGCATCCGAGCTGCAGGAAGAGCTCATGGAAGCTCTCACCGGCGAAGGTAAGGAATTCGAAGAGCGCTCCAACGAGGTCTCTGTAGCATTCGCTGCCCTGACCAAGCACGTGGTTCGCCAGCGCATCCTCACCGAGCAGGTCCGTATCGACGGCCGCGGCCTGACCGACATCCGCCAGCTCACCGCTGAGGTTGAAATCCTGCCCCGCGTTCACGGTTCCGCTCTCTTCGAGCGCGGCGAAACCCAGATCATGGGTATCACCACCCTGAACATGCTCAAGATGGAGCAGCAGCTGGACTCCCTGCACCCGGTCAAGTCCAAGCGCTACATCCACCACTACAACTTCCCGCCGTACTCCACCGGTGAGACCGGCCGCGTGGGTTCGCCCAAGCGCCGCGAAATCGGCCACGGTGCACTCGCAGAGCGCGCAATCACCCCGGTGCTGCCCTCTCGCGAAGAGTTCCCCTACGCAATCCGTCAGGTCTCTGAGGCTCTGGGCTCCAACGGCTCGACCTCCATGGGTTCGGTCTGCGCATCGACCCTGTCCCTGCTGAACGCCGGTGTGCCGCTGCGCGCACCCGTTGCAGGTATCGCAATGGGCCTGGTCTCTGACGAGGTTGACGGCGAGACCCGCTACGCAGCCCTGACCGACATCCTTGGCGCGGAAGACGCACTGGGCGATATGGACTTCAAGGTTGCAGGTACCTCCGAGTTCGTGACCGCTATCCAGCTGGACACCAAGCTCGACGGTATCCCCGCATCCGTGCTCGCTGGCGCACTGACCCAGGCACGTGAGGCTCGCCTGCACATCCTCGAGGTGCTCGTCAACGCGATTGACGCACCGGATGAGATGAGCGAGTTCGCACCGCGCATTATTTCCGTGAAGATCCCGGTTGCCAAGATCGGTGAGGTCATCGGCCCCAAGGGTAAGATGATTAACCAGATCCAGGAAGACACCGGCGCAGACATCTCCATTGAGGACGACGGCACCGTGTACATTGGCGCAGCTGACGGCCCCTCCGCCGAGGCTGCCCGTGCGGCAGTGAACGCTATCGCTAACCCGCAGGTTCCCGAGGTGGGCGAACGCTACCTGGGTACCGTGGTGAAGGTGACCGACTTCGGCGCGTTCATCTCCCTGACCCCCGGTAAGGACGGCCTGCTGCACATCTCCGAGATGCGTAAGCTCAACGGCGGCAAGCGCGTTGTTGACGCTGAGGATGTTGTCTCCGTGGGCCAGAAGGTCCAGGTGGAGATCACCAAGATTGATGACCGCGGCAAGCTCTCGCTGGCACCGGTCGTTGAGGGTGGCGACGACGAGTAGTCGTAACCCCCGCTAAGTGATGAGGGGCGTTCGGCGCACCCGGTGCGGTTCACTCCCCGCCGGATGCACCGGGCGCCCCTTCGCTGTGCTTGCCCTGCATCTTTTGATGCTCACCCGCCCCACCAACTGTGGGACTGCCTACAGGTAGTGGGGCGGGAATGCTTACCTTCAGACGTACCTGTTGAAAGGTTCTTCTCTCTATGTCTATTTCCCTGCCCGTCGAGCTTGAGGCCATCGCCGAAGAGCTCAACTACGAGCACGGCCGCCTCATCTACGAGGGTGTAGGCGGTAACGAGGTGCGCCGCTCCATCCTGCCCGGTGGCGTACGCGTGATTACCGAAAAAATGCCCGGTACCCGCGGCGTATCCATCGGCTTCTGGGTGGGAGTCGGCTCCCGCGACGAGGCCCCCGGCATGCTTGGCTCCACCCACTTCCTGGAGCACCTGCTGTTCAAGGGCACCGGCACCCGCACCGCCCTGGACATTGCATCCTCCTTCGACGCGGTAGGCGGCGAATCTAACGCCCTGACCGCTAAGGAGCACACCTGCTACTACGCGCGCGTGCTCGACGATGACGCACCCATGGCGGTGGACGTTATCACCGACATGGTCACCAACGCCCTGCTGGACCCGGCTCACCTGGAGCAGGAACGCGGCGTGATTCTCGAAGAGATCGCCATGGACCAGGACGACCCGACCGATGTTGCCTTCGAGAACTTCGTGGAGCAGCTCATGGGGGATAACCCGCTGGGCCGCCCCATCGGCGGTACCCCGCAGGAGATTACCGAGGTGCCGCGTGACGCCGTGTGGGAGCACTACAAGCGCTACTACACCCTGGACCGCCTGGTGATTTCTGCGGCCGGTTCGCTGGAGCACAGCACCATGGTCCGCCTCGTGCTGGAGGCGCTGACCCGCTACGGCTGGAACCTGCAGGAGGGCGTGGCACCGGCACCGCGTCGCGTACGCACCGACAGCGGCATTGTTCCGCTGAGCGAGCTGCGTGAGGTGGAGAAGGGCTTCGAACAGACCAACATTGTGATGGGCTGCCCGAGCATTATCGCGGGCGACGACCGCCGCTACGCGATGAGCGTGCTGACCAGCGCGTTCGGTGCGGGCATGTCCTCGCGTCTGTTCCAGGAGATTCGTGAGAAGCGCGGTCTGGCGTACAGCACGTTTGCGTTCTCCGGTGCGTACTCGGACGCCGGCTACTTCGGCATGTACGCGGGCTGCCTGCCCGCTAAGACCGAGCAGGTGCGCGAGGTCATGGGCTACGAGTTCGATAAGCTCGCCACCGCCGGTATTACCGAGGAAGAGCTGACGAAGGTCCGCGGCCAGCTGGCTGGCTCCACCGTGCTCGGTAGCGAGGATTCGGGTTCGCGCATGTCCCGCCTGGGCCGTGCCGAGCTGGATTCCGGTCTGTTCACCAGCACCGACGAGCTGCTGGAGAAGATTCGCGCGGTCTCCCTGGAAGAGGTCCGCGACCTGGCGGCGTACCTGGGTGAGCAGCAGATGATTACCACCATCGTGCGCTAACCCTCAACGCTGATAAGGCATAGAATGCCCGTTCCCACACCCCACTAAATCGGGGGAGGGAACGGGTATTTTGTATGTATCGGCACCTATCAAAGAGATGCCTCCAAGTCAAAGAGATGCCTCCAAGAAGTGCTTCCGGGCGCTCTGCTGCCCATGCTCTTGACGCTCAGCATGAGCGGCAGAACCCGAAAAGCTACTGCTGAGAGCTACTATTTCTGCGCCTTGGCAATAGCCTCCATCAGCACCTGGGCGTAGAGCTCCTGACCAGCAACCTCAGGGTGAACACCGTCAGAGGCCAGCAGACCGCTCTGAGTCTGCAGAGCCTGGCGGATCGTAGAGTTCCAATCCGCAATGATCACACGATCAGAATGCTGAGCCGCAAACTCACGAATCTTACCGTTCGAGTAGTCAATCCAGGTCAGGTTGCGCGGGCCGTAACCGGTGACCAGCACCAGCTTAGAATCGGCGGGCATAGCCGCCAGAACCTCGTCGAGCTGACCATCCAGAATGGTCGAGTTCGCGGTCACCGACAGCACGAAGGTTTTACGAATCTGGCCGTTGGAACCCATAGACTTAATAATCGGCAGGGCCTTAGCAATGGTTCGTCCCTCAGCCGCATCGATAGATGCCTCGGGCATCTTGTCGTACAGCTCGGGGGACACAGCCACCACAATGGAGTCACCCACAATGGTCACCTTCGAAGAATCCACCGAACCGGTTGCACTCTTCGATGCCGAGGGGCTTGCAGAAGCCTTCGCGTCCTTACCGGCAGCAGAAGCACTCGGGTTTGCAGAGGCGCTCGCAGCCTGCGCCTCCTGACGAGCCTTCAGACGCTCAGCGGCGGCACGCTTGCCGTCCTCAACGGACTGCTGGGCGGTAGTCATTGCTGGAGCGGTGTGCACCGCCAGACCGGTCGAAGCGGCAGTCACCACAACAGCTAGAATCACTGAAATCGGCAGGAGCCTAGTGCGTGAAGACTGGAACAACGCCATGAAACGGTTCGCGCTACCGCGGAAACCGTAACGGCGAATCGGGGTCTCAACCCAGCGGTACGACATCTCCGCAATAGCGAAGGTCGCCACCAGAACGCCCACGTTCACCAGCGGGGAGCGGTCTGCACCCATCAGGTAGTGCATGACCACGGCGAGCGGCCAGTGCCACAGGTACAGGCCGTAGGAACGTTCGCCCACCCAGCGCAGGGGAGCGAAGTTCAGCAGGCGGCGCAGCATCTCGGAGGCGCCAGCGAGCATGTCAGGCAGCATGCCCTGAACCACGCCCAGTGCCAGCAGGGAGGCGCCGAACAGGCCCCAGGGAATCGCACCGGGTGCCGACTCGGGAACCAGAATTGCGTAGGGAATCAGCGCGAACAGGGACAGCCAGCTGATCATGACGCGGGCGAACGCGACCAGGCCGAAGGGCTGAGCCACGCGGTACAGCACGGACTGCTGCAGCGGCGGGTACAGCGACCAGGGGCGCGCGAACGCCAACAGGGCACCGAGGAGCAGGCCGTAGAGGTGGGTGTCGGTGCCGTAGTAGACGCGGCTGATGGGTGCGCCGGACATCAGAAGAGCGGTAGCAACGCTCAGTGACGCAAGAATGCCCAGCACCATGACCACGCTAAAACGACGCCAGTGGCGGCGCAGCAGCAGGCCAGCCGCAACAATCAGCAGCGGCCAGACCACATAGAACTGTTCTTCCACCGCCAGCGACCAGAAGTTCGTGAAGAGCTCCGGGGAGGTCTGTGCGAAGTAGTCGTTACCGGCAAAAATGGAAATCCAGTTGGACGAGAAGGTCGCCGCACCGGCAAGCTGACGGCCCAGGTTCACCTGAATATCGCCGCCAATGAGCAGGCTGACCGGTCCCATGACCAGGATCAGCAGGGTAATGGCGGGAAGCAGACGGCGGGCACGGCGAATCCAGAAGCTGCCCAGGGCAATTTTGCCGGTGAGCGCACCCTCCCGCAGAAGCAGGGAAGTAATCAGGAAGCCGGAGATGACGAAGAAAATATCCACGCCAATCATGCCGCCGGGTAGTACGGTGGGCCAGAAATGGTACACCATCACGAGGAGCACAGCGATTGCTCGCAGACCGTCCAGACCCGGCAGAATATAACGCCGGTTAGCCTCATCTGGACGCACGGAGGAGGTAAAGAGGGACTTCATACTGTCAAAGCACTCCGTAGGATGGAAATTATAGAAATACTTCCTAATTATATGGTTGCTAACTTTAGATAGCGTATTAAACGGCTTGTATGACGGTTAGATTACTTCGCTTTTTAGACCGCTGAGGTTCCGCGGGGTATCTCACCCAGCGTGTGCGATGGCGTGCACCGCGCCCACACGGGGGATAATAGAGGCTGTACGTCACAGCGTCTGCCCCATAGTCGGGGTGCACAAAAGCTACGGAGGAGAGAAGATGGCCCACGAGGGCGACGAAAAAATCTGGAAGGTAGCGGTACTCGGTGCCGCAGGCCGCATGGGCTCTGAGGCGGTGCGCGCCGTCAACACCTCCGCAGACATGGACCTGGTGGCGGCACTGGGCCGTGGCGATGACCTGCAGGAGCTGGTCGATGCCGGCGCAGAGATTGTTATTGACCTGACAGTTCCCGAATCCAGCGAGGCGAATGTGCGTTTCGCGGTGGAGCACGGTATGCACGCGGTGGTTGGTACGACCGGTTGGACCCCCGAACGCCTGGACTCCCTGCGCGAGCTGCTGGTAGAGCACCCCGAGGTGGGTGTGCTCATCGCCCCGAACTTCGCGATTGGTTCGATTCTCGCCACCGAGTTCGCGGCGAAGGCGGCACGCTACTTCGAGTCTGTAGAGATTATTGAAATTCACCACCCGAATAAGGTAGATGCCCCCTCCGGTACCGCTGTGCACACCGCCCGCAAGGTGGCTGCCGCCCGCGCGGAGGCTGGTGTGGGTGCAAGCCCGGACGCCACCACCTCCGATCCTTTGGGCTCGCGCGGTGCCGTGGTCGACGATATTCACGTACACGCGGTGCGTCTGCGCGGCATGGTGGCGCATCAGGAGATTCTGCTGGGCGATCCCGGTCAGCAGCTCGTGATTCGTCACGATTCCTTTGACCGTGTCTCCTTCATGCCCGGCGTGCTGTTGGGTGTGCGTGAGGTGGCGGCGCATCCGGGTTTGAGCGTGGGCTTGGACGCCTACATGGATTTGTCCTAGGAGAGAATATTGTCTGAACAGACTTCACCCGACACCTCGCCGGTATCTTCCGAGGCTCGTAGCCCCTGGTGGACTTCGCTACGTTTGTGGACTGTCTGCGCCTGCGTGCTGATGGTGCTGACCGTGCTGATTCTGCCGCTGCCTCTGGCGGCGCGTGCCTCTATCCTGGGCGTGCTGATTTTTAGTGCCGTCTTTGTGACGGTGGATGCCGGCGGCTGGGGTAAGACCTTCGCGGCACTGACTTGCGCGCTGCTGACCCTGTACCTGGTACACATTGCGCAGCAGGGGTTCGTGATGCTCACCTCCGGTTCGGTGGCTGGCATTGTGCTTGGCGCGGGTATGATTTTGCTGCCGATTCTGGGTGCGTGGGCGCTGGTGCGTGAGGTGCTTTTCGGTGCTCGTATTCAGCGTATGGCTCAGGAGTTGGCTGCTTCGGGTGAGCTGGCGGAGGATACCCTGCCGCGCACCCCCTCCGGTCGTGTGGACCGTGAGGCGGCGGCGGTGGAGTTTGAAGGCTTTGCGGCGGCGGTTGAGCAGGACCCCGAGAACTGGAAGGCGTGGTTCAACCTGGCGTGCATGTACGATGCCGGTGGTGAACGCAAGCGTGCCCGTGCGGCGATGCGCAACGCGTGGGCGTTGCGTTCGGGCGGTCAGGCGAAGGGCATGCGTTAGGCTCTGACCCTGCGATCCCTAGTCAATGCCACATTTATTTTCGGTATGAGACTGATAACGCCGAGGCTATGTGCCCGGTTTCATAGGCTCTCGTGGAAGTACCGCGGGTTTGAAAGAGTCCGAATAGTAGAACACGCATGAAAACTTATGCGTTCTAACGGAAAAATCTGCATTTCGGGCGTACTCTGGACATATGTCTGAGAACCTTTCGAACCCCGGTACTTTTGTTGAACCCGTCTTCGGTCGCCTCCTGACCGCAATGGTGACCCCCTTCGCGAAGGACGGCTCCGTTGATGAAAAGCAGGTCGCAGACCTGGCGAACTACCTTGTGGAGAACGGCCACGATGGTCTGGTGGTCTGCGGTACCACCGGTGAATACTCCACCATGACCGATGACGAGAACGAGCGCGTCTTCCAGATTGTGAAGGATACCGTCGGTTCTCGCGCGAAGATTATTGCCGGTGTTGGTTCGAACGACACCGCGCACACCATTGAGCTGGCGCACCGTGCCGAAAAGATTGGTGTGGACGGCCTGCTGGTCGTGACCCCGTACTACAACAAGCCGACTCAGCCGGGTGTCTACGCCCATTTTGCGACCGTTGCTCAAGCAACTGAGACCCCCGTCATGCTTTACGATATTCCGGGTCGTGCGGGCATCCCCATCGCACCCGAAACCTACCGTCGCCTTGCAGAAATTGATAGTATTGTAGCGGTGAAAGACGCCAAGGCAGACTTCGGTGCCGCAACCGAGGTCATGGCAACCACCGACCTGCACTACTACAGCGGCGACGACGGACTGACCCTTCCCTGGATGGCAATGGGTGCCGTCGGCCTCGTTTCGGTGACCGCACATGTGGCACCCGCACTCTTCCGTGCCCTGATTGATGCTGTCGTTGCACAGGACCTGGTGGAGGCGCAGCGTCTTCACCTGGAACTGACTCCGATTGTCCGAGCAACCATGGGCCGTGCCCCCGGTTGCGTTGCCGCCAAGGAAATTCTCTCCTGGCAGGGTGTGCTGGATGAGCCCGTCGTTCGCTTGCCGCACGTACTCTCCGAACCGGAGGTTGCCCAGGCTATGCGAGTTGACCTGCTCTCCTCGAGCATCGCTCACACCCTGAAGAACTCCTAAACTTTGACGCCTACCCGACGCACGCAATAGTGCGGGGAGCGTATATATAGAGGACTTCGGCTACCGTCACACCCCATTTTTGGGGCACATGATGTAGCCAACGGATGCGGACTCCACACCTAGCAATGGGTGAGGGGTCCGCTCTGGCGTATTGCCGCGGTTTACCGTCGATGATTCGGCCCACCACTCAGACAGGGGCCCAGCTTAGGTAGAGGCACCCGCGCAGTACGCCCCCAATACTTTTGAATACTTTCGGTGATTTGGACGCACCGGCAGCACCCCACCTCCTCGGCATATGAGAGCCGAACCGGCGGGAGCGCATGCGGTACGAAGCGTCGCCTACGAATCACAGACATCACAAGAAAACATAGAAGAAAGAGGAGACACACGATGAGCGTCTTTGAAGCGAATCTTCCCCTCCCTCCCCGCCTGAAGAAGGACACCCTGCGCGTGGTGCCCCTGGGCGGCCTGGGCGAAGTCGGTCGTAACATGACCGTGTACGAAATCAACGGCAAGCTGCTGATTGTTGACTGCGGCGTGCTCTTCCCCGAAGAGTCCCAGCCCGGCGTGGACCTGATCCTGCCCGACTTTAGCTACATTGTCGACCGTCTGGACGACGTGGTCGCCATGGTGCTGACCCACGGCCACGAGGACCACATCGGCGCGGTTCCTTACCTGCTGCGCCGCCGCCCCGACATCCCCCTGGTCGGTTCCGAACTGACCCTGGCGCTGGTTGAGGCAAAGCTCGCCGAGCACCGCATCAAGCCCTACACCCTCGCGGTGAAGGAGCACCAGGTGGAGCGTTTCGGTCCGTTCGAGTGTGAGTTCGTTGCTGTGAACCACTCGATTCCGGATGCGCTGGCTGTCTACATCCGCACCAAGGCAGGCAAGGTTCTGCACACCGGTGACTTCAAGATGGACCAGCTGCCGCTGGACGGCCGCATCACCGACCTGCGCCACTTTGCTCACCTGGGCGAGGAGGGTGTGGACCTGTTCCTGCCGGACTCCACCAACGCTGAGGTTCCCGGCTTCACCCCGACCGAGAAGCACATCGGTCCGGTGCTGTCGAACATTTTCCGTGACGCAAGCGGCCGCATCATTGTGGCGTCCTTCTCTTCGCACGTTCACCGCGTGCAGCAGGTGCTGGACGCAGCCGCTGAGCGTGGCCGCAAGGTCGTGCTCGTGGGCCGCTCCATGGTGCGTAACATGACCATTGCCGAGAAGCTGGGCTACCTGAAGGTCCCCGCTAACGTGCTGGTGGACCTGAAGAAGGTTGACGACTACCGCCCCGACCAGATCGTGATGATGTGCACCGGTTCGCAGGGCGAGCCGATGGCGGCACTGTCGCGCATGGCGAACGGTGACCACAAGATTCAGATTGAGCCCGGCGACACCGTGGTGCTCGCCTCCTCGCTGATTCCCGGTAACGAGACCAGTGTCTTCCGCATCATTAACGCCCTCATGAAGCTGGGCGCTAACGTGGTGCACAAGGGCAACGCGAAGGTTCACGTTTCCGGTCACGCTGCCGCGGGTGAGCTGCTGTACTGCTACAACATCCTCAAGCCGAAGAACGTTATGCCGGTTCACGGTGAGGTTCGCCACCTGATTGCTAGCGGTGACCTGGCGATGGAGACCGGCGTTCCGAAGAAGAACGTGCTGCTCTGCGAGTCCGGCACCGTCGTGGATCTGCGCGATGGCGTGGCGTCCGTGGTGGGCGAGGTTCCCTGCGAGTACCTGTACGTTGACGGCCGCTCTGTCGGTGAGGTCACCGAGAGCGATCTGAAGGACCGCCGCATCCTGGGTGAAGAGGGCTTCGTGTCCATCGTGACCGTGGTGGATCGTGCCACCAAGCGCGTGGTGACCGGCCCGGATATTCACGCTCGCGGTATCGCTGAGGACGACTCGGTCTTTGACGAGATTGTTCCGAAGATTACCGCCGCTCTGGAAGATGCTCTGCACCGCGCACCCGAGAAGGTGCACACCGTGCAGCAGCTGCAGCAGATTGTGCGCCGCACCATCGGTGCTTGGATTTCTCGCCGTCTGCGCCGCAAGCCCATGATTGTTCCCGTGGTCGTTGAGAACACCTCGAAGGCTGCGAAGAACTAATACTCTGCGCGAGGCTAACTGCCTGGCATAGCGAAAAGGTGGGGTCGATACTTGGTGTCGGCCCCGCCTGCCGTGTATCTGCCGAATGTATGCGCGAAAGCTACGCGAAAAGCTGCGTAAGCGCGACCGCAGTAGGGGAGAAGTGCCTCATCAGTGCCCTATCAACACCTCTATAGGCACCGGGCGGGGCGCACTTTTTAGCTCACTGATAACGAAAGAATCGGTACATTAACGGGAAGGTTGATACCCTAAAAGGTATGGCTCCACGGACCACGAAGGGTCGTAATACGACCTCTACTAAAGCAAACACTAAGAAGACCACCCGCAAGCGCACCACCTCCCGAGGCGGTGCCCAGCGCGGTGCCAACGCGGCGAACCCTGTAGCGGGCGCTATCTCCTCCGTCTGGCTGAGCATCGCTCACGCTATCGGTGGGCTCTTCCGCTCCATTGGCGCGGTGCGCACCGACCTTGCGCCCGAAGACCGCCGTGACGGCGGCGCGCTCACCATCCTGCTGTTCGGCCTGATTAGCGCCGGGGTGGAGTGGTACAACTGGCGTGCCCACACCTCCCTCGGTTTGTTGCGTGCGCCCCTGGACGCCTGGCACACCATGCTGGGCGGCATTTTCGGTCAGGGCGCCCTGCTGATCCCGGTGCTCTGCCTCATCATGGCGTGGTGCATTTTCCGTGGGCCCGACCTGATTAAACGTAATAACCGCGTGGCGTTGGGCTCCTTCATCATCCTGGTGGCGACTTCCCTGTTCTTTGCTCGCCATGCGGGTCACCCGACCTTCGCGGATGGTTTTGATGCCGTCTGGGCTGGTGGTGGCGTGGCTGGCGTGCTGCTGGGCACCCCCATTGTGCGTGTGAGCAGTGGTATTGCGTTCGTTGAGATTCTGATTCACCTGCTACTGGGTATTGCCGGTCTGATGGTTCTGACGAATACCCCGATTCGTCAGGTGGTGCCGCGTACTTTGCACCTGGTCGGTCTGGCTCTGGGTGAGAAGCCGAACGGCACGACTCGAACCTCCGTTAAGGACAGCCCTTCGGATGCGACTCAGACCGTGGACCTGAACGCTGAGGAGCATGACCGCAGCTACCTGTACGGTGACGATGAGAAGCCGGCACGCACGCCTCAGAAGTCTGGCGGCCTGTTCGCTCGTCTGCGCGGCTGGTTGGGCATTGCTCCCGTTGTGTCGACCGATTCTTCCCTGGACGAGTACGCCGGTGATGAAGCATTCGTGAGCGCCGTGGTGGATGAGACTCACCCGGAGACCACGCAGATGCCGGTACAGTCGGAGGACTCTGCACAGGATTCTGCGCAGGGATCCGCTCAGCAGACGCGCCCGGCGGCTAAGCCGAACCGCCTGTCCCGTCTGCCCGGTCGCCTCAACCAGGCACCGGCTGCGCAGGGTGCGTCCGCCCAGGGTGCTTCTGCGCAGAACAGCGCTTATTCGAGCAGCCCTGACCTCTTCGACGTTGAGGCGTCGGATGCGCCTGCAGCCCGCCTGGACCAGGTGCAGCGCGCTGCCGTGGCGAACGGTCGCGTGAACCGTATCCCGGGTGAAGAGCCCCTCTTTGACGTTGAGGCGTACGACGGCTTCGGCGCCGCTGAGGAAGCTGCACCGCAGACCAAGCCTCACCAGGTAGTGAACCAGCCCGCCGTCCCGGCTTCCGCTTCCCAGGCTCCTGCCGCTCAGCCTCCGATTCCGACCCGCATGCACTCGCCCGGCGCGCACTCGAAGAACGCGGCTCCCGCGGCTTCGCGAGCGCCCGAGGCTGGCGCATCCCGCCCGCTGCAGAACAATACTCAGGTGGCGACCACCGAGCAGGCACGCGGTGAGCAGATTGTGCAGTCCTCCCGCGGCGCGTACGTGCTGCCCTCGGAGGAAATGCTGGTTTCCGGCCCGCCCGCTAAGGAATCCTCCGAAGTTAACGAGCACGTGGTTGAGGCTCTGACGAACGTGCTGGAGCAGTTCAAGGTGGATGCGCAGGTCACCGGCTTCTCGCGTGGCCCGACCGTGACCCGTTACGAGATTGAGCTGGGTCCCGCCACGAAGGTGGAGCGTGTGACGGCGCTGAGCAAGAACATTGCGTACGCTGTGGCGAGCCCGGATGTTCGTATTCTGTCCCCGATTCCGGGTAAGTCCGCAATCGGTATTGAGATTCCGAATACGGACCGTGAGACCGTTGCCCTGGGTGATGTGCTGCGTTCCCCGCAGGCTCACGCGAACCAGCACCCGATGGTCATGGGTGTGGGTAAGGACGTTGAAGGCGGCTTCGTGCTGGCGAACCTCGCGAAGATGCCGCATATGCTGGTCGCTGGTGCGACCGGTGCCGGTAAGTCTTCGTTCGTGAACTCGATGATCACCTCGATTCTGATGCGTGCAACTCCCGACCAGGTGCGCCTGGTGATGGTTGACCCGAAGCGTGTGGAGCTGACCGCCTATGAGGGTATTCCGCACCTGATTACGCCCATCATTACGAACCCGAAGAAGGCTGCTGAGGCTCTTCAGTGGGTAGTTCGTGAGATGGACGCCCGTTACGACGACCTCGCCCACTACGGCTACAAGCACGTGGACGATTTCAACAAAGCGGTGCGTGAGGGTAAGGTTCAGCCCGATCCCGGTAGCAAGCGCACGGTGCACGAGTACCCGTACCTGCTGGTGATTGTTGACGAGCTCGCCGACCTGATGATGGTCGCTCCGCGTGACGTGGAAGAGGCGATTGTTCGTATTACGCAGCTGGCGCGTGCGGCGGGTATTCACCTGGTGCTGGCGACCCAGCGTCCGTCGGTGGATGTGGTGACCGGTCTGATTAAGGCGAACGTTCCGTCTCGTATGGCGTTTGCGACCTCCTCGGTCACTGACTCTCGCGTGGTGCTGGATCAGCCCGGCGCTGAGAAGCTGATCGGTCAGGGTGACGCGCTCTTCCTGCCGATGGGTGCCTCGAAGCCGATGCGTGTTCAGGGTGCGTGGGTGTCTGAATCTGAGATTCACGCCGTGGTTGAGCACGTGAAGAAGCAGGCGCCGACCATCTACCGTGAGGACGTGATGGTCTCTGCCGCGAAGAAGCAGATTGATGAGGAAATCGGCGATGACCTCGATGATCTGCTACAGGCGGCGGAGATTGTGATTACGACCCAGTTCGGTTCGACCTCGATGTTGCAACGTAAGCTGCGCATGGGCTTCGCGAAGGCTGGCCGCATCATGGACCTGCTGGAGTCGCAGGGCGTGGTGGGCCCCTCGGAGGGCTCGAAGGCACGTGAGGTGCTCATCCGCCCGGATGACCTGCAGGCGACCCTGGCGCGTATTCGCGGTGAGGAGCCTCCGGCTGCCGACCCGTACGCGAACGCGGTGGACCCGGGCGAGGCGGTCACCGACTATTTCGATGAGCCCGATGATGATGGCTCGGAGGACGCCTGGCAGCTGACCGGCCGTTAGCCCTTCAGTGCCCTATCCATTCGGCTGAGTCCACTCGGCTGGGTGAACTCGCGACATACACCCCGTATCGTCCCCGTGATGTCTGCTACGGCACACGTATAATGGACGGTACGGGGTGTTTGCGTACCCCCGATACGATTAGGTGTCGGTGCGTATGCGGTCTCTCACCGTCGAAAGCCATCTACCCGTAAGGAGCCGATATGAGTGAAGCTCGCAATTCCGCACCCGCCGGTGCGGTCAGCACAGCGAAGCCTTCGAACTGGAACGTGCCGAATGTGTTGACGGTTCTGCGTATTATTGCGGTTCCTTTCTTCATCGTTGCCCTAGTCGCGGGCGGTACCTTTGGTGCCGCTGATCCGACGCACCGCTGGCTCGCGTGGATTATTTTCATTCTTGCCATGCTCACGGACTGGGCGGACGGCTACCTGGCGCGCTCGCGTAACTTGATTACGAGCTTCGGTAAGATTGCTGACCCGATTGCCGATAAGTTCCTCACTGGCGCGGCGTTCATTGTGCTGTCGGCGCTGGGTGAGCTGTGGTGGTGGGTCACGATTGTGATTCTGTTGCGCGAGTGGGGCATTACGATCATGCGTCTGTTCGTTATTAAGTACGGTGTGATGGCCGCTAGTAAGGGCGGCAAGATTAAGACCGTGCTGCAGACGGTGGCGCTGGTGCTGATGCTTCTGCCGCTGGGGCAGCTGGGTATCGGTTGGCTGATTCCGGGTTGGGTTCTGATGGGCGCGGTCACCGCGATTACCGTGTGGACCGGTCTGGTGTATGTGCGTGATGCGTATATTTTGCGTCGTAACTGGTTGCAGGCTCAGGCCTCCCAGGGCGGCGGTAACTAGAGGCGAGGGGAGTGGCGTGTGCTGCTCCCCTTCGCTGTACCTGCGGTGCGGTGTGTACCGCGTAAGGTTCGGGCGGCGGTGCGCCGCTGAAAGGAGAGAATGATGGTTCCCCTCGTACTTGAAGATGCTCTGTCCGCTGGGCTTTCCTCCGCTGAGGTTTTCTCCGGCACCCCGGAGGCGGCGGCGCTGCTGCTGCGCGATGCGGTGCGGTTGCGTGCCTCCCAGGAAGGCCCGGTGCAGGTGGCGACGGCTGAGTCGCTGACCGGCGGGGATGTTGGCGGCACGATTTGTACGGTGCCGGGCGCATCCGCGTATTACCGTGGCGGCGTGATTTCCTACGCCTACGAAGTGAAGGCTCAGGTGCTGGGCGTGGACGCTCAGCTGCTGGCGCGTGAGGGTGCGGTGCATCCTGCGGTGGCGGTGCAGATGGCGGTCGGTGCGGCGCGTGTGTGCGGTGCCGATTATGCGGTGTCGACCACGGGTGTTGCCGGTCCTGATCCTGCGGATGGTCAGCCGGTGGGCACGGTCTATATCGGTGTGTGTTCCCCGGGTGGTTCTGAGGTGTTTGAGCGCCACTATTCAGGGGATCGCGCGCAGATTCGTGCGGCGGCGAGCGCGGATGCGATTGCTTTGCTGGCACGTGCGGTGCGCGGTGGTGCCGGTGGGGTTCTGAAGGACGAGCTGGCGTAGCGTGCTAGGGCTGGGCTGTGCGGTGCCTGGAACGGCTGTGTCGTCGTCTGTGCGGCGCCTACCTAAAAAAATACGGTTCAAATATATTCACAGGGTTCTTTCAGCTCCGCAGGAATAAAGGCATAGGTTCGCCTGTTTGAATAGATACAAGCCATAAGAAGAGGACGAAAATGGCGGGGCCCCTAGCTCACGCTCCAAAAATCAGTTAGGCTTAACTCTGTACAGTCCCGCAGGTCGGGAATACCTACTCAGGAAAGTGATATAGAAGCTCATGGCTAAGCAGCGCGTATCGATTAATGGCATTACTAAGTGGAAGGAAATCGAGGAGACCCCCCGACAGGTCGCCCCGGTCGTTGAGGAAGCTAAGGTTGTTCCCCTGCGACAGGCAATCGGTGAGGTTCTTCGCGATGTTCGTCAGCGTCAGGGCCGCACCCTGCGTGAGGTTTCCCAGCGTGCCCGTGTTTCCCTCGGTTACCTGAGCGAAGTTGAGCGCGGTCAGAAGGAAGCTTCCTCCGAATTGCTGGCGTGGATTTGCCAGGCTCTGGATATTCCGATGTCCCAGATGCTGCGTGAGGTTGCCGACCGTATGGCGGTTCTCGAGGGCGTTCAGATTCCGGATACTGTTCCGGCTGAGATGTCTGAGCAGTACAAGAGCGATTACTACGTTCTCTCGAAGTAATGCGAGGCGGCACATGCCGCGCTAAACGTGAAGCGATGCCGTGCATCCCCGTAAGGTGGATGTGCGGCATCGCTTATTCTTGGGTTTACTCTGGACTAGTTCTGGGGTGATGTGACGAATTATGAAGCGAACTAGCGGTGAAGCGTAAGGAGTGCTTGTGAAGCTGAGCGAATTTTGGGCATGCATGGAGTATGAGTTCGGTGCCGGGTATGCGCCGGTGCTGGCGCGGGACTTGGTGCTGGGCTCTCTGGGGCATGTGACCGCTGCGGAGGCGCTGGACCAGGGGGTTAACCCGAAGGATGTGTGGCTTGCGATCTGCGAGGAGCAGGAGATTCCGCAGGAGCGCCGTTTGGGTCCGGATAAGGATCCGCTGCGTTAAGTAGCGGGGCTGGAGTTTTCTGGCGCGTGCGTCGGGTTTGTTCGAGCCCTGCCGTTTGTTCGAGTATGAGCGCTCGTGCGGGCGGTATTTTCGAATAATTAGCCGGGATTCCGGGGTTTTTCGAAAATATATGCCGAAACCCTATCCGATTCATTCGAAACTGGGTCGTAATTTTGTTCGACTCGTGCTAGACTTTTCCACATCAGGAATTTTTCGGAAAAATCTTCAAAGTTTTCCACAGATTTTAAAAAATGGCCTTATCCTGTCAGGCTGTGACCCTAGAGTAGTCTCAGAAGGAACCGGTAGGCCAAAACCTTCAAGGTCTCGATTACGAGTCCCACCGATTCCGAAGAAACATTACTCCCGTCAACCACTGACAACACAAAGAACGAGGTACTACCGTGGCTAAGAACACCAAGTCTCAGAGCGTAGCTCGCGTTCCCGAAGAGGGCCGCGCCAAGGCACTTGAAGCCGTGATGGCACAGATCGACAAGAACTACGGCAAGGGTGCAGTCATGCGCCTGGGTGATAAGGAAACCACCAAGACCGAGGTTATCTCCACCGGCGCTATCGCTCTGGATGCAGCTCTGGGCATTGGCGGTCTGCCCCGCGGTCGCGTCATCGAGATTTACGGTCCCGAGTCCTCCGGTAAGACTACCGTCGCACTGCACGCGGTAGCGAACGTTCAGAAGGCAGGCGGCGTGGCAGCGTTCATCGACGCCGAGCACGCACTGGACCCGATCTACGCGGCAAAGCTGGGCGTGGACATCGACCAGCTGCTGGTCTCTCAGCCCGACACCGGTGAGCAGGCACTGGAAATCATGGACATGCTGGTTGGTTCCGGCGCCGTTGATATCGTGGTCGTCGACTCCGTTGCCGCGCTGGTACCCCGCGCCGAAATTGAAGGCGACATGGGTGACTCCCACGTGGGTCTGCAGGCTCGCCTCATGAGCCAGGCTCTGCGTAAGATTACCGGTCGCCTCTCCGCAACCGGCACCACCGCAATCTTCATCAACCAGCTGCGTGAGAAGATTGGTGTCTTCTTCGGCTCCCCCGAAACCACCACCGGTGGTAAGGCGCTGAAGTTCTACGCTTCGGTCCGTATCGACATCCGCCGCATTGAGACCCTCAAGGACGGCGCTAACCCGATCGGTAACCGCACCCGCGCCAAGGTCGTGAAGAACAAGATGGCTCCGCCCTTCAAGCAGGCTGAGTTCGACATCCTCTACGGTGAGGGCATCTCCGTTGAGGGCGGCATCCTTGACCTGGCGGTGGAGAACGACATCGTCAAGAAGTCCGGCGCATGGTTCACCTACGACGGTGAGCAGCTGGGCCAGGGCCGCGAGAACGTTCGTAAGCTGCTCAAGGACAACCCCGAGCTCACCGAGGAACTGCAGTACAAGGTTCTGGTGAAGCTGGGCATCATTGAGGAAGAAGCTGACGAGCAGGCAGCCGCTGAGTCCGAGGGCAACGACCCGCTGGACGAGCTGGCTGAGGAGTTCTAATCCGGCCCGCGTAGCTTCTTGCTAACGCCACGACTGATTGCCGTGTGCTGTGCATTCCGCACGGTGCACGGCAATCTGTCGTTAACGGAAAGCGCGTTACATGAAGTACCAGCGGGTGCCGGGACAACGCCTCGTTACAATGGGGGAGCGCCGTATAGCCCGGCGCACGGGTCATCAAGCGAGCCAACACAGGGGAGAGGAGGAACTGAACATGACGGAGCAGCGCATAACGGAACAGCACGGTCATGAAGAGCATGCGCAAAACAGCGCGCGTGACGGCGACGCCGGTTTTGCGGCGCTGGATGCGACCGAACCGCACTTCGGTTCCTCGGCTCTTGGTGACGCTGTATTCTCAGCGTCTATTTCCTTTGAAACTCCTGGTTCGTTTGAGCCCGCTGCCCCGCCGGTTGAAGTTGGCGGCTTCGAGGCGCTCAATTTTGAGGCGCCCGCCGCCCTGGCGGAGCCCACCCTCAACTGGGAGGTGCCGCAGTCTACCTCTGCTGTTCTGGAGCCCGTGCCCGCTGTGCCGCAGGCGGTAGAACCGTCGTACCCGGAGATGCCTCCGAGTCTTGAAGAGCCCCCGTACGAGGACGAACCACCGTATTCGGAAGAGCCCCCGTATCTGGACGAGCCTCCCTACCCTGAAGCAGAGTACGCGGGGTGGGTGCCCTCAGACGAAGCGGCACCCGCAGAAGCGGAGAAGCCCGCGCCCGCAAAAGCCTCTCCCCAAAAGCCTGCGCAGAAAGCGCGGCAGACCGAAAAGGCTGCACCCAAAAAGTGGGTGCGGAACAGGACCGCGGATTCGGTAGCCGCTGAGGAGTTCCCGGACTGGCACCCCGCCGCGCACGGCTTTGTTGAAGAAAGCATCGCCCGCGATAACGGCGGCGACTACGCCGGGGAGTTCCGCGTACCCGAGCTGCCCCTGCAGGCTGTGCCCGCCAACTTTGAAGATGGCAGTTCTGAGGAAGGTAGTGAATCCCCGCGCCGCAGCCTGCTCGTTGACCCGAACCTGCCCGCCGTCTCCATTGACGAAGCGCCCGCTCGTGCCTTCACCCCCGGCGGTGCCGAGCCGCGCCCTATGGCGGCGGGGCGCATGAGTCGAGCGGGTGCCGCCTCCATCGGATCGGGGCTCACTGCCGAAGAGAAGGAAGAGATCGAGAGGCAAGCCGCTCAGCGGGATAAGCAGAAGAAACGCAAATCTTCGCGTGCCTCCAAGAACACCGACTACAAGCGTGGGTTCCGCCGCATGAGCGCGGTGCAGCAAGAGAAAATGCGGAGCCGTTCGCCCTACGCGCCCGCCTTTGGGGCTCGAAGTGACGACGAGGAAACCCGCAAGAGTCCTGCGGGCCGCGGCTCGGGGAGCAACCTATTTAGGGAGGGAAGTAGCTTGAACGAAGAACTCACCCCCGCCGAAGAAGCACTCATCCGCGGTATTGCCGAGGAGGAGGCGCAGGGTGTCGGTACCGGAAAGCGCCGTGCCGCTTCGGCTGGATCCCCAAAGGATGATTCTCGAGCACGCGGTTCCCAACCGGGCGGCTCTCAGATGAGACAGGTTTCCTTACCGTCGGAAAGCAACGTGCCTTCCTGGAAGCAGAAGGTGCGTGCCGCCCGGGCCGCGGAAGAAACCGACCCCTACACGCGCGCTAAAACCATCGTGTACAACCAGCTGGCGTATTCGGCAAAAACCCGAGGTCAGCTGCGTAAGAAGCTGCAGGCAGAAGGATTCGATGCGGAGCTCATTGAGCCGCTGCTCGATAAGTTCGAGGCGGCAAAACTCATTGACGACGCCGAATACGCCCAAAGCTTTGTGGCGCAGAAGAGCCGCACCAAGAAGCTCTCCCGCGCCGCGCTGCGCCGTGAGCTCGCTGAACGCGGGGTGCGCGGTGAAGAGGCGGAGAATGCCCTGGCTCAGCGCACCGACGAGCAGGAACGTGAGGACGCCGCCGATCTGGTGCGTAAGAAGCTGCGCCCCGGCATGGATCTGAGCGACCGCGCTGAAAAGGATAGGGTGACTCGCCGACTGCTGGGGATGCTGGCTCGCCGCGGGTACTCCTCCTCGGTGTCGATGTCGGTGATTCGTGAGGAACTCGCCGCCTACGGTGCAGAGGACGAGCTCTGGTAGAGAGCGAAGTAATACATTCCGCACGCACGGATAGACCCATGCCGGGGTGACCGAGAAAATAGGCACTATAAAGGGTGAGCCCGCTACAGACACACTCTGTGGCGGGCTCACCCTTTACGTTTTTGATCCTTATAAAAAGCCTTGTCGAAGGCTATATCCGCTGTTTACTCTGCTGCTTATTCAACGGCCCCCAGACGGTTCGCGAACTCGGCGAGGGTTGCATCCTGAGAACCGGCGATCTCCAACAGCAAGCGCATCAGCTGCGCACCCTCACGGCGAATACGAGGCAACAGATCGGAACGTGCCGAAGAAAAGTACAGCTCCAACAGGGCGCACACGGTCACCGCCGTGCACACCGCCAAATCCTCCGCCAGGTGCTCATCCAGCGGGGCGTCCTCAAAGAGTGCAGAGTACAGCGCCGGTAGCGCCTTCTTGCGGTCCACTCGGTAGCGCGGGTACTCCGGCGAGGAGGGGAAGCCCAGCATCGCCTCAACGAAGGGGAAGCCGCGGTGGTGCAGGCAGGTGCCTTCCGCATCGACCATGCGCACCTGCGCGCCGTCCGCTGAACCAATCAGCACGTTCTGCGGCGAAAAATCGCCCGACGAGAGCATATAGACACGTCCACGGTTGAGCTTGAACTGCTCGGGCACGGGCGGGCGCTTGGTGAAGAAGGGCTGCAGAACACGGCGGAAGCGGAAGGACAGCTCCTCAACTGCGGCGGGAAGAACGGGCGCATCCTCATGCTCAGCGGAGGCAGAGACGGGGCTAGAGTCAGCACCCTGCTCGGGTGCGCGCGCCTCATCAGCCACACCGTACAGCTTCTTCAAGCCGCGCTCAGCCAGTCCCGGCGAGGCGATAGCACCCGGGAACTGCGCCTTGCGGTCGGCACGCGCCAGGTTCAGGCGGTAATCCTCGACCGCCTCACCCATAATGCCGCTGGCGGCAAGGGAACGGTACGCCTCAATGTAGTAGTTCAGCGCATCCAGCGCCTGCTCCTCGGTGCCCTCCAGCAGGGCGTGGGCGACCGAATACTGCTCGCCCTCCACGGTTCCGTCGCTCACATCCTCCAGTGCCAGCACGCGCAGTTCAGCATCCGCACCGTAAAGCTGCGGGAACAGACCCGGAACCTGCTGGTTCAGCGCTTCCAAACCGTAGCGCTCACGCAGGTACCCGAAACCGCCCGCGTTCACCGTCGAATCCTTACGGCGGTAACGCTTCACAATAATCGAGGTCGGCAAAGACTGTGCAGACTCGAAAGACTGGGCAGACTCGGCCGCAGGCTCATACGCCACACGCACCACAACGGAACGCATACCGGTACCCAGAATCTGCACGCGCTCAACCGTGCGCCCAGCCACCTGCTCCAGGGAATGCGCCCAGCAGAGCAGCTGCATCAGGTTCTGACGCATCGAGGCAGAATCGGCGCTCGCCTGAGGCGGCACGGGGGAGTAGGCGGCAATCGCCTCCTCGATGAGGGTGTTTAGAAGCTCCCCGTCAGGGGCGGGGGCGGAAGAATCGTTCGGTGACAGAGCCGGAAAGTTACTACTAAGGGAAACCTGCATAGAGCCATTATCCCCTATCGGATACCCTATAGGGCATGACTTCGACCCTCAGCGATTCCGCCCAGACCCCCGAAACCAGCCCCCGCACCTACGAAGTGCGCACTTTCGGCTGCCAGATGAACGTGCACGACTCCGAACGAATGTCCGGCCTGCTGGAGGCTAACGGCTACGTTCGCGCTGAGGAAGGCACCCAGCCCGACCTGGTGGTTTTCAACACCTGCGCGGTCCGCGAAAACGCTTCCAACCGCCTGTACGGCAACCTCGGTCAGCTGGCACCGGTCAAGCGCGCCCACAAGGGCATGCAGATCGCTGTGGGCGGCTGCCTGGCGCAGAAGGACCAGGACGCCATCATTGAGAAGGCACCCTGGGTGGACGTCGTGTTCGGTACCCACAACATTGGTGCCCTCCCCACCCTGCTGGAGCGTGCCCGCCACAACCACGAGGCGCAGGCAGAACTGCTCGAATCCCTCGAAGTTTTCCCCTCCACCCTGCCGACTAAGCGCGACCACGTGTACTCCGGCTGGGTGTCCATCTCGGTTGGCTGTAACAACACCTGCACCTTCTGCATCGTGCCGTCTCTGCGCGGTAAGGAGAAGGACCGCCGCCCCGGCGACATTCTCGCTGAGGTTCAGGCGCTGGTCGATGATGGCGCTATTGAGGTGACCCTGCTCGGCCAGAACGTGAACTCCTACGGTGTGGAGTTCGGCGACCGCCAGGCGTTCTCCAAGCTGCTGCGTGCCTGCGGTGAGATTGAGGGCCTGGAGCGTGTACGCTTCACCTCCCCGCACCCGGCAATGTTCACCGACGACGTGATTGACGCGATGGCGGAGACCCCGAACGTCATGCCCGTGCTGCACATGCCGCTGCAGTCCGGCTCCGACAAGGTGCTCAAGGACATGCGCCGCTCCTACCGTTCCAAGAAGTTCCTGAACATTCTGGACAAGGTGCGCGAGCGCATCCCGAACGCCGTGATTACCACCGACATCATTGTGGGCTTCCCCGGCGAGACTGAAGAGGACTTCCAGGACACTCTGAAGGTTGTGGAGCAGGCTCGTTTCTCCTCCGCGTTCACCTTCCAGTACTCGATCCGCCCCGGCACCCCGGCGGCGACCATGGAGAACCAGATTCCGAAGGAGGTCGTGCAGGAACGCTACGAGCGTCTGATTGCCCTACAGGACCGTATCGCCGGTGAGGAGAACCGCAAGCAGCTCGGTAAGACCGTTGAGCTGATGGTCGTTGCGGAGGCAGGTCGTAAGGCTGAGCAGACTCACCGCCTCTCCGGTCGTGGCCCGGACCAGCGCCTCGTGCATTTCTCGGTGCCCGAGGGCTGCGAGATTCCCCGCCCCGGCGATATGGTCACCGTGCCTATTACCGAGGCTGGTTCCTTCCACCTGATTTCTGACCCGACCGCCGAGCAGTACCAGCTGCGCCGCACCCGCGCCGGTGACGCGTGGGACCGTTCCCAAGCTGACTCTTGCGGTACCGGCACCACCCAGGTGCCCGGTGCGCCGGTGGGCCTGGGCATGCCGACCATCGGTCTGCGCCCCTAAAACCTATAACGAATCATGCGCCCTGTTCCTCGGGCTCTTGCCACCACCGCAAGTGGGGGTGAGGGAACCGGTAGAATGGGGCGCATGACTATCTCCGAAACTCTGCCCGTTATCGCTATTGTGGGCCCGACCGGCACCGGTAAGAGCGCGCTCGCCATTGAGCTGGCTCTGCGCCTGAACGGTGAGTGCATTAACGCTGATTCTATGCAGTTCTACCGGGGTATGGATATTGGTACCGCGAAGGTCACCGCGGAGGAGATGCGCGGCGTTCCGCATCACCTGCTGGACATTATGGACGTGCGGGATGAGGCGTCCGTGGCGGAGTTTCAGGGGCGTAGCCGTGAGCTGATTGAGCAGATCCGTGGCCGTGGCCGCTACCCGATTCTGGTGGGTGGTTCCGGTCTGTATATGCGTGCCGCCCTGGATAGGTTGGAGTTTCCCGGCACGGATGCGCGGGTGCGTGAGCGCCTGGAGGAGCAAGCGCGTACCGAGGGTATTGGTGTTCTGCACGCCCGCCTGGCGGAGGTCGACCCGGAGTCGGCTGCGCGCGTGAAGGATGAGCGCCGCATCATTCGTGCGCTGGAGGTGTTCGAGGTGACGGGCCGCCCGTTCTCGGCGTTCATGCCGGTGCGCGAGTACGTGACTGAGAGCGTGCAGATTGGCCTGGATATGGATCGTACCCTGTTGCACGAGCGTCTGCACCGCCGCGTGGAGCTGATGCATGAGCGCGGCCTGCTGGACGAGGTGCGCACCCTGAACGAGCAGGGACTGCAGGAGGGGAAGACCGCCTCCCGCGCGATTGGTTACGCGCAGTTTGCCCGCGCCCTTGAAGATGAGGATTACAGCGTGGAGCAGGCGATTGAGGATACGACGATTGCCACCCGCCAGTTTGCACGCCGCCAGCTGACCTGGTTCCGCGCGGACCCGCGCGTGCACTGGCTGGACGCGCTCTCACCCACCCTTGCCGACGAAGCGGAAGCCATCATCCGCGAAAGCACCCGATAAGCCACAATAACGAGCCGCAGCCGAACAGATACCTCGTCGAGTCGGTCGGCGCGGTAAAATCATAAACGGACAGGTCACCAACCTTAAGGACAGCATATGAGCGAGAACCCTTCCATCTGGGGCGAGCTGGCAGGCCTGACCCTCACCAAGGGTCACGGCACCGGTAACGACTTCATTTTTCTGACGGACGAGAACGCAGAAATTGCCCTCACCCCCGAGCTGGTAGCCCGTGCCTGCGACCGCCACTTCGGCATCGGCGCGGACGGCTTCATTCGTGCTGCCCGCAGCACCGCCTCCCGCGCGGGCCAGAAGCTGCTCGAGGAGCACCCGGACGCTGTCTGGTTCATGGACTACCGCAATGGTGACGGCTCTATCGCAGAGATGTGCGGCAACGGCGTGCGTGCGTTCGTGGAGTACCTGCGCACTGAGGGCCTGATTGAGCTTGAGGTGGGCGAGACCGTCAAGATCGGTACCCGCGCCGGCGTGAAGACCGTCGCACGCACCGAAGAAGGCTACGCGATTGACATGGGTCCGTGGAGCTTCATTCACGGTGACGCTGCCCGCGAGGGTGGCGAGGACTGCCTGGTGTCTGCTCGCGGCCTGAAGACTCCGCGTGCTGGCCTGTCCATTTCGATGGGTAACCCGCATACCGTGGTGATGCTCGGCTCCGACGGTAAGCTGGACGGCCTGGACCTGCACAGCCTGCCTCAGGTGAACCCCGCCCCGGTCAACGGTACGAACGTTGAGTTTGTGGTGCCGGTCGACCTGGACGTTGAGAGCGGCGCGCAGGTGGGTGCTATCCGTATGCGCGTGCACGAACGTGGCGTGGGCGAGACTCTGTCCTGCGGTACCGGCGCGTGTGCGGCTGCTGCTGCGACCCGTTTCTGGGGCGGCGAGGAAGCACCGGATGAGTGGCTGGTGCATGTGCCCGGCGGTACCCTCGCGGTGACTTTCGTGCTGGGCCCGGATGACCTGGAGCATGTTGTTCTGGCTGGTCCGGCGCAGATGGTTGCGACCGTCGTGCTACGATAGTCGGCTGCAATAGCGGGCAGCCCTGGACCAGAGATTTTATAGACAAAAGCGG
>NZ_KV808305.1:73613-101526 GCF_001812205.1 Rothia sp. HMSC069C10
AAATTCAGAAAACACCCGCCGCTTTTATGTTTTAAGCAAATAGCGCCAGAGGTTTTAGTCCTCGTAGCGGTGTACCTGCAGAATACGGAAGCCCTTCGAGGTCGCATAGCGCGACACCTCAAACTCGCCGGGGTGCAGCTGTCCAAGCTGCGCGTCCATCCACTTCTGCAAAGAATCGGAGCCCAGGTTCTTCTGAACCACCAGGTAGGCGTCACCACCGGGCGCCAGGCGAGGCAGCCAGGTCAGCAGGATCTCGTGCAGAACCTCCTTGCCCACGCGAATCGGCGGGTTCGACCAGATGGTGTCAAAACGCAGTTCGGGGTCAACCGATTCGGGGGTTCCCACGGTGACGTTGGACAGGCCGAGAGCGGCGGCGTTGCGTTCGGTCAGGCTAATGGAGCGGGAGTTCACATCCACCGCGTGCACCTGCGCCTGCGGGGCGAGCATCGCCAGGGTCAGGGTAATGGGGCCCCAACCGCAGCCGATGTCGAGCATGCGTTCGCCCTGCGGGTCGGGTGCTTCCTGCAGCAAAATAGCGGTGCCCTTATCAATACCGGAGGGGCTGAAAATGCCGTTAGCTGTGGTGACGGTGACCTTGCGGCCGGCAAGCTCCACCTGCACGGGGCGGGGCTTGAATTCGGTCTCGGGGGTTTCAGAGAAATAATGCTGCTCGCTCATGCTATCCAGTGTACCGGTAGGGCAAGAACCCGCCGCACACGGGCAGAGAATGCACGGGGCAGGTCAGCAGCTTGCACGCCCTGAGCGCACAGACGACCGAACCCCCTACCTGATGCGGGCAACGGCGGTAGAATTAGAGTCGTATGAATTCTAAGAACATCCCCGTATCTGATACCGAAAAGCTGCCCAGTGATGAGCAGCTGCGCCGCACCGTAGACCGCGTTCTGGGCCGCTCCCAGGCCGCCGCCTCCGTCACGACGTATGACGCCGCCGGTACCGCGCATCACAGCGATAATTCTTCCAGCACTCACGGCAACAATAGCCGCCGTGTGCTGGATACTCGCGCGCGCGAAATTTCTGACGTTCAGCGCGAACATTCCGAATATGACGGTGACCAGGAAGACCTCGCTGAGCGCCGCGCACTGCGCCGTATCGCGAACCTCTCCACCGAACTTGAAGACGTCACCGAGGTCGAGTACCGCCAGCTGCGCCTGGAACGCGTGGTGCTGGCTGGTCTGTGGACTGAAGGCACCGTAGAGGACGCAGAGAACTCCCTGCGTGAGCTTGCGGCACTGGCTGAAACCGCAGGTTCCGAGGTTCTGGACGGCCTGGTTCAGCGCCGCCTCAAGCCGGACCCCGGCACCTTCCTCGGCTCCGGTAAGGCGCTGGAACTCAAGGACATTGTGGAGGCGACCGGCGCTGACACCGTCATTGTCGACTCCGAACTGGCTCCCTCGCAGCGTCGTGCCCTCGAAGACATCGTGAAGGTCAAGGTCATTGACCGCACCGCCCTGATTCTCGACATTTTCGCTCAGCACGCTAAATCCCGCGAGGGTAAGGCGCAGGTTGAGCTGGCTCAGCTGGAGTACATGCTGCCGCGTCTGCGTGGTTGGGGTGCGTCCCTGTCCCGTCAGGCGGGTGGCCGTGCCGCAGCCGGTGAGGGTATCGGTTCGCGTGGTCCCGGTGAAACCAAGATTGAGATGGACCGCCGCCGCCTGCGCGCTCGCATGGCGAAGCTTAAGCGTGAGATCGCTGCGATGGCGCCGGCGCGTGAGACGAAGCGTCTGAACCGTCGCCGTAACCGCGTGCCTTCGGTGGCTATCGCCGGGTACACGAACGCGGGTAAGTCCTCCCTGCTGAACCGCCTGACCGACGCCGGCGTGCTCGTGGAGAACGCCCTGTTTGCGACCCTGGACCCGACCGTCCGTAAGGCGCAGACCCCCGACGGCATCGGCTACACCCTCTCTGACACGGTGGGTTTCGTGCGTTCGCTGCCGACCCAGCTGGTGGAGGCGTTCCGCTCCACCCTGGAAGAGGTCGCTGACGCTGACGTCATCCTGCACGTGGTGGATGCTTCGCACCCGGACCCGGAGGGGCAGATTCGTGCCGTCCGCGAGGTCATCGCGGAGGTTGACGCCCGCCATATCCCCGAGATCATTGTGCTGAATAAGGCGGACGCTGCTGACCCGTTCGTGCTGGAGCGTATGCGCCAGCGCGAGCCGGAGCACGTGATCGTTTCGGCGCGTACCGGTGAGGGCATTGAGGAGCTGAAGCAGAAGATCGCGGACACCATTCCGCGCCCCTCCATTGAGGTGAAGCTGCTGATTCCGTACTCGCACGGTGAGATTATTTCGCGCCTGCACGAGTGGGACGCCGAAATTAAGAGCACCGATTTCGTATCGGACGGCACCTTCGTGGTGGCTCTGGTCCGTGAGGATGTCGCCTCCGAACTGTCCGAGTATGTGCTGGAGGGCGACCTGCTGGAGGTCCTGGAAGAGGAACTTGCGGAGGCACACGCCCTGGCTGAAGCGACCGCTTCTGTTTCCGAACAGCCCTCTAACTCTGAGGCTCTCTAGGAGCGGATGAGCGTGACCGAGAGCATCAACGCGCCCAAAAACGCCCCGGGAACCGCACCCGCAACCGACGGCCCCCGATTCACCGGGCAGGAGCTTGAGACCCTGCCCGGTGCAAAGGGTGCCCTGACCCTGCTGGATGAGGCGGTTGCCGCCACCGGCGGTCAGAACCGCGCCGGTCAGCGCACCATGGCGGCGCATGTGGCGCAGGCTCTTGAACTGCAGCGTCACCTGCTGGTCCAGGCGGGTACCGGTACCGGTAAGTCCCTGGGCTACCTGGTGCCTGCCCTGGCGCGGGTGGGGGAGTCGGACCAGCCGATTGTTGTTGCGACGGCGACTCTTGCTCTGCAGGCGCAGATCGTGAACCGCGATATTCCGCGTCTTCTACAAGCGCTGGAGCCGTGCCCGGAGTCGCAGGCGCAGGTGGCTCTGCTCAAGGGCCGCAATAACTACCTCTGCCTGCACAAGCTGGAGGGCGGCTACCCGGAAGACGAACCGGATGCTCTCTTCGACATGCCTTCTTCGACCTCCCGCGTGGGTGAGGAAGTGGTGCGCCTGCGCGAGTGGGCTGACCGCACTGAGACCGGCGACCGCGACGAGCTGAAGCCCGGCGTCTCTGATCGTGCCTGGGCACAGGTGTCGGTGAGCGCCGCCGAGTGTTTGGGTCGCCGCTGCCCGCTGGTGGAGGAGTGCTTTAGCGAGATGGCGCGTAGCCGTGCCGCTGAAGCTGACATTGTCATCACGAACCACGCCCTGCTGGCGATTAACGCTTTTGAGGGCATGAAGGTTCTGCCCGAGCATAAGACGGTCATTATTGACGAGGCCCATGAACTGGTGGACCGCGTGACCGGTGCGGTGTCTGGTTCTTTGACGGTTGCGATGGTTCGCCGCGCGGCGCGTAGCGTGAAGAAGCATTCGAAGGCTGATTCCGGTGCCCTGGAAATGGCGGCAGGCACCCTGGAGACCGCTTTCGAGGGGCTTGCCGAGGGTCTGCTGAAGGGCCTGGACGGCCGCCTTTTGACCGCGATTTCTGCGGTGAATGATGCCGCCCGCACCGCCCTGTCCGACACCAAGCCGGACGGTCAGGACGTTGATGCCGGCCTGCAGATGGCGCGCTCGCGTGTCTCTGAGGTACACGATATGAGTAGCCGCATTCTGGAGGCTTCTGCCGAGCAGGATGTGCTGTGGATTTCTCGTCAGGGCGGCTGGGAAAACGGCCGCTATGTTGCCGCTTCCGATACCGACCCTGCGACCCTGAACATTGCGCCGCTGAGCGTTGGATTGCAGCTGCGTGACGGACTCTTTGCTGACCGCACCGTGATTTTGACGAGCGCGACCCTGACGGTGGGGGACTCTTTTGATGTTGCCGCTGGCGCCCTGGGACTGCAGGGCGAGGGCGCGCCCCGCTGGACGAGCATCGACGTGGGTTCGCCGTTCGACTACCGCAAGCAGGGCATCATGTACGTTGCCGGGGATTTGAAGCCTCCGGGATTTGGCGTGCACGAGGGCCAATTGGAGCGCCTGCGTGAGCTGTGCGAGGCGTCCGAGGGCGGCGCCCTGGGACTGTTCTCCTCGAAACGTGCCGCCGAGCGTGCTGCCGAGTACATGCGCGAGCATAGCGACCTGAACATCCTTCTGCAGGGCGAGTCTTCGCTCAAGGCTCTGGTGGAGGAGTTCAGCGAGGACGTCGACTCGTGCCTGTTCGGCACGATGAGCCTGTGGCAGGGCGTGGACGTTCCGGGCGACTCGTGCCGTCTGGTGGTGATGGACCGTATTCCGTTCCCGCGCCCGGATGATCCGATTGCGCAGGCTCGTACGGAGGCTGTGAACCGTCACCGCGGTAATGGCTTTATGGCGGTTTCTGCTCACCATGCGGCGATTCGTATGGCGCAGGGCGCAGGCCGCCTGATCCGTTCGGTGTCTGACCGTGGCGTGGTGGCTGTGCTGGATTCTCGCGTGGCAACCAAGCGTTACGGTGGTTTCTTGATGAAGGCGATGCCGCCGATGTGGTCGACGCAGAATAAGGCGGCGGTGACCGGTGCGCTGGCTCGTCTTTCGGCGAGTATTGATCGTTAGCTCGGGTGGGCTCCAGTCCTGGCGGCGCCGCCCCCTCCGCTTTGGAGATATCTGCTTTTGAAATATAAAAATCACCCTGGTGATACGTGAACATTCACGTATCACCAGGGTGATTTTTTATATAGAGCTAAGAGCTTAGCGTTATGTCTCTAGAGGCTGCGCAGCACGGAGACGACCTTACCCATGACGGTTGCGCGGTCGCCCATAATCGGCTCGTAGTTGGCGTTGCGCGGCATGAGCCAGGTGTGGCCGTCGACCTGACGGAACACCTTCACGGTTGCCTCATCGTCGAGCAGCGCAGCAACGATATCGCCGTTGTCGGCGGTGTGCTGCTCGCGGACAACCACCCAGTCGCCGTCGCAAATCGCGGCGTCAATCATGGAATCGCCCTTGACCTTGAGCATGAAGAGCTTGCCGCTACCGACCAGCTGGCGGGGCAGAGCGAGCACATCCTCCACGGACTGCTCGGCGGTGATGGGACCGCCCGCTGCAATACGTCCAACCAGGGGAACGGGTACGAGGTCTTCGTCGCCGACTTCGAAGTTCGGCAGCTCGGGCAGGGACGAGGAGGAGCTACCGTGCATGCCGACGCCGTTCTCATCCAGCACCTCAATGGCGCGGGGGAGCTTGGGGTCGCGGCGAATGTAGCCCATGGTCTCGAGACGACCGAGCTGGTGGGTGACCGAGGACAGGGACGCAAGACCCACCATGTCACCAATCTGGCGCATGGACGGCGGGTAACCCTTCTGTTCAATCTCGGTGCGGATCGCGTCAAGAATCTTCTGCTGGCGCGCGGTCAGCGCCGGACGGGGTGCTGTTGCCATTTCTTTTCCTTCGGTCTGTACTCCGGCCTTTGTATTTCCGGTCGGGGCACGGATGGGTGCTTCACACGTTTTCTGGTGGTGTCCTAAAAATTTTTTGGTTCTGCCGAAATGGGTCTTATCTCGTCAGGGGGTGGAGGAATTCTATCCGTGCCGAAGCGATACCGGAGCGATACACAGGCAACGAGTATGCGCCTCCGCCCTACATAGCAATACTCAGCCAGCAGCACCTGCGGTCGATACAGAACCAAGCTGTAACGAATACAGAAACCTGCTGTGAGTAGGACTCATCAGGAGCGTGTGGAACGTCTCTTGACACCAGTGTAGAACACTACACCGAAAAACTCAAACAAATATTCTAGATTTTTTCTTTGAAACTCGAAGAAATTTTTAGTACATCTCTGCTAGACTTTAGAACAAGAGTTCGTATATACTCTTGAATCTCTCCTGAAATTCAGGATTTACGGGTGGATGTTCGAAAAATATTCGAAGATTCGACCCTGAGTATTCCGGGAGAGGAGAGTGAATGAGTGTTCGAATGTATTCGAATCCTCTGCCTCTCTCTTCGAATAATCTACCTCGGATGCTCTAGCGAGCATCTGGCGAAGAGAGAGCGCAGGGGATGGGGTGCTGGGGCGACCCAGCGCAGCCCGGTGCACCCGACGCTCTGACCTAACTAGAGAATAGCTACCCAATAGTTATCGCCTAACAATCACCACTCCATAGTTATCACTCAACTAGGACCTCCGAGCGGGTATCGCTCGGCATTGCTAGACCCGCGGGGCAACCCCGGGGCGAGCTGAGAGAAAGGAACCACAATGACTACTGCAGCACCTATTGCTTCTCAAGGCACTTCTGCACACCTTCCGGCAGGTTTGGTGGTACTTCACCCCGCCCGCACCGCGTCCGTCCGCACCGTGTCTGCCCGCACCGTGCAGGGGCGTTCTCGTGCGGCTCATGCACTCCGTCCCGCGCAGGTGGCTCAGCCCGCCCACGCTCCCGCTACTTCTGCCCAGGCACCTGCGCAGGTTCGCCCTGTAGTTTCTGAGGTACAGGCTGCTTCTGATGTGCAGGCACCTAGTGCGAAGAGCGTTCTTCTTGCTAAGGGCGGCGAGCTTCTGCGCGCGGTTCCCGCTTCTATTCGTCGTCTTGGCACTGTGCGCGGTTTTCTGAAGGGCCTGCCTCTGCTGACTTTGGCGGCGCTGATTGTGCTCGGCGCTATTAGCTTCTTTGGCCCGGCGGCTTCAGCCTCCGTGGAGAATGCTTCGGCGACTCGAACCGTCGTTGTGGTCAAGCACGGCGAGACCCTGTGGGATATTGCTCAGGCGGTGGATCCGCACGGTGACACCCGTGATACTGTGGTTCGTATTATGGAGTTGAACTCGTTGACCAGCACCTCTGTTGATGCCGGTCAGCGTCTGGAAATTCCTCAGACTCAGCGCTAAGCATGGACCCGCGTGTGGTTGGCTTCTGCATGAGGTTGATGTCTTGACTCCGAATCCTCTATCTCTCAAGCTAGAGCGCTTGAGTCGAATTCTTGAGCCTATGAAATAGGAGCGCACCGATGCCTGTTCCCATTGAATCCACACCCGCCGAAACTGAATCTGTACAGGAAACTGAATCTGTACAGAATGCTCAGACCGCTCGTCCTGTGGTTGCCGTTTTGGGGGAGCCCGGAACTCGTGGCGCCCTGGTGAAGCTTCTTCAGGATGCGGGGGCGGAGGTCATCGTGACCGCTGTGCCAGAGCAGCTGCGTGAGGCTGACGGCATGGTGGTTACCGGCGGTGCGAGCTCTCTTGAAGCATACGAAGACCTGAAAGCTAAGGACGCTGAGCGCGTGATTGGTCGCCGTGTTGCTGGCGGTCGTCCGGTGCTGGTTGCCGGTGCGGCACTGAGCTGCCTCTTCGATTCGGTTACGGTGGAGCATCCGCAGATGGGGCAGGTTCAGGTGCAGTGTATGGGGGAGTGGCCCGGTGAGAGCGTGGAGCTTTCTACCCGCGACTTGGTGCCCGGTGTTTCTGCCCTGCGTTCTTCCTCCGATAGTGCGCTGCTCAAGGATCTTGAGGGCGAGGCTCACTTCAAATCTGAGCACGGCGTTTTTGAGTGGGCTTTTGACCAGAGCATTGAATATATTGCCCCTCCGGCAGTGACTTGGACTGTCACCGAGCCCGCCTATATCGCGGCGGTTGAGAACGGTCCGCTGACGGCGGTGCAGTTCTGCCCGGTGGGTTCTGGTGAGCTGGGTGCAGAGTTTATGCGCCGCTGGGTCGCCTCCCTGGCGGTGACCGGTCGCCTGTCTTCTGGCGACTCCGCTACTGCTGCAGGAGGTAACTAATGTCTGCACCCGTTCTTGAACTTCTGCCCGCTGTTGATATTTCTGAAGGCTATGCGGTGCGCCCGGTGGGCGGCACCCTATCCGGTGGTGAGCAGCGCCTCGACCCGGTGGAGGCGGCTCTGACCTGGGTGAAGGCTGGTGCCCGCTGGATCCACCTGGTTGACCTTGACCTGGCGTTTGGACGCGGTACGAATACCGAGGTTCTGGCTGAGGTTGTCGCCGCCGTCCGTGCCGAGAACACCCGAATGAGCTCCACCCCGGTTCGTATTCAGGTCAGCGGTGGCGTGCGTAATGCTGAGAGCCTGGAGCGCGCCCTGAGTCTGAATCCGGACCGCGTGAACGTGACCAGTGCGGCTCTGGCGGATTCTTCCTGGCTTGAAGACACCCTGGCTCGCTACGCTGATTCTGATCTTCTTGCCCTCGGGCTCGATGCCCGCTACAACCCCGAGCGGGGTTGGGTGACGGTGGCTCGCGGTACCGACTGGTCGGGCCCTGACCTGGCGGAGGCGCTGGCTTGGCTGGAGGGCGCGGGCGTGCGCCGCTATATCGTTACGGATGTGAGCAAGGACGGTTCTCTGGCGGGTCCCGGTGCGGAGCTGCTGGATGAGGTGCTTGCCCAGAGCGCCTGTCGGGTGGTGGCGTCCGGTGGTGTGGCATCGCTGGCTGATCTTGAGAAGCTGCGTTCCATGGTGCCTTATGGGCTGGAGGGCGTGGTGCTTGGTAAGGCACTGTACGTGGGCAACTTTAGTTTTGAGCAGGCTCTTGAGGCTGCCGGCTCCCGCTCCCGCTAAATTTGGTTCCTGCTAAAGCTGCCGGCTTGCTCTAGCCCGCATATCTAGCCCGGGTAGATTCCTTGTCCGCACAGGCTTATATACGACGAAGCCCCGTCTTCCTCATCGTGAGGGAGACGGGGCTTCGCTGTGAATAGACCGGGTACGGTTTAGTACACCGGGCCGGTGAGCTTTTCGCCGGGGCCCTTGCCGGGCTCGTCCGGGAAGGGGGATGCTTCGCGGAATGCGAGCTGCAGGGTGCGCAGGCCGTCGCGCAGGGGCGCTGCGTGCTGGGAGCCGATTTCGGGTGCTGCGGCGGTGACGAGGCCTGCCAGCGCGGTGATGAGCTTGCGTGCTTCGTCGAGGTCCTTGAGGTCGTCGGCGTTTTCGTCGGCTGCGAGGCCGCACTTGACGGCTGCGGCGCTCATCATGTGGATGGCTGCGGAGCTGATGATTTCGATGGCGGGTACGTCTGCGATGTCGCGCAGCTGTTCGTTGACGGCTTCGACCTGCTCTTCGGTGAGTTCGGTGTGGCCGTGTACGGGGGTTTCTTCTTCCGCGGTGAAGCGGAAACTCGTGTTTTCAGTGCTCATAGTCCTAGAATCTCATATTTCGTTTGTTTCGGTAAATGCGTCCTTAAGAGTGGGCGTCTCCGTGGACTTTCCGCGTGAATGACCGCAATTTTTATGGTGTTTTACGTCTAATTCCTTGCGCCTGTAGGGGGTTCTGCGGTATGGTTGTAGGCAGTTTGCAAGTGGAGCATGCCTCCCACCCGGTTGACCGCCGCAGGCGTTTGTTTGCGAGTTTTGAGGTGAACGGGTTCGTCCGCCGCTTTCGGCGTACGCTGGTTTGTGCCTCCGCTTGTGTAACTGCGGGGGCTTTTTTAGTGCCCGCAACGGATAGTATTCACGGGGAAACCCACAGAGCACAGGAGCTAGTCATTAGCGAACCACGCATTAACGATCGTATCCGCGTTCCCGAGGTCCGTCTTGTCGGTCCCGGTGGCGAGCAGGTAGGCGTTGTCCCTCTGAAGGACGCTCTGCGTCTGGCTGAGGACGCCGAACTCGACCTGGTCGAGGTTGCCCCGAACGCGAAGCCGCCCGTGTGCAAGCTCATGGATTACGGTAAGTACAAGTACGAAGCCGCAATCAAGGCTCGTGAATCCCGCAAGAAGCAGGCTAATGCCGTTCTGAAGGAGATCCGTTTCCGCCTGAAGATTGATACCCACGACTACGAAACCAAGGTTGGACACGCTCGTCGTTTCCTTTCCGGTGGTGACAAGGTCAAGGCAATGATTCAGTTCCGTGGTCGTGAGCAGCAGCGCCCCGAGATGGGTGTGCGTCTGCTGGAGCGTCTGGCGGCTGAGCTGGCTGAGGTGAGTACCGTTGAGTCTCGCCCCCGTCAGGATGGCCGCAACATGGTGATGGTTCTGGCTCCGCTTCGCGGTAAGGCAGAGGCTCGCCGTGAGCAGGGCGCCGGCGGTCGCAAGGGTCGCGAGCGTATTGACACGACCAAGGCGAAGCCCGTAACTAATTCTTTGGCAGACGCTATGCCTGCCGAGTTGAAGGCACAGGCTTCCGCCGAGTAGGGAACCGGGTCGTCACTTTAGGATGGGCACGCGCCTCCACCGTTGGGTGGGTGTTGCGGGTTCACCCGGTGCCGGTTCCGAGGCACCTCGTTGGGGGTGCCTCACCTTTGGTCCTTGGGGCTGATGCGTGTATCGCTCAACCCCACTAAGCTACCCCGCCGTTGTGGCGGGGGATGAATGTAAGGAGAACGGCAGCTATGCCGAAGCAGAAGACCCACTCTGGTGCTAAGAAGCGCTTCAAGCTCACCGGTAGCGGCAAGGTTAAGCGCCAGCAGGCGAACCGTCGCCACTACCTGGAGCACAAGTCCTCTCGTCTGACCCGTCGTCTGGCTTCTGACCAGATCGTTACCGGCGGCCAGGCAAAGGTTGTCAAGAAGATGCTGGGTAAGTAAGCAACGCTTACTCTCTGCACCTGGCGCACCGATAGTGGTGCGCACTGATTAAAGACTCGCTCCTGTTCAGCGTGATATGTGAGCTGTTCAGGACATAAGACGAAGGAGACACACGTGGCACGTGTGAAGCGCGCGGTTAACGCGCACAAGAAGCGCCGTACTATTCTCGATCGTGCATCCGGCTACCGCGGTCAGCGTTCTCGCCTGTACCGTAAGGCTAAGGAGCAGGTCACTCACTCGCTGGTTTACAGCTACGACCACCGTCGTAAGAAGAAGGGTGACTTCCGTCGCCTGTGGATTCAGCGTATTAACGCTGCTTCCCGCGCACAGGGCCTGACCTACAACCGCTTCATCCAGGGCCTGAAGGCTGCTGGTGTTGAGGTTGACCGCCGTATGCTGGCTGAGCTGGCTGTTAACGAGCCCGCTGCTTTCAACGCACTGGTTGAGATTGCTAAGAACAACCTGCCCGAGGACACCTCGGCTCCCAAGGCTTAATGAGCCTAGGTTGTGTTCTTACCTCGAAAATCTAGGTTCGGGGTAGGATGCTTAAGCGTCGTGAGCGGCCGTCTGCACTTTTGAGTGTGGGCGGCCGCTTTCTGCGTATCTGGGGGGCGCTGGTGACTGTTCTGCGTTTTTGGGTGTGCCTTTGCCTGTACCCTTTAAGAGTGAACTTTTTTGAACGTATTAGTACCCCCGTTGTGATGTCCAATCCGCAGGCAGATCGTGTACGCGATATTGCGAAGCTACGTACCCGCGCTGCCCGCACGAAGAAGGGCCAGTTCCTGGTGGAAGGCCCGCAGGCTGTGCGTGAGGCGTTGAAGGCGCATCTGAAGAAGCCGATTCTGGACGCTGTGTATGTCACGGAGACGGCTTTTGACCGTCATGAGGATATTGCTGAGCTGCTGGAGCAGGTGTACGGCACTCCCACCCCGGAGGAGGGGCGCCGCGTCTTTATGCGTGTGGTGACCGATGAGGTGCTGGAGGCGATGGCTGATTCGGTGAGCCCGCAGGGTATTATTGCGGTTTCCTTTATGGTGGATGCGTCGTTCTCGCTGCTGTGGGGTGAGGGCGCGTTGAACCCGAAGCTGATTGCTGTGCTGTCTCGTGTGCAGGATCCGGGTAATGCGGGCACTATTCTTCGCGTGGCTGATGCGGCCGGTGCTGACTTGGTGATTACGACTAGGGGTTCGGTGGATTTGTATAACCCGAAGACGGTGCGTTCTACCGCGGGTTCGCTGTTCCATGTGCCGATTATTCAGGGCGTGCAGCTGGAGGATTTCGCGGAGGATGTGAAGTCTCAGGGTACTGCTGTGCTAGCTGCTGACGGCTATGGCGCGGTGAATCTGCAGGAGTTGAGCGAGTACACTGCGGCTCGTCGTGCCGGAGTGGAGGCGAGTGCTCCTTCCGGTGTGAAGGGTAATTTTGATCTTTCTAAGCCGACCATGTGGCTTTTCGGGAATGAAGCGCAGGGCTTGAACGCTGAAGAGAAGGCGGCCGCCACTATGCGCGTGGCTGTTCCTGTCTATGGTTCGGCTGAGTCTTTGAATGTGGGTACGGCTGCTGCTGTGTGCCTGTATGCTTCGGCGATGGCTCAGCGCGGCGTTTCTCGCTAGATTTTTCTAGGTTTTGGGCGGTTCGCGGCTGTGGCATAGCGGCGGGCCGCCTTAGCCTCATAGGTTTTAGAGTTTTAGTTTAGGGCTGAGAAAGGGAAAATATGTCTGCTCCTTCTGGTCATTCGGGTTCGGGCGCGATTATTGCCGCGCTGGGTGCGAATCTGGGTATTGCGGTGCTGAAGTTTTTGGCTTTTGCGCTGACTCGTTCTTCGTCGATGTTGGCGGAGGCTATTCACTCGGTGGCTGACTCGGGTAATCAGCTTTTGCTTCTTCTGGGCGGTCGCGCTTCGCAGAAGCAGGCTGATGAGGAGCACCCGTTTGGTTATGGCCGTAACCGCTATATTTACGCGTTTATTGTTTCGATTATTATCTTTGCCCTGGGTGGCTTGTTCGCTCTGTATGAGGGTTATGAGAAGCTGCATGACCCGCACGGTATTACTGAGTGGCAGTGGGTTCCGGTGGCTGTTCTGGTGGGTTCGATTCTGCTGGAGGGTAATTCGTTCCGCGTGGCGGTGAAGGAGTCGCGTGATCTGAAGGGCAAGCAGAGCTGGATGCGTTTCTTGCGTACTTCGAAGAACCCGGAGCTTCCGGTGCTTCTGCTGGAGGATGCGGGTGCGCTGCTGGGTCTGATTTTTGCGCTCTTTGGTGTGGGTCTGACTCTGTTGACCGGTAATGGTCTGTGGGATGCGTTCGGTACCCTGGCTATTGGTGTGCTGCTGGTCTTTATTGCTGTGTTCCTTGCGGTGGAGATGAAGTCCCTGATTTTGGGTGAGGCTGCTTCTCCGGAGGATTTGGCGAAGATTCGTGCGGCGATTGAGGATGGCGATAGCGAGCGCATTATCCACATTAAGACCGTGCACTTGGGTCCTGAGGAGATTCTGGTGGCGGCAAAGATTCGTATTCATGATGCTGACACCGGTCGTGCGGTAGCTGATGAGATTGACGCTGCTGAGGTGCGTATTCGTGAGGCTGTTCCTGCGGCGCGCATCATTTATTTGGAGCCGGATATTTTCCGGGCTTAGTTCTAGGAGATTTTCGTTATGACCGTTGAGATGATCGTTGATGGTTTGCTAAAGATTTTCGTTGGCCTGATCATTCTTTTGGTGTACCTGCGTCTGACTCACCGTTCTCAGGCGGGGCACCAGACCCCGATTGATACCATCGGTAACTTTGTCATCGGTGGTGTGTTCGGTGGCGTGTTGTACAGCACGCAGATTAGCCTGTTCTACTTTGTCATCTACATGGTGTTTACGCTGTGCATGATTCAGCTGCTGAACGTGGCGACCACGAAGATTCGTTTTCTGCATATGGCGGTGCGTGAGCAGCGCGTGCCGGTCATTACGGATGGTGATATCGATATTAAGAGCTTCCAGCAGGCAGATGTGGTTCTTGATCCGATGCGCCTGATTGCTGACCTTCGTGCGCAGGGTATTTACGACCTGGAAGACATTGAGTTCGCTCAGATTGAGCCGAATGGTGTGCTGAGTGTGATTCGTAAGGGCGACGGTGTGCCGAACTTTGCTCTGATTGTGAAGGGTAGCTTGGTTACTCGCGATATCGCGGATGCGCACAAGACCGAGGATTGGGTGTACCTGCAGTTGCGTGCGGTTGGGGTCGAACTTGAGGATGTCTTCCTCATGGAGTTCAAGAACGGTAACCGCCTTCTGATCCTGCTGAATGACGGCACTATTATTCGCCGTGAGGTGGCAGAAGCCTCGAATATGAATGATAAGGAAGAAGAGTGGCAGGAAGGCGTGGAGGAAGCTCCTGAGCCGGAGGATACTGAGGATGCTAAGAAGGAAGTAGCGGAGCACGCTGCTGAGGATGCGCATCCGACGAAGGATTCTAAAGCGTAGAAGAAGGTAGAGAAAGATGAGTGAAGTGTCGCCCTCGTTTGAGGTTCAGGTGGTTGGCGCCGCCGTGGTTGATTCTTTGGAGGCTCCGACCCGTATGCTGGTGGCTCAGCGTTCTGAGCCGCAGACTGTTGCCGGCATGTGGGAGTTCCCGGGCGGTAAGGTCGAGCCGGGGGAGAGCTGCGAGCAGGCGCTGGTGCGTGAGCTGAAGGAGGAGCTGGGCGTGCAGGCGCGTTTGGGTGCTGAGGTGCCCGGCGCGTACCCGCAGGGCTGGCGTCTGAGCGAGCGTCTGGCGATGCGCGTGTTCTTTGCGGAGATTCTTTCGGGTACTCCGGATACTTTGGAAGATCACAGCGCGCTGCGGTGGATGCCGCTGCCGAAGTCTAAGGATGACGCACAGGCGTACGATGATTTGCTGGGTTTGCCGTGGATTCCGGCGGATTTGCCGATTGTTGTGGCTCTTCTGCAGCAGCTGCAGGATACAGGTACTGGCGAGGCGTAATCCTAGTGCTGTGGCGCTAAGACTCTGTGTTGGCTCGTTGCGAGGCTAAGTCACCGTTATGTGACAAACTCGCGGCGGTAGTGTGATAAATTTTCTACATCTTTTTTGACGCTGTTTGAAGGCGGGATTCCCTATGAGGAGTCCCGCCTTTATTCATATTTTGAGGGTGATTTATGCGCCAGGTGATTCTGACTTGTGTATTTGTGGGGGTGGGGATTTTGTCACATATGGGTTCGACACGGATACATACTTTGGAAACCAATCGGTAGGCGGGTAGTATTGAGGGAGAAATCACATACGTATTGGGAGACAATGATGACTGCTCAACCCCCGTTTGATCCGGGTGCCTACCGCTCCGACGCGGTTCCCTCGGACACTCAAGCTATTTATATTCAGGAAGGCGGCGCTGAGCCGCGCGGAATTCTGTTCCACTCGCCGACCAAGCACCCGAAGATTCTGCGTCTGCAGGAGATTATGATTGTCTCCGCGCTGCTCTGCTTTATCCACGGTGTTATTTCCTCGTTCGCACCGGGTAACCTGTCCCCGCTGAAGGGTCTGCCGGAGGTCGGTGCTGCAGATGGTATCGGTCTGCTGGTTGTTTCTGCGGTTGTGTACATCTGGGTCTACTTCACGATTCAGAAGGGCAAGCGTCTGGGCCTGACTGTCGGTCTGATTTTTGCAATTCTGGGTGCGTTCGTGGCGATTCTGTCTCTGATTGGTAATGTCATTGACGCTCAGCGCTACGGCTTCGTGCCCCTGTACGCGGCATGGTTCATTGCGAACGTGCTGTGGATTCGTGCTTCTTTCGACCCGGCTGTGAAGCAGGCTCTGAAGTAGAAGTACCCTCTTCAACGTTGTTGTTGAGGCTATATACCTAAGAACGCCCGGATGGACTATCCGGGCGTTCTGCTGTTTGCGCTTCGTTCTCTGGTCTAAAATGGATAGGATATGCGCCCGTCGCCAACCCTGCTCCGCACCCTGTGCGGGTAGCCGGGGGAGAGCAGATGGTGCTGCCTAAGGTGTATAACGAGCCAGCCGGCATAGTGCCGGTGGTATGCAGAGAAGAGTGACAATGACCGATTCCGTGCAGGAACACGAGGGTCTTAACGGCCCGGCTCAGGTTCTCGCCCGCATTGCGCAGGTTCTGGAGGAGAACCCCGAGAACGGTTTGGACGCTATCCGTGAGGCTTTTGAGGCTGAGCGTGAGCGCGCCAAGCAGGAGATTCGCGAGAAGGCTAAGGACTTTGACAGCCTCAAGGAGGTGCGCCTGAGCTTCTTCGGTGAGAAGGGCATCATGAGCATCGCTAACCGCCAGATGCGTGATCTTCAGAACCAGCACAAGGGCCCGGTGGGTAAGCTGATGGGTCAGGCTCGTGCGGCTCTGACTGAGGCTATTGAGGCTCGTACCGCTGAGCTGGAGGCTGAGCGTGAGGCTCGCATCCTGGCTGAGGAGGCTGTGGATGTTTCGGCTGCGTCGCCTCGCCGTTCTCTGGGCGGTCGCCACCCGATTGCTCTGATGCAGGAGCGCCTGACCGACATTTTCGTTGGTATGGGTTGGGAAGTTGCTGACGGCCCGGAGCTGGAGTCTGAGTGGTACAACTTTGACGCTCTGAACATTAAGCCGGATCACCCGGCACGCGAAATGCAGGACACTTTCTACGTTGAACCGAAGAACGCTCACCTGCTGCTGCGCACCCACACTTCGCCGGTGCAGATGCGCTCGCTGCTTTCTCGCGAGTTGCCGCTGTACATTGTGTGCCCGGGTCAGGTGTACCGCACCGATGAGCTGGACGCGACCCATACTCCGGTCTTCCACCAGATTGAGGGTCTTGCCGTGGATAAGGGCCTGACCATGGCTGATCTGAAGGGCACCCTGGAGTACATGGCACGCGCCATGTTCGGTGAGGACGCTAAGATTCGCCTGCGCCCGAACTTCTTCCCGTTCACTGAGCCTTCCGCTGAGCTGGATTTGTGGCACCCGAACGCTAAGGGCGGCCCGCAGTGGATTGAGTGGGGCGGTTGCGGCATGGTGAACCCCAACGTTTTGCGTGCTGCGGGTATTGATCCTGAGGAGTACTCGGGCTTCGCTTTCGGTATGGGTATTGAACGTACCCTCATGTTCCGTAACAACGTCGCTGACATGCATGACATGGTTGAAGGCGACATCCGTTTCTCTGAGCAGTTCGGGATGGAGATCTAAATTATGCGTGTACCCCTGTCATGGCTGCGCGAGTTCGTGCCTGTAGCTGAGGATGCTTCGGCTGAAGATTTGATGGCAACCCTGGTGAAGGTTGGCCTGGAAGAAGAAGACGTTCACCGCCCCTCTGATGAGCTGTCCGGACCAATTGTGGTTGGCCAGGTGCTCTCTATGGAGCCGGAGACTCACTCTAACGGCAAGACCGTGAACTGGTGCCAGGTGCGTGTGGTTCCGGAGGGCCAGGAGCAGACTCTGACCGGTAAGGGCATTGAGCCTTCCGGCGTTCAGGGCATTATTTGTGGTGCCCACAATTTCAAGCCCGGCGACAAGGTTGTTGTGACCCTGCCCGGCGCTGTTCTGCCCGGTGGTTTCGCGATTACTGCCCGTAAGACTTACGGTCACAAGTCGGCTGGCATGATTGCCTCTACCCGTGAGCTGGGTATTGGCGATGATCACGGCGGCATTCTGGTGCTTTCGACTCTGGGCCTGGACCCGGAGGTCGGCACCGACGCGATGGAGCTGCTGGGTCTGTACGATCAGGCTGCTGAGGTGAACGTGACTCCGGACCGCGGTTACGCGTTCTCTCTGCGCGGTATCGCTCGCGAGTGGTGCCACGCTACCGGTTCTTCCTTTGAGGATTTTGTGCTGGCGTACGGCGAGCGCGCCCCGGAGGCGAACGAGTCCGGTCACCCGGTTTCTCTGCGTGATGACGCCCCGATTCACGGTAACCCGGGCTGCACTCGTTTCGTGATGCGTGAGGTTTCGGGCGTGAAGGCGGATGCGCCGGTTCCGACCTGGATGTCTTCGCGTCTGCGTCTGGCGGGTGTGCGCTCGCTGTCGCTGCCGGTGGATATTTCGAACTACGTGATGCTGGAGACCGGCCAGCCGCTGCACTTCTATGACGCTGACAAGGTTCAGGGCGAGATTGTGGTGCGCCGCGCCGCTGCTGGTGAGAAGCTGGTGACCCTGGATGGTGTGGAGCGTACTCTGCACCCCGAGGACATCGTTATCGCTGATGATTCGGGCGTGATTGGTCTTGCCGGTGTGATGGGCGGCGCCTCCACTGAGGTGACCGATTCGACCACCCGCATTCTGGTTGAGGCTGCTCGTTTTGACGAGGTGTCGGTGGCTCGTACTGCTCGCCGTCACAAGCTGATTTCTGAGGCGTCGAAGCGTTTCGAGCGTGGCGTGGATCCGCAGATTCAGGCTGCGGCTGCTCAGCGTGCGGTTGAGCTGCTGGTTGAGCTGGCTGGCGCTCAGGTTGAGCCGGGCGTGACCGATGTGTCCCTCGGCTATGAGCCGGTCGTGATTGACCTGCCCGCTGATTACACTGCCGGTCGTATCGGCGTGGATTACTCGCCGGAGCAGATTGAGTCTTGCCTGCGTGAGATTGGTTGCTCGGTGGAGCGTACCGAGTCCGGTTACGCTGTGACTGTCCCGTCGTGGCGTACCGACCTGCGCGCGAAGGAAGACCTGACCGAGGAAATCGCACGTATTGACGGTTACGAGAACATCCCCTCGACTCTGCCGGTGGCTCCTGCGGGCCGCGGTTACACTCCGGAGCAGGCAGGTAAGCGTCGTGCGCTGAATGCGCTGGCGGCTTCCGGTCTGACTGAGGTGTTCGCGTACCCCTTCGTGTCGGCTGATGCGAACAACCTGTGGTCGGCTCCGTGGGTGAGCACCCCCGAGAACCCGGTGACTGAGGTTCCCTCGATTCGCCTGGAGAACCCGATTTCTTCGGCTGAGGGCTGGATGCGCCGTTCGCTGCTGCCGGGCCTGGTTGAGGTTCTGAAGCGTAACCTGTCTCGCGGTTTCAAGAACCTGGCTATTTTCGAGGCGGGTCACGTGTTCATTCCGGGTGAGCAGCTCGGTTCTGAGTCTATTCCGCCGTTGGGCGCTCGCCCTTCGGATGAGGTTCTGGCTGATCTGAACGCCGGTATTCCGCAGCAGCCCACTTTCATCGCTGGTCTGTTTGCAGGTACTGAGCACGAGGCGATGCCGGGTGCTGCTCCGCGTGCCTACGACTGGCGTGACGCTCTGGACGCTGTGCGTCTGGTCGCTGACGCTGTTTCGGCTGAGATTCAGATGCGTAACGGTGTGCATACTGCATTCCACCCGGGCCGTGTGGCTGAGGTTCTGAACGCTGCCGGTGAGCGTGTTGGTTTCGCTGGTGAGCTGCACCCGAAGCTTCTGCAGGAGCTGAACCTGCCTGAGCGTACCTGCGCGTTTGAGCTGGATTTCTCGGCGCTGTTTGCTGGTCGTGTTGAGGCGCGTCAGGCTACTCCGGTGCTGACTTTCCCGGCTGCTACTCAGGACGTGGCGCTTCTGGTGGACCGCGATCTGCCTGCTTCTGAGGTGGAGCGTGTTCTGCGTGAGGGCGCTGGCGAGCTGCTGGAGGACATCCGCGTCTTTGATGATTACCGCGGTGTCGGTATTGATGAGTCGAAGAAGTCTTTGGCGTTTGCTCTGCGTTTCCGCGCACCGGATCGTACGCTGACTGCTGATGAGGCGTCGGCTGCTCGTGAGGCTGCTGTGGCTGCGACTGTTGAGCAGCTGGGTGCGGAACCGCGTGTCTAACCGGGTCTAACCCTATGGCGTAACGCCTAGTGCTGACGGGGTGGGAGTTGTTGGCTCCCACCCCGTAGCTTTTGGCGTTGCGTGGTGGGTTTACCTGTTGGGCTGGTTTATGAAGCGTTGATAAGCGCTTTCAGTGGTGAACTCATGTGGTTATGGGTACCCTAGAAGATAGATGAAGTGAGGGAGAGAGTAATGGCTAATCGAGAGAACTCGCGCGAACAGGATGAGCTGTCGCAGTCTGAGGTCGAAGAAACCTACTTTGAGGATTCTCAATACGATGACTCTGAGTATGAAGATTCTGAGTATGAGGAGTACGAGGATTACGATGATGAGGAAGAGAACTCCTCTCTTTTCGCGATGAGTGAGGAAGAGCTGGATGACCGTCCGGGTGTGAACTGGCTGTCGGTTCTTTCTGCTGTCGTTGCGGTTATTCTTTCCATTGTTTTGGCTATTGCGGGTGTCCGCGCGTTTGCGTCGGTGAATAATAACGCCGAGTATGCCGGTAAGAGCTGGGTCATTCAGGGTACCTACCAGGATTTGACTCCTGACCTGATTACGAAGGGTAATGTGGCTCGTTATAAGGGCAACCTGCCTGCTGATGACGCGCTGAATGGTAAGACGTATGTGTCGAACCTGAAGGATAAGTATCAGGTGACTTCGGGCGCTCCGATTGAGTTCCGAGGTTCGCAGACTGGTGATGTTCCCTCGGAGTTCCCGCGTGAGGTGGATGGCCTGTTGGTGGAAAAGGACGGCAACCTTGAGGTCGTCTACACCGCTGAGAAGGGCACGTTGAAGCCTGTGACTGAGGACAGCGTGAATGCTGAGCGTTTTACCGGTATCGCAAGTATTGTTGGTGCGGTGCTGGTGCTTCTGCTGGGTATGGGTTTTGCTGTGTGGCTGAACCGCCGTTCGCGCGATGTCGAGTATGAGGACCTGGACGGTCTGGTGGAGGACGAGCGCTAGGCGTTCTGAATCTTGAGGATTGGCCGGTTGACGTTTTGTTGAGGGAGCCTGTTTCTGGCGCACGTGGTGTTGCTGGAGGCGGGCTCCTTTTTCGCGCTCGCCTACCGGAGGTCTCTTGACCGGCGCAACGCGCCAGCCCACAATGTTCTTGCACGCTATGCATTCATTGCGAGGTTATGCGCCCGAATGTGTAGATACACGCTACATTCGCGGCGTTTAGTGTGACAGCTGGTGAGATAAACCCTGAAATTTCCCCCATATCTTGGAATAATCCATATTTGGTGCGCATATTTATGTGCATATGTATTATCTTGGGTAGTAAAGAATGTTGCGCTGCGCCACCGTTGGGCAGCTCCGTTCTGAATTCGTGATTGGCACCGTAGGAAGAAGAGATATTATGCCTTTCCCCTCGACCAAGATCGCGCGTCAGGCACGCATCGTTGAATTGCTGCAGACCCGACGTGTCCGCTCCCAGGCTGAACTGGCGCAGTACCTGACCGATGATGGTATGAAGGTTACTCAGGCGACCCTTTCCCGTGATCTTGTTGAAATTGGCGCTGAGCGCATCCGTGATGAAGGCGCCGGCTTGATTTATGCTGTGCCGAATTACCCTGCTCGTCGTGGCGGCGGCACTGCACCTGATGCCCGTATGATTTCCCTGTTTAAGGAGCTGCTGATTACCGCTGAGGGTTCGGCGAATATTACGGTTCTGCGTACTCCTCCGGGTGCTGCGCAGTTCTTGGCTTCGTCTATTGATCAGGGCGGTCTTGAAGCGATTATGGGCACTATTGCCGGTGACGATACGGTAATAGTGATTACTCGTGACCCCAATGGTGGGGCTGCGCTTGCCGAGAGCTTCTTGGATTGGTCTGCTGCTCAGTAGTAGTTGGGGCGTATCTTGCGCTGTTCTTCTGATGTTTCGGGGGAACGGTTGAAGGTACGCCCTTCTGCTGTCTTCGGGCTCTTTTTGCGGGCTTCTAGCTCGGCTTCTCTTTTTCTAGATATACCGATTTTTCTGTGGTGAGAGTTTTCTATCATGTCTGAAATGCACGATTCAGCGAACAATATTGCCTACCTTTTGGCGGAGGCTGCTTCCGGTTCTGGGGCTAAGGCGGCTTTGACGATTCCGGCTTCTGACTCTGCTGATATGCAGGTGGTGAGCTACGCGCAGTTGGCTTCTGCTGCTGCGCAGGTCCAGCGTCATGTGGCGGCGCTCGGTGTTGAGCGTGGTGACCGAGTGGCGTTGTCTATGCCGAATGTGGCGTTGATGCCGGCGTTGTATTACGGCATTGTGGCTGCGGGTGCGATTTGTGTTCCGTTGAATCCGCTGTTGTCGGGCGCTGAGCTGGAGTATCATCTGCGCGATAGCGGGGCGAAGGTGCTTTTTGCTTTTGCGGGTACTCGTCTGGCGTCGGAGGCACTCTCGACGGTGCCGGTGAAGAACGGTTCGGTTCGTTGCGAGATTTTCACCGGGGGAGAGGGTTCACCGGTGGCTCCTTTTGATGCACCTGCCGATAGTGCGCTGTCAGCTGCTGTTCTAGAGCCTGTCCCGGTGGCGGCGAGTGATCCGGCGATTATTCTCTACACTTCGGGTACGACGGGCAAACCTAAGGGCGCGACGCTGACTCACACAAATATCCTCTCGAATGCTCGTAGCTGCGTGAGCGTTTTTGGTTTCACCGCTGAGGACGTTATTTTTGGTGGTCTTCCGCTGTTCCACGCGTTCGGTCAGACGGTGTCGATGAACGCGGCGTTTGCGGCGTCGGCTACGGTGGCTTTGCTGCCGCGTTTTACCCCTGATGGCGCGCTGAATCTGATGGAGCGTGCCGGAGTGTCGGTGTTGGCTGCGGTCCCGAGCATGTATGTGTCGTTGGCGGCGGCGCTGGAGGCTGAGCCTGAGCGTGCGCGCTCGCTGCGTGGTCGTATCCGTTTCGGTATTTCGGGTGGTTCGCCGCTGCCTGCGCCGGTGCATTCTGCGTTGAAAACGCTGATTGAGTGCCCGGTGTATGAGGGCTACGGTTTGAGTGAGACTTCGCCGGTGGTTTCGTTTAATCAGGCGGAGTTTGGTATGGTGCTCGGTTCGGTGGGTCGTGTGCTGCCGGGCGTGCAGGTGCAGGTCCGTTGTCCGCAGGGTTCCGAGTGTGCGCCGGGTGTGAGCGGTCAGCTGTGGGTGCGCGGCGAGAATGTGATGGCTGGCTACTGGAATAATCCTGCGGCTACTGCTGAGGTTTTTGACGGCGAGTGGTTTGCGACCGGCGACGTTGCTCGTGTTGATGAGCAGGGCAATATTTTTATTGTGGACCGTATTAAGGACATGGTTCTGCGTAACGGCTATTCGGTGTATCCGCGTGAGATTGAGGATGTTCTCTATACCCATGAGCAGGTGCAGTCGGTAGCTGTGTTGGGCGTGCCGGATGAGCGTGTGGGTGAGGAGGTTGTCGCCGTGGTGATGCCGCGTCCGGGTGCTGATGAGGGTGTGCTGCAGGCGGAGTTGAATGCGTTGGCGCGTACTCGTTTGGCGGCGTATAAGTATCCTCGCCGCTATGTGATGGTGGAGAGCATGCCGCTGGGCCCGACCGGCAAGATTCTTAAGCGTGACTTGCGGGTTGTGATTCAGCGGGGCTAATTCCGGCAGGCGGTTCTTGTCGCTCATCTGAGGACAACCGCGGGTGAAGGGGGTAGAATTTTGTAGGCGGCTTCTACCGCGTTATTGTTCCCGGGTGTTTTTTCGGGACTATCCCCTTCACGAAAGAGAGAGCATGAGCGTTCCCGCTTCTGAGGCTTCGCGAACCCCTATTGAGCAGTTGATTCCGGCTGCTTGCGCTACGATTCCGAATTACCCGCATGAGGGTATCCTCTTTTACGATGTGACCACTCTCTTCGCTAATGCTGAGGTGTTCAAGGCGTGCATTGATGAGCTGGCTACTCGTTTTGAGGGGCAGTTTGATGTGGTGGCTGGTGTTGAGGCTCGCGGTTTCTTGCTGGCTTCTGCGCTCGCGTACGCTACCGGCACCGGCATTATGACGGTTCGTAAGGCGGGTAAGCTTCCGCGTGAGACGTACCGTGAGGAGTATGCGCTGGAGTACGGTAGCGCGGCGATTGAGATTCACTGTAATGATTTCGCGCCGGGCACTCGTGTTCTTCTGCTGGATGATCTGCTGGCGACTGGCGGTACCCTGGTGGCCGCCGCGAAGCTGGTGGAGCGCGCGAACCTGAAGGTTGCCGGTGTTGGCGCTCTTCTGGAGCTGGAGGGTCTGGGCGGTCGTGAGGCGCTGGACGGTTACCATCTTGAGACGCTGAGCTTGGTGTCTGAGTACCCGCTGCCGTCGAAGTAGTTTTATAGAGTTTGAGGTGTACCGCCGTTTGGGTGTGTAGCCGATATTGATGAGGGGTGCCCCGCCGGTTGAGCCGGTGGGGCACTTTTCTGTATGGGCCGGTGCGGGTTTTCTACGGGGGTAATATTTCTGCCCTTCTGAGCCTGTCCTGTAAAATAGTGACCCGTATTTTTGGGTGTCTGTCGCACCCTGTCTTTGAGACACCATAGGTTTAAGGAGCTTACGTGTCATCTGAATCTTTACCCCAGCAGTCTGCTGATTCTTCGGCGGCTGAGAAGCTGTTTGCTGAGCAGATGGCTGCGGAGCGTGAGTATGTTGCTCGCGTGTATGCTCGCCTGGATGAGCTCCGTGATGAGACGGCTGAGAAGCTGGCTGCTGTGCGTAAGAATCAGGCGGTGGGCGGTCATCAGAACCGTTCGGAGCGTGACTCTTTTGCTACTCACTATGAGGATCGTTTGGCGCAGCTGAATGCTGTGGATTCTCGTCTGACGTTTGGTCGTTTGGATATGGACCGTGAGGGCGCTGATGCGGTGCGTTATATCGGTCGTATTGGTATTACGGATAGCAATCAGCAGCGTCTGCTGATGGACTGGCGTGCCCCGGAGGCGGGTACGTTCTATCAGGCGACTGCTTTCCACTCGATGGGTGTGCGCCGCCGCCGTCACCTGATGCTTGAGGGCCGCACTGTCGTAAATATTGAGGATGAGGTCTTCGATTCGGAGATGCTGCAGGATGAGAACACTCTCCACGGTGAGGGTGCTCTGTTGGCGGCGTTGAATAAGAAGCGTACCGGCCGCATGGGTGATATTGTGGCGACGATTCAGGCTGAGCAGGATGCGATTATCCGCTCGGAGCTACCGGGCGTGCGTGTTGTGCAGGGTGGTCCCGGTACCGGTAAGACTGCTGTGGCGCTGCATCGTGCGGCGTACCTGCTGTACACGAACCGTGAGCGCCTGTCGAAGGCTGGCGTGCTGGTGGTTGGTCCGTCGAATTCGTTCATGTGGTACATCGAGCGTGTGCTTCCGTCGCTGGGTGAGACCGGCGTGGTGATGGCTTCGTTGGCGACCCTGTACCCGGGTCTGCGTGCTGTGCCTGAGAAGGACCGCGCGGTTGCCGCGTTGAAGGGCGATTTGCGCATGGTGAAGGTTATTAAACGTGCGGTGGCGGATCGTCAGAAGGTGCCGGCTCAGGTTCAGCGTCTGAATGTTGAGGGTACTGATGTTGAGCTGACTCCGGAGATGGTTCGTTCGGCTCGTTCTCGTGCTCGTTCGACGGGCAAGCCGCATAATGAGGCTCGTGAGACGTTCGTGAAGATTCTGTTGAAGGAGCTGACCGCGAAGCTGGATGATCAGCTGAACCGTGCGGCGGGTCGTGTGGTGGAGCGTCCGTATCTGCAGGATGATGTGCGTGCTTCGATGGATGTGCGCCGTGCCTTGAACCTGGCGTGGATGCCGCTGTCGCCGGAGACTCTGTTGCGCTCGCTGTTTTCGAAGCCGCACTATCTGGAGTCTGCGACTCGTGAGTTGTCGAAGGCTGAGCGTGAGCTGCTGGCTCGCCCGGCGGATGCCCCCTTCACGGAGGCTGATGTTCCTCTGCTGGATGAGGCTGCTGAGCTTTTGGGTGATTTTTCGAAGGTGACCGGTGCGGCTACTGCGGCTCGTGCTGCGGCGGAGCATCGTGCGAACCTTGAGAATGCGGCGAAGGCTTTGGAGAATGTTCACCAGTCGCTGGAGGATATTGGCGCTGATGGCGTGATTACTCCTGAGCAGATTGCGATGATGAATGAGGTTCGTGGCGAGCGTATGACTGCTGCGGCTGCGGCGTCTGCTGATCGTACGTGGGCGTATGGCCATATTGTGGTGGATGAGGCCCAGGAGCTCTCGCCCATGCAGTGGCGTTTGCTGATGCGTCGTTGCCCGATGAAGTCGTTTACGATTGTGGGCGATATTGCACAGGCCTCTTCTGCTGCGGCTGCTTCGTCGTGGTCGCAGGCGTTGGAGCCGTTTGTGGGTGAGCGTTTCACTCTGGAGGAGCTGACGATTAATTACCGTACTCCGGCTCAGATTGCTGAGGCAGCGGTATCGGTTGCTCAGGCTGCTGGTTATGAGGTGTCTGCACCTCGTGCGGTGCGTGAGGGCCAGTGGCCTCCGCTGGTTCATGAGGTTGCCGCCGAGTCTGTTGTGGAGCAGACCGTGTCCGTGGTCAGCGAGGAAGTCGCTCATTCGGGCGGCGCTCTGATTGGTGTGGTGTGCCCGCCGAGCCTGTATGTTCAGACGGCTCAGGCCGTGGCTCGTGCTCATGCTGATCGTACGGGTACCGCGCAGACTGCGTTGGAGAATCAGGTGCTGGTTCTGACTCCGTGGGAGGCGAAGGGCCTTGAGTTTGATGTTGTGGTGATTGTTGAGCCGCAGCAGCTGATCGATGATGCTGATGGTGCTGTGGGTGACTTGTACGTGTCGATGACTCGTCCGACTCAGCGCCTGCACATGGTGGGTTCGCGGATGCCCGCGGGTCTGTAGCTCTGTAGTACCTTTCTTGTTATTTCTTTGAGCCGGTGCCGCACCGGTTTGGGCGCTCGCTTGGGTTTTTCTGAGCGTTTGGGCTGGTGCGGTGCTAGGCTTGTTACATATTTTGTTCGAGCGCCTTCGGGCGTTGTTACCTTGTGAATGGGAGAAGCATGTCTGCCGAGATCCTCAACGCGCAGCATAATGACGATACCTTCGAGAATATTTGGCAGGAGCTGAAGTGGCGCGGCCTGGTGCACGTGAGCACTGATGAGGCTGCTCTGGAGAAGGCGCTGAGCGAGGAGAGCCTGACTTTCTATACGGGTTATGATCCGACTGCGGCTTCTTTGCACCTGGGTCACCTGGTGCAGCTGCTGGTGATGCGTCGTCTGCAGCTGGCTGGTCACAAGCCGCTGGGTCTGGTGGGTGGTTTCACCGGTTTGATTGGTGATCCGCGTCAGACTTCTGAGCGTGTGCTGAACTCTCCTGAGGTTGTTGCTGAGTGGGTTAAGTCTCTGCGTGCTCAGATTGAGCGTTTCCTCTCTTTCGAGGGTGAGAACGCTGCCCGCATGGTGAATAACTTGGACTGGAGCGGTCAGATGTCTGCTCTGCAGCTGCTGCGCGATGTTGGTAAGCATTTCCGCGTGGGCACCATGGTGAAGAAGGAGATTGTTGCGAAGCGCCTGAACTCTGATGAGGGCATTTCGTACACCGAGTTCTCGTACCAGATTCTGCAGGGCCTGGACTTCCTGGAGCTGAACCGTCGTTTTGGTTGTACTCTGCAGACCGGTGGTTCTGATCAGTGGGGTAACCTGACCAGCGGTACCGAGCTGATTCGTAAGGTGGAGGGTAAGAGCGTTCACGCTATTGGTACTCCGCTGATTACTAACTCTGATGGCACTAAGTTTGGTAAGAGCGAGGGTAACGCTATTTGGCTGAACCCGCAGATGTGCTCGCCGTACGCTTTCTACCAGTTCTGGCTGAACACTGCGGATGCGGATGTGCTGGATCGCCTGAAGGTGTTCACTTTCTTGACTCGTGCTGAGATTGCTGAGTTTGCGGAGAAGGTTGAGAAGGAGCCGTTTAAGCGTGAGGCTCAGAAGACTCTGGCGTACCTGGTGACTTCGCTGGTTCACGGTACTGAGGCTACTGATCAGGCTGTGGCTGCTTCGGAGGCTTTGTTTGGTAAGGGCGATTTCGCTGCTCTGGATGAGGCTACCTTGGAGTCTGTGGTTGCTGAGCTTCCTTCGGCTAAGCTGTCCGAGGACCGCCTGGACATGATTTCTGTTCTGACTGAGCTGGGTTTTGCGAAGTCTAACTCTGAGGCTCGTCGCATTCTGAAGGAGGGCGGCGCTTCGGTGAACGGCGTGAAGGTTCAGGGCGAGGACGCAGCTATTTCTAAGGATGATTTGCTACACGGTCGTTTTGCGATGGTTCGCCGTGGCAAGAAGAACCAGGGCGCTGTAGAGCTGATCTAATACAGAGCTGATTTAGTCTTCTCGATACATATAGATGGGGAGGGGTTCTTCTCTACTGAAGTATTCATTACTGAATGTTCGGTGGGGGAGTGCCCCTCCTTTTCTGGTCCCTATATACATTCCCTATACACACAGAGCCCCTCCGTCAGGAGGGGCTCTTCTTGTATCGTTCTGCTGCCCTCTGGCTCTGGGTTTTCTTGGTTTGTCTTTGTTGGCGAGGGCTTTAGGCACCGTTCGACCCTGTTTTGGGGCTCCCGAGAGGGGAATTCGCAGATTTTTGAGGTTTTTGGAAGTTTTTTAAAGATTTTTTAGCACCCATAAAACGCACTGACTAGGCTGTTTGATGTTTGTGAGGGTGTTTGAGACCCTTTCAAGGCC
>NZ_KV808305.1:101626-159613 GCF_001812205.1 Rothia sp. HMSC069C10
GGGTCCCCTGTAGGAACGAGGACGATAACCACCTTTCCAAGCGGAACTACACGTAAGCCCCCGAGTCGTCATGACCCGAGGGCTTTCCATATAGTCGATTTAGGAGTCAGAGCCTTCGGCGGCGCCGGTCGCCTCCGCAACCTTCTGCGCACGAATACGCGGCTCCTGACCCTGCACCTTCACCTCCAGGAACTCGCCCACGTGGCGAATCTCCATGGCGCTCACGCCGTGACCCGCACCGGCGTACAGAACCTTAATGCCGTCAGTGTATTTGCGGATCCAGTCGTAGGTGTAGTTCACCATCTCCTGCGGGATGACGGGGTCTTCCTGGTCACGGCCGAAGAACACCGGCAGTTCGGTCTTCTTCAGCTCCTCATCCTTGAAGTACGGCGAATCCGAGTCCACGGCGTAGCCGGACAGTCCCACTACGGCGGCGAACTCGCCGGGGGCGTGACGCACCATCGAAGTTGCGATACCCATACCCTGCGAGAAGCCCAGCAAGGTCACCGAAGCGTACGGTTCACGGTTCTCGCGCACCCACTCCAGCACGTAGTCGCTCGCCTGCTCAATGGCGCGCTGGTCAGATTCGAGCTGCTGGTTCAGCGGGTACCACTGGTAGCCGATAGCGTCTGCGGCAATGTAGGCGCCGGTCGAGTCCGCGGAGAACTGGGTGCCAACCGGCTGCGGTGCACGCATGGAGGCGTAGGTGAAGCCCTCCTGCGGAAGGTGCGCCGCCAGAGACAGCAGATCGTGCTCCTGGGAGCCGTAGCCGTGCAGCATGAGCACCAGATGGGTGCCTGCGCGTTCGTTCTCGGGGCGGGTGTATTCGACGACGTATTTGTTTTCGCTCATGCACCCATCTTAGCGAGGACTCCCCCGCAAACCTGCACCGCAGGTTCCGCCGCTAGCTTGACCCTCACCTAACGTGAGGTTTTAGAGTGAAACCATGGACGCGAACATAACACCACCTGACGGGCAACACGAATACACCGTAGGAGAAGCGGCATCATTACACGGGCTAACAGTCCGCACGCTTCACCACTGGGAGCAGCGAGGCTTGCTCAACCCGGCGCACGATGAGTTCAACGGGTACCGGTACTACACCGATACAGACCTTGAACGAATCACCGTCATCATGGGATACCGCGCCATCGGCATGAGCCTTGACGCTATTCGCAACATACTGCATGACCAGGCGAACAGCACCGAGCATCTGCTCGCTCAGCGGGATATGCTTCAACGCAAAATCGCCGCGTACGGGCGCATGCTTGAAACCATCGAACACCTTTTGGAGGACACCATGGCACCTAAAAATGAGCAGCTCAGCGCCGCCGAAAAAGCAGAGATCATGGGTGAGGGGTTCAGCCTCGCCCACCAGCAGGAAGCGCAGGAGCGTTACGGAAAAACTGACGACTGGGCTGAATACCAGCGCCGAACTGCAACGATGAACCGTGCCGACTGGCAGAACGGCAAACAGCAGGTTGACGAGGTAGAACAGGCCCTCGTCGAGGCGTTCAACCGCGGCGTGCAGCCGGGTAGTGAGGAGGCGAATGCGCTCGCCGAGCGGCACCGCGCCTCCCTGTTCTTCTTTGAGGTTACCCCCGCTAAGCACGCTATTCTAGCCCGCGGTTACGTTGAGGATGCCCGCTTCAAGGCGTACTACGAGAAGCTTGCGACCGGGCTCGCGGAGTGGTTGCGGGATGTCATCTACGAGAATGCTCGTGCACACGGTATTGACCCGCAGGAAGCTACCTGGGGGTAAGCCTCCGGAGTGGAGATACCTAGTAACTCAGCTTGAGTAGCCGAGCATGCCAGCTGAGCACAAAAATACGCCCGGTATTCCCAACGTTGGGAATACCGGGCGTTTATACGCGTCTGCAGAAGACTAGTTACCTAGCGGGTGCTGTCGAGGTGACGGCGGTGCTCCTGAATACGGCGATCCAGGTGCTCAAGGTTCTGCTGCAACCCCACAATCTCATCCTCAATCTTCTGACGGGCACGCTCCATCACATCAATGGATAGGGCGTGGTCGTCCGGATTGCTCAAAATCGTGCGAATGTCGGCAAGACTCATGCCGGCCTGACGGCAGGTAGCAATAAACCGTGCTGCGGAGATAGACTCCTCATCAAAAATACGGGTTCCGTGAGCATCACGGGGCACCGCAATGAGCCCCTCTTTTTCGTAATATCGCAGGGCGTGGGTGCTCACCCCCAACTGCTCCGCTACCTCTTGAATACTTACCACAGCGTTAATGCTATGGGGTTAGAGCTGGTCTAAAGCAAACCGAGAACCTTTACCTTCCGGTGCAACAGGAGGTTACTTCCGCGATATCTCGCGGAGGTTTCGCAAAACACCCGAAAAACCGGAAAATATTCCCTGACTTGGCATAACACTCTTCGAGAAGATGCAAAGAAACGCCGGGTGCTCACATCATGTGAGCACCCGGCGTCTCCTTATCTAACCTTTAGGGTGAAGGTTAATTCTCGGCGGGCGGAAGAACCTGTGAAGACACTATCTGCCCACCCGGAATTTACCCGCACTTAGGTGGTATAAACAGCGATCAGAGGGGCTTGGGTCAGCACCCCGTGAATACTCGCGGTTCTAGCGGGTCGCCGTAGCATACAGGCGAGTCATCGAATCCAACGCCTCACGCTCACGCTGCGCCTCACTTGGGGTGGCGGATTCATCTTCAACGCCGAGGGCGCGCGCCAGAATCTTCTCCACCTGCTTCGCCTCAATCAAGAAGCCGTCATGGCCGTGGTTCGACTCGATAATGTCCACGGGCACCGGGGTGGGAAGCGCCTCCGCCAGGCGGTGCGACTCGTGCGGGAAGAACAGACGGTCCGTGTTCACCGCCGCAATGGTCCACTCACAATCGGTGTGTGCCAGCGCCTGCGCCAGGGTGCCGCGGCCACGCGCCACATCGTGCGAAATCAGTGCCTCATTGACCGCCAGGTAGCTGTTCGCGTCAAAACGCTCAACCAGCTTAGCGCCGTGGTGGTCCAGGTAGCTTTCGATGGCGTAGCGGCCACGCGGCTCACCCAGCGAACCGCCCACAGTGTTTTCGCCGCGGTTCTCCTCACGGCCGAAGCGGTGCTCCAGTTCGGCGGGGCTGCGGTAGGTGGTGTGCGCGATACGGCGCGCCAGAGCCAGACCGGCAGTCGGTGCAGGACCGGCATAGTAGTCGCCACCGGCAAAGTTCGCATCCGAACGAATCGCAATGTTCTGAGTGTGGGCCCAGGAAATCTGCTCCGCCGTAGCCGAAGGACCGGAGGCAATAACCGCGCATCCGCGCACCAGCTCGGGGTTAGTTGCCGCCCACTCCAGGGCGCGAGCACCACCGAGGGAACCACCAATCACGTAGCGGAAGCTCGTCACGCCCAGTGCACGCGCCAGACGCGCCTCCGCACGTACGGAGTCGCGAATGCTCACCTGCGGGAAGCGGGAACCCCAGTGCTCACCAGCGCCCGGGTAGCCCTCGGGGACGATGCTTGCCGGGCCGGTAGAACCGTAGCAGCCACCCAGAATATTGGGGGCAATCACGAAGTAGCGGTTGGTGTCCACGACCGAGCCGGGGCCCACGATGCCTTCCCACCAGCCGTCCGATTCGATAGCGCGAATCAGCGGGGCGGGCATGTCGGGGGTGGGTACGCCGCGGGAGACATGCGTGTCACCGGTGAGCGCATGCAGGATCAGGATGGCGTTATCGCCGGTCTCGTTGAGGGTACCCCAGGTTTCGTAACCGATGGTCACCTGCGGCAGGGTCACGCCGGACTCGAGCTCCAGGTCGCCGATGTTCAGCTGACGCAGATAGCCTTGCGCTTCGGGGTGCTCGGTGCGGGTGCCCGCCACGGGGATGGGTGCGGTGACAGGCTGGCTGGTAGTGCCGGACTGGCTAGTGCTCTGGGTGGTCATGGGGTTCCCTTCACTGGGTTGGTCGGCGAGGTGGTGCCGGGTGTGAGCGGGGTACTCGTCTGTGGGTAGAAGAAGCAACAGGTTGGGCGGCAGCAACGCCGCACAGTTACAACATGCTCCGTAACGGGGAATCCGCAGGTGGACCGAAAAACCGTAGCTTTCGGGTCCACCTGCGGGTTGCATCACCGTTTAGGAGAGGGTGTCGAAGCCCAGCTGCAGGTCGGCGAGAATATCGTCGATGTTCTCAATACCGACTGCCAGGCGCACAAAGTTCGGGTACACGCCAATCTTCTCCAGTTCCTCGGCGGAAAGCTGGGAGTGGGTGGTGGAGGCGGGGTGAATCACGAGCGAGCGCACGTCACCGATGTTCGCCACGTTGGAGTGCAGCTTCAGCGCGTCCACGAAGTCGCGGGTCTGCTCCAGGGTTGCACCCTTGAGGGTGAAGCCGAGCACCGCGCCGGGGCCCTTGGGCAGGTACTTCTGTGCACGCTCGTACCAGGGGGAGGATTCCACGCCAGCCCAGATAACCTTGTCAACCTGCGGGTTTGCTTCGAGCCAGTGGGCGACCTTGGTGGCGTTCTCAATGTGGCGTTCGATACGCAGGGAGAGGGTCTCCAGACCGATGCCGATGTTGAAGGCGTTGGTCGGGGAGATTGCGGCGCCGGTGTCACGCAGCAGGGAGACGCGTGCCTTCAGGATGTAGGAGAGGTTCGCACCGAATGCGGAGTCCTTACCCAGGTCGCGTGCGTAGACCAGGCCGTGGTAGCCGGGTGCGGGCTGGTTGAACTTGGGGAACTTCTCGGGGTCTGCACCGTAGTCGAAGTTACCGGAGTCAACAATCACACCGCCGATGGAGGTGCCGTGGCCGCCCAGGTACTTGGTGGCGGAGTGGACGACCACGTCCGCGCCGTGCTCGATGGGGCGCAGCAGGTAGGGGGTGGGCACGGTGTTGTCCACGATCAGGGGTACGCCGTTTTCGTGCGCAATTGCGGCAATGGGCTCAATGTCGAGCACGTCGTTGCGGGGGTTGGGCACGGACTCGCCGTAGAAGAGCTTGGTGTTGGGGCGGACTGCGGCGCGCCATGCATCCAGGTCGTCCGGGTCCTCAACGAAGGTGGTTTCGATACCGAGGTCGGCGAGGGTGTACTTGAGCAGGTTGTAGGTGCCGCCGTACACGGAGGGCGATGCGACCACGTGGTCGCCGGCGCCGGCAATGTTCAGGATTGCGTAGGTGATAGCTGCCTGACCGGATGCCAGCAGCAGCGCACCAACGCCGCCTTCCAGGGAAGCGATGCGGTTTTCGATAGCTTCCTGGGTGGGGTTGTTGAGGCGAGTGTAGATGGGGCCCAGCTCGGCGAGGGCGAAACGGTTCGCTGCCTGCTCGGCGCTGTCAAAGACGAAGGAAGTGGTCTGGTAGATGGGTAGTGCCCGAGCTCCCGTTGCGGCATCCGGCGCCTGACCTGCGTGAATCTGGCGGGTTTCGAACTTCCAACCTGCGGGGTTGGCGGGAGTCGGGACGGTAGTGTTGTTGCTCATGCGTGGCTCCTAATGGGGATTCTTAGGGGGCCGCATGCCGACGGTACAGGAATCGTCGTCGAATAATCCTGTCACGATTGATGTACCGTTTTCGGTCACATCGGTCCCGCGCTTGCGTCACGCTTGTGCGTGCCGCCTGGTCTTCACCCAGGGCACCCCACCGCGGAGGAGGGTTGCCGGCCAGCTAGCTGGGGCTTGTCGCTGGCGCTCTTGACCTGTATTCAGGGTGTCACAGGGCACGGGGCGGGGTCAAGGGTTTTGTGGGTAGACGGCACTTTAAGACATTTCATTGCAAAGATGACGTTTTTTAACGTCCGTAACAAAAAACCGCCTGCAACAAAACGTTGGTGACAATGCCGGGTGGGGCAGCCGGGTTTGGAGGACCCCCTTCCACATACAGTAACCCCCATCACTTTTATCCGCGCTTTTCGGTACACTGAGACTACAACACTGACTACATATACATTCGCGCAGGGCGCGGCTCACTACGCCGTTTATCCTGCTCAGCATCCCTCCGGTACAGGGGCCAGAGGGTCATACCCGAAGGTTACCTACCATGTCTCTTGTTCTTGATGCGGCGCAGCTCAGCCGCGTCTTTGGCAAAGGTGAAAACGCTTTTACCGCCGTCGACCGGGTGTCGCTTCGCGTTAGCTCCGGCGAGATTCACGCTCTCCTAGGCCCCAATGGTGCGGGCAAAACGACGACCGTGCAGATGTGCTCAACCCTGCTCACTCCTACCGGTGGTAGCCTCACCGTGAATGGCGTTGATGCCATCGCTCACCCGCAGCGGGCGCGCCGTCACGTGGGTCTCGCACTCGGCGGGGATAGCGGCTTCTACCCGCGCGCCAGCGCCCGCGACAACCTGCTCTTCTTCGCCGATGTTGCGGGGGTTTCCGGGCGGAGCCGGCGGCGCGAGGTGGACCACGCCCTAGCCCGCGTGGAACTCACCGATGCGGCGGCGCGACCCTTTCAGGAGTTTTCCCGCGGCATGAAGCAGCGGTTGCACATCGCTCGCGCGCTGCTCGGCTCCCCCGCCCTGCTCCTGCTGGACGAGCCGACCAACGGGCTCGACCCCGATATCGCCCTGACCGTGCGAACCCTCATCCGCTCCCTCGCGGAAGACGGCGCCGCCGTTCTGCTGACGAGCCACCTGCTCGGCGAAATCGAGGACCTGGCGCACGCCATCACCGTGTTAGGCGCCGGTTCCGTCGCCGTGAGCGGCAGCCTCGAAGACATCGCCGCGCACGCCGGCATTGCCGCCACGACCGTGGTACAGGTCGAGGCCACCGCCACCGAGGGGCTTGATACGCTCCGCGGATTCCTCGGCGATAAGGCTGCGGTGCTCTTCGCCCCGCGCGGTTCCGGCTGGGAGCTCACCCTCTACTGGCACGGCGAGCGCACCACGTTCGAGGCGGGAGAGGCGCACCGCATCCTCACGGAGGGGCTTGCCACCGCGAACATTGGGGCACGGACCGAACCGTACACACGCCCGGCAACCTTGGAAGAGGCATACCTGGCAATGGCGGAGGGGCTCAAGCGATGAACGTGAAGACGCGACGCTCGGAAGAGTCCCAGCAGCAGGGTCGACGGTACGACCTGTGGCAGGAGTGCGCCCGCCAGCTGCGGCTCATGGGATTTAGCCTGCGCCAGTTCCTGACGGTCCCGTACTTTATTCAACTGCTTATCAGCACGGTGCTCGGGTCGGTCATCCTCCAGGCACTCGCCGTGCACGCGGCGGCGCAGAGCTCCGCGGGTCACTCCGTTGACCCGACCCTCGCGTGGACCCGCGCGGGCATCGTGGGCATGTGGTCGGTCTGCATCGTGTCTGCGGGCATCATCAATTTTGAGCGTTTCCGTGGGACTCTCGTGTACCTGTGTTCCGGGTCCATTTCTCCGGTGCGGGTGCTGGCGGCTATCGTTTCGAGCGCATCCATTGTGGGTATGGCGGCTTTGCCCCTGTCGTGGCTCATCTGGGCTCTTGTGACGCTTAACCCGCAGGTCACGGACTTTTCAGCACTCTGGCCGCGCTACGTTCTGGGCGTTCCCCTGCTGTGGCTTGCGTGCCTGTCGGTAACGTTCATGATTGCGGTGTTCTTCGTGGCCACACCGAACGCTATCGCCTACGAGGAGCTGTTGCTCGTGCCGGTTTTTATTCTTTCCGGGGTTCTCTTCACGACCATTGAAGCGCCCGCCTGGCTAGATGCTGTAGGCACGCTCATTCCCCTGCAGGCGCCGGTTCATCTCCTACTTGGGCGTACCACCATCACTACCCCGGCGGATGCGCTCCTGCCCGTTGCGCAGACGCTCGCCGTGAGCCTCGCTTGGGCGTTGTGCGCCTTCCTCTTTGCCCGGAAGGCTCTCGCCTCCGCCCGTCGTCGCGGCACCCTGGGGGCGATGTAGCGTGCGTGTTCTCTCTACTGATTCCCTGCCCGGCGTGGTGCGCCGGGCACTGTCTACCGCCTCTATCGGCTGGTCATCTTCTATTACCTTCGCAACCCTCGGAACGGCCATCACAACCCTGGTGCTCGTACCCGGTCTTAACGTGCTTTTTACGGTGCTTTTGGGCGCCGACCTCGCCGCGAACGATACGGTACGCATCGGCTGCGCGACCGCCCTGATTGCCACCCTCAGCTCGGTGGCCGCCGGCATCGTCGCGCGCGTTGCCACCGACCGGTGGATTGGCGTCTTCGAGTACGTGTGCACGGCACGCCCGGTGGATGCGGGCTACTGGCTGGGTGCGGCGGCGGTGCCCGCGCTGTTGGCATCCGTAACGGGCCTGAGCAACGTGGGCATCGTGTGGTTGCTCTCCCTCACGGCACCCCCTACCGGGGCGGGTTCCGGGCTTCTGCTCGGCGCCATCGCGCTGATGCCGGTTGCGGTTCTGGGCGGGGTCTGCCTGGGCATTTTTGCCGCCGGGCTGGGCCTGTACCTGTCAGATCCGTACACGGGGTCCAATTTTCTGTCCATTATTCTGCCGGTCAGCGCGGGTGTGATCGTTCCGGTGAGCACCTACCCCGCGTGGCTTGCGTGGGTATGTTCGTGGGTTCCCGGATCCCGGCTGGTGCAGGCTCTAGATACCTCTGGCGGTATTGCAAGCGGCGCCGCACCGGATCTGTTCGCGCTCCTGGCGGCGGACACAGCCCTGGCGGGACTCCACGCCGCGGCGGGGTTGGGGCTTACGTTCCTCGCCGCCCGCCGCATCCGTGCCGGCGCCCGCGCCTCACTGTTGTAAACGGTGAACCCTGAAAAAGAACGAACCTTTTAATCACCCGCTATCCGGGCGCCGAAACCACGAAAGACTATTCCTGTGACCGTTACTCCCGCTTCATACACCTTAGAGGCCCTCGGCTTCGACCCCTCCTGGCAGGGTTCAGCAATTCGCGCCGCGTTCACCCTCGACGGCACCCTTGATGATTTCACCCTCGCCCGCGTCAGCGCCGTGCACCGCACCCGCTGCGAGCTGCTGACCTGCGAGCGGGGCGAGCTCGTGAAGCTCTCCGCTCCCCTGCGTCCGGTCGAGAACGACTACGGCGAAGAGGAATACCCCGTCGTGGGCGACTGGGTGCTCGCCCAGCCCATCCCCGGAACCGGCGGTGAAACCCAGCCCGCAGAGCATAAGCCCCTCGCGATTCTGCCCCGGCGAAGCTACCTCACCCGCCCCAGCGCCACCCGAGAATCCGCGGATCAGCCCGTCGCCGCCAACGTGGATATGCTCTGCATCGTTGAGCCGTGCTTCCCCGAGCCGTCCATCGGGCGCATTGAACGCTACACCGCCCTGGCGCACGCTTCCGGGGTGCAGGTCGCGCTGATTCTCACCAAGGGTGACCTGGTGACGGCCGAACAGCTCGCCGGCTACGAGGAATCCCTCGCGGGCGGCGTGGATGCGGTGCTCGCCGTCTGCACGGACAACGGCTACGACCCCGCTCCAGTGGCGGAGCTCGTCGCCGGACGCACCGCCGCGTTCCTGGGCCGTAGCGGTGCCGGTAAATCAACCCTGGTCAACGCCCTGCTCAACCCCGGAGCCGACCCCCGCGAGGCCAGCTCAGAAAACCGGGTGCAAGCGACCTCCGCGGTTCGCGGCACCGACGGCAAGGGGCGCCACACCACCACCAGCCGCCAAATGATTGTTCTGCCCGGTGCTGGATACTTCGGTGCTGGAGAATCCGGCGCAGAAGGCTCCGGCACAGAATCCTCAGCTGGCACAGTGCTGATTGACACCCCGGGCGTGCGAGCCCTCGCCGCCACGAGCGATAGCGCTGCCATTGACGAAACCTTCGACGACGTCTCCAGCTACGCCTCCTCCTGCCGGTACAGCGACTGCTCCCACGGCTCCGAACCCGGATGCGCGGTGCAGCAGGCGCTCGCCGACGGTTCCCTCGACCCCGAGCGCTTCGAACGCTACCGCAGGATGATGGCGGAATCCGCGCGCCTGCGCCTGCGTTCTCAGGAGCGCGAGTACCGGCAGAGTAACCGCGCCTTCACGAAGGCGAACAAGGCGGGCCGCCGCACGCTCATGTCCATTAAGGGACGCGCCAACTAGCCGATAAACGCGCACGCCCCGGCGAGGCTACCGCGGGGCTTCCACAGGCTGAGCCGGGCAGCCCCGCACATGCCGCAATATAGTAGCCTGCCTCACTCTTCGATACACTAGAACTAGGCGTGCCCACACTCCCCCGCGCATCCTCCCCGCCACCCGGCGGCGCAGGAACGCGGGCGCAGACGGCACACACCATTCACAAACCCATAACTCAATGAAAGAGGTGGCAGCATGGCTGAACAGAACCTCACCCCGCCCGTACCGAAGAAGGTCGAGCACCGCCGCGAACACCACGGCGACGTCTTCATCGACCCCTACGAATGGCTCCGCGACAAGGAAAGCGAAGAGGTCCTCAACTACCTCAAGGCAGAAGCCGAATACACCGAAGCTGTCACCGCAGACCAGCAGCCCCTCCGCGAATCCATCTTCAACGAAATCAAGGACCGCACCCTGCTGTCGGATCTGACCGTCCCGAACCGTATCGGTGACTGGTGGTACTACAGCCGTATGGTGCCCGGTGGCCAGTACCCCGTCTTCTACCGCTACCCAGCCCTGCACGAAGGCGATGAGGTGGTTCGCTACACCCCGCCGACCGTCACCCCCGGCGAAGTACTAGAGGGTGAAGTCGTCATTCTCGACTGCAACGAATACGCAAAGGACATGGAGTTCTTCTCCCTCGGCAGCTTCCAGCCTGCACGTAACGGCAAGCTGCTGAGCATCTCCGTGGACGAGAAGGGCGACGAACGCTACGAGCAGCGCTTCCTCAACATGGAAACCGGCACCTTCCTCGAAGACACCATCCCCAACATTGCGGCGGGCTCCTTCTTCATCAACCACGCCGAACAGCTCATCTACCTCGTGCCCGACGAGTCGTGGCGCCCCTGGCGTGTCTACGTGCACGACGTCGGGCAGGGCACCGAAGACCACCTGATCTACGAGGAACCGGACAACACCATGTGGCTCGGCGCCGCCATGAGCTCCGACCGTTCCTCCGTAGTCATCACCAGCTCCAACTCCGAGTACACGGAAGTGCGCCTCATCCCCACCCGCGAACCCAAGGGCGAGCCGACCCTGCTCATCCCCAAGAGCGCGGGCATCGAATACTATGCCGAGCCGCTCAACATTGCCGGCGAGCAGCACCTGCTGATTCAGCACGACTACAATGCGTTGAACTCCGAGCTGGTCCTCGCAGATATGCCGCGCGAGGGCGAAAGCCTCGAAGAGTACGCGCAGCGTTGGGTGCCGGTCATCCGCCACAGCGAACACGTGCGCCTGGAGGGCTTCACCTTCACCGCAACGCACCTGGTTGTTACCGCCCGCGCGGACACGACCACCCGCATCTTCCTTGCACCGCGTGAGCAGCTGCCCATCCAGTGGCGCCGCCGCCGCCCCGCCGGTGTGACCTTCATGGAACCTGCCGGCTTCGACGAGGAACTGTACACCGCCTCCGTGCTGCGTGCGGAGAACTACTCCCCCGTGCTGCGCATCGCCTACACCTCGTACCTGACCCCGCGCCGCGTCTACGACTACTTCCCCATGTCGCAGACCCTGCTGCTGCGCCGCGAAACCCCGGTACTCGGCGGCTACAACCGTGAGGACTACCGCGCCTACCGCGACTGGGCACCGGCGGCGGACGGTACGCTCATCCCGATCTCGGTGATTCACCGCGCCGACCTGGACATGAGCAAGCCGCACCCGGTCATCCAGTACGGTTACGGCTCGTACGAGTCGTCCATGGACCCGATGTTCTCCATCCCGATGCTGTCGATTCTGGACCGCGGCGTCATCTACGTCATCGCGCATATTCGCGGCGGCGGCGAGATGGGCCGCTCCTGGTACCAGAACGGCAAGAAGCTCGCGAAGAAGAACACCTTCACCGACTTCGTGGACGTCACCAGCTACATTGCGGCGAAACCCTGGGCGGATGAGGCGCGTATCGGCTGCTACGGCGGTAGCGCCGGCGGCCTGCTCATGGGCGCCGTGCTGAACCTCGCCCCCGAAAAGTACGCCGCCTGCCTGGCCGCCGTACCGTTCGTGGACGCACTGACCACCATCCTCGACCCGGAGCTGCCGCTGTCGGCGATGGAGTGGGAAGAGTGGGGCAACCCGATTGAGGACCCGGAAGTGTACGCCTACATGAAGTCGTACACCCCGTACGAGAACATCCGCCCGGTCCGCTACCCGGCGATTGCTGCGGTGACGAGCCTGCACGACACCCGCGTGCTCTACGTGGAGCCCGCAAAGTGGATTGCGGCGCTGCGTGAGCAGATTGACCCGTCGTCGCCGGTGCCGCTGCTGAAGATTGACATGTCGGGCGGTCACGGTGGTGGTTCCGGCCGGTATACGCGTTGGCGTGAGATTGCGTGGGATTACGCGTTCCTCATGAGCAACCTCGGCGTTACTGAGTAACTCATCTCTTAAATAGAACGCTCCGTCTGTATCGAGTGATACGGACGGAGCGTTCTTCGTTTAAATACGTTGCGTTACTGGAGGGACAGTGTTCGTCCTCATTTCTCCCCTCACTAAGCAGGGGCGGGGCGCCGCATATTTCCTCCGCGCCTACGCAGGGGCACCCGTCACCCGGACGCTCCGCCATCTCCTCGCTGCGCTGCGGAGAGCGTCCGTGTGACACCCTGAGGGCGCATCCGGAAAACGCGGCCGCACCCGCACAGTACCCCAGCAAGGAAAGGCGGTATCGTCCGAACGTGACATCAGGGTGCCCGAAGCGAAGCGAGGGCGGGTTCCCTGTAGGAACGAGGACGATAACCGCCTTTCCGTGCGGAATCCAAGCGGAACCGTGCATCCCGCGCAGAACCTGGAATGGGGTAAAGCACGAAAGAGGCGCCGCCTCCCACACGGGGAGACGACGCCTCTTTCGTTAGAGCCGGGTCAGCAGAAAAGCTTAGCCTTCCACGCCGCACTCAGCCAGAATCAGCTCACGCACGCGGGCGGCATCAGCCTGACCGCGGGTAGCCTTCATGACCTGACCGACGATAGCGCCAGCAGCCTGAACCTTACCGGCACGGATCTTGTCGGCAACGTCGGGCATTGCTGCCAGTGCTTCCTGAACGGCTGCGGTGAGCGCGCCGTCGTCGGAGACCACGGCGAGGCCGCGTGCCTCAACGATTTCGGCGGGGGTGCCTTCACCGGCGAGGACGAACTCGAGCACCTGGCGGGCGATCTTGTCGTTGATCTTGCCTTCGGAGATGAGCGCTTCGAGGGCGACCACGGTTGCGGGCTCCACGCCGAGGGCGGTGAGCTCAACTTCAGCCTGCTTTGCGCGGCGGGCAATCTCGCCCATCCACCACTTGCGGGCTGCTGCTGCGGTTGCGCCTGCGGCGACGGTCTCTTCGATAACGTCGAGTGCGCCAACGTTGACGACGTCGCGGAACTCTTCGTCAGAGTAGCCCCACTCGCCCTTGAGGCGGCGGCGGCGTTCTGCCGGGGGTTCGGGCAGTTCGGCGCGCAGACGCTCAATCCATTCGCTGTTGGTGACGACCGGTACGAGGTCCGGTTCGGGGAAGTAACGGTAGTCGTCGGCGTCGGACTTGGGGCGGCCCGAGGAGGTTTCGCGGGTGTCTTCGTGCCAGTGGCGGGTCTCCTGGGTGACCTTTTCGCCGCGTTCGAGGATCGCTGCGTGGCGGCGAATCTCGTAGCGGACGGCGCGCTCAACCGAACGCAGGGAGTTCACGTTCTTGGTTTCGGAGCGGGTGCCGAACTTCTCTGCGCCCTTGGGCATGAGAGAGACGTTGGCGTCGCATCGGACGTTACCTCGTTCCATGCGGGCGTCGGAGATGCCGAGGGAGCGTACGATGTCGCGGATTGCGGCAACGTAGGCGCGTGCCAGTTCGGGTGCGTGTTCGCCGGCGCCGACGATGGGTCGGGTGACGATCTCAATCAGGGGCACGCCTGCGCGGTTGTAGTCGACCAGGGAGGAGGTTGCACCCTGGATTCGGCCGTCTGCGCCGCCGACGTGGGTGAGCTTGCCTGCGTCTTCTTCCATGTGGGCGCGCTCAATTTCGACGGTGAAGATGGTGCCGTCTTCGAGCTCAACGTCCAGGGAGCCGTTTTCCGCGATGGGACCGCCAGCCTGGGAGGTCTGGAAGTTCTTCGGGGAGTCCGGGTAGAAGTAGTTCTTGCGGGCGAAGTAGGACTTGTCTGCGATGTCGCAGCCCAGTGCCAGGCCGAGCTTGATGGCGGACTCAACAGCGGTCTTGTTCACCATGGGCAACGCGCCGGGCAGGCCGAGCGATACGGGGGTGACGTTGGTGTTGGGCGTATCGCCGAACTCGTTGGGTGCGGAGTCGAACATCTTGGTCTTGGTGTTCAGTTCGACGTGCACCTCGAAGCCGAGGACCGGGTCGTACTTTTCGATGGCTTCTTCGAAGCTGAGGACTTCTTCACTCATTACTTGGTTCCCCCAAAGTCAAAGTCGCGGATCAGAGTTTCGGTGTCGGGCAGGCTCTTGTAGAGCGGTGCGCCCCATTTTGCGGTGAGCAGTTCTTCCAGTGCTGCGCCGACGCGGTAGAGGCGTGCGTCTTCGCGTGCGGGTGCGGTGAACTGGATGCCGACGGGCAGGTTGTTCTCTTCGGAGAGGCCGCCGGGCAGGGAGAGCGCCGGGACGCCTGCCAGGTTGACGGGCACGGTTGCGACGTCGCCCAGGTACATTGCCATGGGGTCGCCTTCGGTCTTCTCGCCGAGCTTGAATGCGGTGGAGGGCGCGGTCGGGGAGATGAGCACGTCGCACTTTTCGAATGCTGCCGCGTAGTCGCGCTGGATGAGGGTGCGTACGCGCAGTGCGGCGCCGTAGTAGGCGTCGAAGTTACCTGCGGACAGTGCGTAGGTGCCGAGGATGATGCGGCGCTTGACCTCGTGGCCGAAACCTGCGGAGCGGGTTGCGGACATGACGCGTTCGATGGTGACGGGGCCGTCTTCGGGTACGACGCGCAGGCCGTAGCGGACGCCGTCGTAGCGTGCCAGGTTGGAGGACACCTCGGAGGACATGATCATGTAGTAGGCGCTGATGGCTTCGGTGACGGAGGGCAGGGAGACCTCGATGATCTCTGCGCCTGCGGCACGCAGCTCTTCAACGGATTCACGGAAGCGTGCGAGGACACCTGCCTCGAAGCCTTCGCCGTCGCCGCCGCCGAGTTCCTTGATGACGCCGATGCGCAGGCCGGACAGGTCGCCCTTGCGTGCGGCTTCTGCGCCTGCCTTGGCTTCTTCAACGAAGTTGCCGGGCTCATCGGGCAGGGAGGTTGCGTCGAGCGGGTCGTGGCCTGCGATTGCTTCGTGGAGCAGTGCGGTGTCCAGGACGGTGCGGGCGACGGGGCCTACCTGGTCGAGGGAGGATGCCATGGCGATGACGCCGTAGCGGGAGACGGAGCCGTAGGTGGGCTTGACGCCGACGCTACCGGTCAGTGCTGCGGGCTGGCGGATGGAGCCGCCGGTGTCGGTGCCGAGTGCCAGGGGTGCCTGGAAGGCGGTGACGGCTGCTGCGGAGCCGCCGCCGGAGCCGCCGGGTGCGCGGTCGAGCGCCCAGGGGTTGCGGACTACGCCGAATGCGGAGTGCTCATTGGAGGAGCCCATTGCGAATTCGTCGAGGTTGGTCTTGCCGAGGATGGGCATGCGTGCTTCGCGGACCTTGCGGGTGACGGTGCCGTCGTAGGGGCTCATCCAGCCTTCGAGCATGCGGGATGCTGCGGTGGTGGGCTGGCCCTTGGTGACGATGAGGTCCTTGACGGCGATGGGTACGCCTGCGAGCGGGGGCAGTTCCTTGCCTGCTGCACGGTCTGCGTCCACTGCTGCTGCGGTGGCAAGTGCTTCTTCGGCGTTGATGTGCAGGAAGGCGTTGAGGCCGTTCTTGCCGTCTGCTCGGTTGTCGCTCAGGGGCGCGCCGTCGGTGGCTGCGATGCGGTCCAGGTGTGCCTGGGTGAGCTCGACGGAGGTGATTTCGCCGGATGCGAGCTTTTCTGCTGCTTCTGCAGCGGTGAGCTGGATCAGTTCGTTCACTTGGTTGTTCTCCTCTTAGTCTTCGTCGAGGATTGCCGGCACGCGGAACTTGCCGTCCTGTGCGTCGGGGGCGCCGGAGAGCGCCTCTTCCTGGGTGAGGGTGGTGACGGGTACGTCTTCACGGAAGACGTTCTCGAGGGGGATGGGGTGGCTGGTCGCGGGGATGTCGGCAGTTGCTTTCTGCGACATGGTCTCAACGGATGCGACGATGACGTCCAGCTCAGACGCCATCGCGGTGAGTTCTTCATCGGTCATCTCAATGAGTGCCAGCGATGCCAGGTGCTTTACCTGTTCAAAGGTGATGGCAGACATGGTTCTCCCGTAGTTTGTTTTCTTGTCTCTTCTCTAGTGTAGTGGAGGTTGCGTTTTCCGTCTCATTGGGGGTTGGAGGGTTTACCTGCTGGTTTGCGTGGTCAGGCGGTGTTCTCCTCCCCTATTTTCGGGTTAAATGCTCAACGCCCCGCTCCTCGTATGAGGTGCGGGGCGTTGGGCTACAACGTGTCCACGTTACGCTTGGGGGTTAATCCTTAGGCGGGGATGGTCAGAACCTGGCCGGGGAAGATCAGGTCAACGTTGTAGATGATGTCGGTGTTCGCAGCTGCGATTGCCTGGTAGCCGCCTGCAACGCCGAGCTTTGCAGCGATCAGCGAGAGGGAGTCACCGGGAACCACGGTGTAGGTGCCTGCTGCAGCCTTGGGAGCTGCAGCGGGAGCTGCGGGAGCCTCAACTGCCGGTGCTGCGGCGGGAGCTGCGGGAGCCTCAACTGCTGCGGGAGCCTCAACTGCTGCGGGTGCAGCCTGAGCTGCCGGTGCAGCGGGTGCTGCTGCGGGAGCTGCCGGTGCTGCTGCGGGTGCAGCCTGTGCCGCGGGAGCGGTGTAGGTCTGCTGGGTCTGCGACTGTGCAGCCACGGTGGTGGTGGGCTCAGTGTAGGTGGGAGCTGCGCCGGTCTTGCCGTAGAGGCCAAGCTTAGCGGAGCATGCGGGCCATGCGCCCCAGCCCTGGATAGCGAGCAGACGCTCGCCAGCCTCGATCTGCTGTGCACGGGTAGCGGTCGCGGGGGAGCCGGACATGCCGACGCCGTTCCAGGACTGCTGGGTGAACTGCAGACCGCCGTAGAAGCCGTTACCGGTGTTGATGGACCAGTTGCCACCGGACTCGCACTGTGCCAGTGCGTCCCAGGTAGCACCGTCTACTGCGTTTGCAGCGGGCATCGACATGGTAGCTGCTACAGCGCCACCGATGGCGAGAGCTGCTGCGGTACGACGAATGGAAGTGTTCTTCATAATGCTCCTTGGGGCCGTCCCCGCTCGTTCCGTCCCCGGAACTCTAGCGCGCCGCCGCTCACCCTTTGATAACGAAGTAGGTTACTCATATTCTGGCTCTACCATGTGAGCGGCTCTCCACCGATTTCATGTCACCGTGAGCGATTCTGCACTTATGTGCGGAATCCGGGTGGCGTTTCCTCGATGGGGACGTGCGGTAGAACCGGGCATCGTTTCAAGCGTTCCAAGCTTGAAACCACACAGGCGATTCCCTTGCGAGAATCTATCTGGTCTCAAAGATAGCCGAGGTTTTTTATGATTCCAACCCGATTTCAAGTTCACAGCGAACGTCCCGGGTTCTCCCAGGGTTCTTTCAGGTTAAAAGTGCAGGAAACATTATTTAAGACCTTGAGCCCCGCGCACATTAAGGGTTTCACCCCGGAATTTCGGGGTTTTCTAGGGGTTTAACTCGGATGCGCTCCCCTGCTGAGTTTTCCGATTCGGGGTTGATGGGCACCACCTTTAAGGGTTTTGAACAGCGTGTAAATATTTTTTAAATATTTCTTCGCTTTGGGAGTGTTTTAAGGCGCTTCCGCCTTAAAAGCTGTGGTAATTACAAATGCCAGAAATTGGCATTCAGGCCCTGGAGCACGCACTCCAGAGCCTGAATGCTCTATATATTGCAGGGGTCAGATTCAGATGACCCCGCTACCGGGTCTACTCGGCGGTAGCTTCAACAGCCTCCGGACCGCCCTCAAGCAGAGCGGTGAAGCCATCCTCATCCAGCACCTTCAGTCCCAGTTGCTGAGCCTTATCCAGCTTCGAGCCGGCGTTCGCGCCCGCAACCACAAAGTGGGTCCTCTTAGATACAGAACCAGATGCCTTACCGCCGCGAGAAATAATGGCTTCCTTCGCGCCATCACGGGTGTAACCGTTCAGCGTGCCGGTCACGACCACGGTCAAGCCCTCCAGGGTGCGCTCCACGGACTCGTCACGAGTATCTTCCATGCGCACACCGGCGGCAGCCCAGGAGTCCACAACCTCGGCGTGCCAGTCCTCAGCGAACCACTCAATAATCGAGTCGGCAATCGTGGTTCCCACACCGTCCACAGCGGCAAGGCGTTCACGGTCAGCCTCGCGGATTGCCTGCATCGAACCGAACTCCGCGGCGAGCGCGCGGGCAGCGGTCGGGCCCACGTGGCGAATCGAGAGGGCAACCAGCACGCGCCACAGCGGCTGCTGCTTTGCCTTCTCCAGCTCGGCGAAGAGGTTCAGCGTATTCTTTGTGGGCTTCGGCTCGGGGCGTGCCTTGGTCGGCTTGGTGTAGAAGTAGGGCACGCGTTCCATCTTTCCGGTGCCCACGCCCTTGACTTTCTTCTCACGCTCGATGGTGACATCGCGCAAATCCTCAATGTTGAGGCTGAACAGGTGCGCTTCGGTGGTCAGCGGAGGGGTGTCCGGGGTTGCGGGGCTGGTGAGCGCCTTTGCCGCTTCGAAGCCGAGCGCCTCAATGTCGAAGGCTCCGCGGCTTGCCGCATAGTACACGCGCTCGGTCAGCTGCGCCGGGCAGGAGCGCGGGTTCGTGCAGCGCAGGTCCACGTCGCCTTCCTTGCCGGGGGCAAGGGGCGAACCGCAGGAGGGGCATTCACTGGGCATGACGAACTCTCGTTCGGTGCCGTCACGTAGGGCAACCACGGGGGCGACGATCTCGGGGATCACGTCGCCTGCCTTGCGCAGCACCACGGTGTCGCCGATGAGCACGCCCTTGGCCTTGACCACGTCCTGGTTGTGCAGGGTGGCGCGTTCGACGGTCGAGCCGGAGACGAACACGGGCTCCATGACGCCGTAGGGGGTCACGCGGCCGGTGCGTCCCACGTCCACGCGGATGTCCAGCAGCTTGGTGTGCACCTCTTCGGGCGGGTACTTGTACGCCACCGCCCAGCGCGGCACACGGGAGGTGTAGCCCAGCTGAGCCTGGGTCGCGAAGTCGTTGACCTTAATGACGATGCCGTCGATTTCGTGCACCAGGGAGTGGCGCTGCTCGCCGTACTTATTAATGAAGTCGAACACCGCCTCGGTGTTAGCGGCGATTTCACTGTAGGGGCTCACGGGCAGGCCCCAGGAGGCGAGCAGATCGTAGGTCTCGTACTGGGTGGCAATATCCAGGCCGGTGCGCGAACCGATGCCGTGCACGTACATGCTCAGCGGGCGCGAAGCGGTAATCGCCGCATCCTTCTGGCGTAGCGAGCCTGCCGCGGCGTTACGCGGGTTAGCGAAGGGGTTCTTACCTGCGGCAATCATGGACTCGTTGAGCTTCTCAAAATCAGCGGAAGAGATGAACACTTCGCCGCGGATTTCAATCTCCTCGGGGTGGTTCTCGCCGGTCAACTGCGGCGGGATGCTCGCAATGGTGCGCACATTGTGGGTGACGTCTTCACCGGTGGTGCCGTCGCCGCGGGTTGCCGCGCGTACGAGGGTACCGTTGCGGTAGAGCAGATTCACCGCCAGGCCGTCAATCTTCAGCTCGGTCAGCCACTGCGGTGCGCTACCGGTGAGGTTCCGGGTGCTCTCTTCGGTCTTGGTCAGCCAGGTGCGCAACTCTTCGAAGGAGAAGACGTCCTCGAGGGAGTACATGCGCTGCAGGTGGGTGACGGGCGCGAAAGCCTCAATTGCCTCACCACCGACTTCCTGGGTGGGCGAGTCGTTGGCGATCAGGTGCGGGTGCTCCGCCTCAATGATTTCGAGGCGGCGGTAGAGCTTATCGTACTCGGCGTCAGAGAGGAAGGGCGCGTCCTCGTTGTAGTAGGCGCGGCGGGCGGCACGAATCTTATCGGTCAGTTCCGCGTACTCAGCACGCAGGGCCTCGGTAATCTCCACGGTGTTTTCTGCGGTGTTTTCCACGGAGTTTTCTGCGGGGCTCTCTGCTCGAGTCTCGGCGGTGGCAGTCTGCTGGGTGGTGTTGTTCTCAGTCACCCGTCCAGTCTAGCGTTTTTGCTCCGCCTCTCCCCTATCGCTCGTCATATTGGCAGGTTCCTCGCGCGCGAACACTGGCGCAAAAACACCGTAGCCACTTCCCGAATCGCGCTTCCTTAGTTTCTGTGTGCAGATACAGTTCACCCCCACCTCCTGAAGGCACTCGCACGAGTACCCGAAGAGAGCGGGGGTGAATCATAAGGTATGAAGTTTAGGCCTCGACAGCGTCAGCAACAATCACCGTAATGTTGTCGCGGCCGCCGGAGCGCAGCGCCTCGTGCTGGAGCACGTCAGCGGCGTCCTGCGGGTGGCGAATCGAGGTGAGTACGCGCGCCATGTATTCGTGCGAAAGCTCACCGGAAAGGCCATCGGAGCAGAGCATCAGGCGGTCACCGGCGCGGGCGGGCAGAACCCAGAAGTCCGGTTCCCAGTAGTTGCCGGTACCGAGGGCGCGGGTAATCACGTTGCGGCGCGGGTGGGTCAGCGCCTCCAGGGCGGTAATCTGACCCTCGTCAACCAGGTACTGCACCTCGGAGTGGTCGCTCGTGACCTGCTCCAGCGAGGCGGAACCCTCAGAGCCGGGCAGCTTCTCCATGGCGGAGTGGTGAATACCGTCGTCTTCACGCAGCAGACGGTAGGTTCGGGAGTCACCCACGTTGAAAATAACCCACAGGTTACGGTCACCGATGCTGGTCAGCCAGGCGCCAGTGACGGTCGTGCCGCCAGCGCGGGAGAGTGCCTGCTTAATTTCTTCGTTGGTTTCGCCGAGAATATCGTGCAGGCGGTTCAGGGTGCCCACGATTTCGTTGTTGAGGACGGTGTTGGCGCGGCGACGACGCTTGGCGGGGTCGGAGTCGTCAATGGCGGCGAGGCGTTCAGCGTAGGCCTGCTGCTCCTCTTCGCTACGGCCACCGGGCATGGTGAAGAAAGGCGAGTAGGCAAGCTGACGCACGCACAGGCGCGATGCTACTTCGCCGGCTTCGTGGCCTCCCATGCCGTCCGCGACCACGCAAAGGGAACCGGCAACGACCATCGAATCTTCGTTATTTTCTCGATGTGCGCCGCGGTGCGTTGCACCACCGGTACGTAGTTTCAGTTCAGTCATGAGAGGTCTATCTCCATTGTGTAGTTCGCGCGACGAGTCACCGCCACGGGGTCTACGTTACCAAAGCTTCTAACGTTTCGCGTCCCTTGAGAGGTGAGAATATAGCGATTTCCCACCTGTCGGAGCGTGTTTGCTGTCTCATTATCGGTCAGTACGGTACCCGGTTCAGCGAGGGAGACCAGGCGCGCAGCCAGGTTCACACTGGAGCCGTACACGTCACCGCGGTTAGCCAGGACCTCACCCCAGATGAAGGCGACGCGGGAGTCCGGCAGCTGCGGGTCGGCACCAATCTTTTCGGAGAGCTGCAGGCTAATCTCTGCGATAGCGTCCGGAGTTTCGGTGAGGAAGAAAACTTCGTCACCGAGAGTCTTAATAATGCGGCCGCCCAGGGGTGCAATAACGTCCAGGCAACTCTGCTCAAAGTGGTTGATGAGCTGAGAAAGAGCCGCCGCGTCTAGGTTACGTACCAGAGAGGTGTACGAGACCAGATCCACGAATCCCACGCCGCGCACCAGGGGCAGGCGGGAAAGGCCGGAGGTGGTCACATTGTTCTCACGCAATCCCAGGCGCAGGATTCCAGCGTACATCTGACGGCGGTATGCGTATAGCGCCAGACGCTCGAGAACCTCAAGGTAGCGTGGGAAGTCTTTAAGGAGCTTGCGGCGGGCATCATTATCGCTAAGGTTTTCGGTGACCATGATGTTGTGCACGAGCGCCTCAATCTGCCAGGCGACGGTGCGATCGGTCAGTTGACCTTCGGCGCGCACGAGGGATGCCACATATTCCATGCGGATGTCGCCTTCTGCGTCCAACTTCTGTAGGTCGGCGAGCATCAGCACGTCTGTTTCAGTGAAGTAGGGCGAGTGGTTGGGAATCGTCGGGAAGCCCATGTTGTGCCAGATGCGCTGGGCGGTTTCGAAGGGAAGTCCGGCGCATTCTGCGGCTTCTACGGGGGTGTAGCGGCGGCCCTGTCCCAGGAGCGACTTTTCAAGGGCTCGGATTCCTGCTTTGGATTCCTCGTCGCGGTAGATATTGTTCTGGGCGAGGTTCTGCAGAATTTTGAGGTTCAGCATTTGGGTTTCGGGGCCCATGGTGGCGCCGGTGTCCTGCGGAGAGTGCGCAGGTTCATGGTGGTCTGCCGTGCTCATTGCCGCTGCCGCTCCTTTCATCTCTGCCGGAAAATACTATCTGGTTTATACCGTGGTGGCACGAGGTTACGAGGTGCCTCGTTACGCTCTGTGGGTTTTGCATTGCGTCACTGCGATGATGCTCACCGTGTAGCGCCTTGTTAATATACCCCTCCGCTGTGGTGTTTGGGTCACAAAAGCGCCCGCACCCTAGGATAGTTTAGTGGAGTAATTCACATTTAAGAATACTCTAATCCGCATTTTTTCGGCAGATTTGGCGGCTGATTTAGGCTCTGAGCCAACCCGATAGCTCCCGCCCGAGTCGGCGGCGGGGACAAAGAAGCTCTAAATATAGCGAGAGCGCAGGGCGTAGTAGTCGCGTCGGGCGGCTTTAATTTCTTTTTCAAAACGCTTCGGGTCGGGCACGTAGGTCAGGCGGTGATGCACGCCGCGGCAGACTACGTACACCGAACCGTAGCCTAGCCAGGCTCCCGGGCCGCGCTGTTTTGCCCAACGCTCCCCCATGGAGTCCAGGTAGAGGGATTCGTCTCCGCTGCGGGTCATCACACCGCGGCGAACCACGAGCCGGTGGGTGGTCAGCAGGTAGTAGGTGGTTGCCCAACGCCAGGCGGTGCGCACAGCACCGAGCAGGGCACCTACCGCGCAGATCATGCCGAGAGTCCACAGAATCGGTGAGGACCGTGCCGTGGAGGCAAAGGTTGAGGCGGCGATCGCAACCAGCAGGTAGGCAAGCGTGGGCAGCAGGGCACCGTAGTGCTGTCGGGTCGCAATGATGACATGCTCACCGGGGTTGAGTTTTCCGCGCAAACGCATGGTGGTCCTTAGCTGTGCTGGTTGTTATATTCCGGCTGGAGGCGCCGGTTGAGGTGGTGCGGGTTCGCTGAGTGTAGCCGTGCCGGGCTGATTTTTTGGTTGAAATTTTTAGGGGCTGGTTCTAGTGTGCCTGCTGAAAATCTCCGTAGCTACCGTTGGCGGGGCGAAGGTGCTCAATATCGCCGACCGCGTAGGGCTCTAGGGCCCCGTCCTCGCGGCGGATGAGGATGCGTCCCTGCGCGTCGAGGTCTTCGGCGGTGCCTTCTACGGTGCTTCCGTCGGGCAGACTCATGCGCACGCTGGCGCCGAGAGTGGCGGTGGCGGCGCGCGCCTGATCGAGCAGGCTGAGGCTATCAGGGGTGAGCGGGTCGGGGCGTTCAGGGTCGCCGCCGGCGCGCACGAAGGCGTGGTAGCGGCGGGCGAAGATGCTCAGCAGTCGGGTGAGCACCTCGGAGGAGTCGATGACCTGCCCGGTACACAGGCTCAGGCTGGTGGCAGTGGGTACGGGTAGCTGCTCGGCGGACATGTTCGTGTTCTGGCCGATGCCCACAATGATGCTGCGCAGCCCCTCGGTGGAGCCGCTTTCGGGGACAAGCTGGGCGAGAATTCCGCACCCCTTGGCGCCCTGCGCGATGACGTCATTGGGCCATTTGAGGGCGGCGTCCACGCCGTAGCCACGCCAAATATCGACCACACTGAGCCCGGCGATGAGGGTCAGCCAGTGGTAGCTGCCTTCGGGTAGCTCTCGGGCGAGCGGGTCTGCGGAGACGTGCGGGCGCACCACGATACTCGCGGCGAGGCAGGCCCCGGGAGGGGCGGTCCAGACGCGGGCGAGGCGGCCGCGTCCGGCACTTTGGTAGAGGCTGGCGTAGACGGAGAGCTCGCCGAGCTGTTCGCGTTCGGGGTCGGTGCCGTCCATGAGTAGTTCACGGGCGCGGGTGGTGGTGGAGTCAACTTCATCGTAGAGGTTGACGCTGGAGTAGCCCGCATCCAGCGCGATGGTGCGGATGCGCGGCGCATCCAAAACCGAATGATCACTCTCGATGTGTATATTCTTCTCCATAGCTTGCGCCTTTCTACTCCGCCCGAAAACTGCTCTAAAACATGCCGACCCGTTACCGAAACCTACGAGCTTCAGCCGAGTCACGCTGATTTCTCACCATATCAATTTCTTGCCGCCGGTGATGCCCACCCGGTACCCGAGACGGTACATTAGACAGTGAGGGTGCATCAAGCACCGACCGGCTGCGGAGGTTCCTCCGCCCTGCTCGAAAGAAGACCGCTATGGCTTATTACGCAATTACTTACGTTTACGCAGCTCCCGAGGAGCAGGCGAAGTACCGTCCGGCTCACCGCGAGTACCTTGGTTCGCAGATTGAGGCGGGCAACCTGATCGTTTCCGGTCCTCTGCTGGACGGCGAGACCCCCGCTGGCGCTCTGCTGATTGCAAAGGTTGATTCCGCTGAGGCAGCCGAAAAGATTGTGGCTAACGACCCGATGAACGTTGGTGGCGCGGTTCTGTCTCACACCGTGACCGAGTGGAACCCGGTTCTGGGCACCATCTAAGGTCGAGCACCGCTTCACCCTGGAAAAGCTTGAACGTAAACCCCCTTTCCGTCGACAAGGATTGCCGAGACGGAAGGGGGGTTTCTGCGCTCTTTTGAGCCCCTCTTCACACCGTCTGTACGCTGTATGGGTAGTTCAGTGTTATTGCTGGGCTACCCCTCGTACGTTGGCTGGAAACACACAAAAGGTGCACATCTTAGTGAACATGTTCACTAAGATGTGCACCTTTTGTGTGTTAGGAACCCACCTGACCTGTTTTTACGCCAAATTCAGGCCATCACGCACACGATTACCCAGACGACGCACTACCAAAGAACCAGCCAACAACCCCCGAACACACACCCCCAAAGAAAGACCCTGCTCACTAGCACGCTCTTGAACGTGATCCGTCCACGTAAGAAACATCAACCAACCCTTCCACCAAGGAACACAGAGACACAGAAAGACAAAAACAGGGGCACCACCCAAAAAAGGGGGGCAACATCGAAAATAAAGGGGCGTTAGACCACGGAAGGGGCTCGAAGTACACAACCCCTAAAAACGACGGGACCCATGGGGGTACTGACAGATATTCCTTGTCAGCAAACCACAGAACAAGTCATAGTACATGTTCTATATTATGTGCCACTCTAAGCCATAGGGGTTCACGCTTTGTTCAGAGGAAGTATGCGGCAGGAACGCCTCATGCTGCGAACATGGCGGCTAAGGGATACGGTGCGAGCGCGAGCAAGGTTGGATTCCATGGGGTGGTAGAGGTGAAGAAACCATGAACTGATTGAGGGGGTGGGGTGCCTCTTGGCGGTATTTGTCGCATGTTTTGGAACATGTTCTATGTGTAGCCATAGAAGCAGCCGGAGCGGCAGCACCAGAAGCAACAGCAGAAGCAGTAGCGCCAGCAGTAGTAGTAGTGGTGGGGGTAGCGACACCTTCAGCAACAGCAGAAGCAGCGGTGGTGGGGGTAGCGGATTTTGAAGCCTTCGGGTGCTTCTTGAAGATTCTTTTGTTGTGCTCTGATTTGCGTAGAACCACTAGAAGCTTCTGTGTATGGCGAGAATATTGTAGATGCCCCGCAGGCCTTTTATTGTCATATTTTTTGACTGAAATTCTGGACCGCGGCCAAATAATGCGTGGCGGAATAGTGCGAAATAAAGGGGCGTGGCGGAATAGTGCGCGATAGAGAGACCCATCTCCGATGTTTCCACTTGTCAAACTGCTATTAATGTCGCACTGAAGGCGCATCCAGGCCCCGGACTGAGATCAATAGGCCTTCAAAAGTGTTTATATTCCGTACTTTATTGCGCCAGTAAATACATTTTCACCTGATAGCGAATGGAATGACGAACGGTATCCCCACATCAAATACTTACAGGGTACAATCAACACTGTAATATAAAACCAGTCGCCCCATATGAAATTTCAATAGGCGACAAACACTGCTCCACGGAGCAAGAGAGGTTGGCACATTTTGATTGAATGCCAGCAGCACACTAAACCAGCAATAAACCCGCCGAGTGCGAACACCCCGCCGAGTCAGTACAAGTGCATACTGGCGGGGCCCGACACTGACTTCCCGGTACTCCATAGGACGCACGCGACCTATGAATCTGAAAGCACGAAGCTCCGCAGCCCGCTTTTTTACTCTTCTGCATGGGCTCCCGAGGATGCTGGCTATGCTGGCTACACTGGCGGACGGTTTGATTTGCCGGGCTCTAAGGGCCAGGGTACATGCAATACTGGTGCGTCACCTGTGGCGGCTCTCCGAGAGCTACTCAATACTAAAGCCAAGGATGTAGAAATACCTCAGTCTCTCCTGGAGGGCGTGTCGGTATCCAGGTTGCGTCTCAAGCGTCAGCTGCGCCTATTGGATGTGCGTGTAGACGGCCCCGGCTTCTGCGCTAAATGCATGAGTGATATGCTGCACAAGGATTTGGAGTATCGACTCACTCAGGCGTGGGCTGCGGCTATCCGCGAACTGGGGTTCGATGGCATTATCTCCATCTCGACCCTAGAGGACACCGTGAATGTATACGTTTTTGGTCCTGCAGGCGTCTATGAGGGTGACTTTGAGGTCGAGGATTCTCGCGACGCGCTTGTCGTATATCGCGAGTGCCAGGCTCATCAGGTCGGAGACCTGCCTGAACTCAAGGAGCCCGAGGAGTTTGAAGAGTCGCAGGGTACACCTATCTTCGCCGATGATTTTGGTGATGCTCTGCATGCTACCATGCCTCTGACCTAGAGGCGTTGCCTTACGGCGTAATCATTCCCTCACCCTTGCCCCTTCCCTGATATTGAAAGGGAAGGGGCAAGGGTGAGGGGTCCCCATCCACAACTACATATGACAGCCTGGCTTTACAGTTAGGCTTTACATTGTTTATTGTGGGAATGGGATGCTTCAACACGGTGCCCACCCCTTACACAAGGAAGGGCCCCACAATTGAAGCACTCAAAAGAAAGGTAAACCCAAAACCATGGAAAAGAAAGACTTCCTGAACCACACCCTCGGACCAGCTCAGAAGCTGATCGAATCGCTCATCGCTGACGAGGCCATCAACACTACTGAAAGTAGCGCGCACGCATTGTCCTTCGCCATTCGAGTGGCCATCCAAAAGCACGCTAAGACCTATAAGGAGCCCAAAACCGCACTATCTATCATCGGTGACCTGCACACCACCGCAGCCATCTGCCAGTACCTCGGTGGTATCACCCGACAGGCACTTAACGACCGCATCAACAACAACGCGATCCTGCGCCTCAAAGACGGCAAAGGCCGTAACGGCTACCCCGCGTTCCAGTTCGCGAACGGTGCAGTCGACCCGTCCATCCAAAAGATCATCCAGACCCTCCTGAATGGAGGTTTCAATGAGTGGGAAACTGCCCTGTGGTTGCGCAGCCAGTCACTTATGTACGATGGCCTCTCAGCACTGGACTATATGAAGCAGTCCCCAGAGCACTACGACGAGGTCCTCAACCACGCACGCAACGACGTCAACACTCGCCACGCGAACTTGTAATTTTCGACAGAATAGATACCTAAAAATTCATCTGCCCACTCCTGTGCCACCCGCATAATCAAGGACATAGGCATAGTGCAGGAACCTAAAGGGGGGCTGCTGGACTCATGATGTATATGTAGAGTCCAGTAGCCCCCTTCTTTTACCCTCTTAGCGCTCGCCGACTGGTGGCAAACCCCTGGTGAAGACCACCCCGAAGCAAGCACAAGCGGTGCCCCCCACCGCCAGCATGCACCAGCAAAATGGGGGCTGAAGAAGTACTTTACTTATGGAGCAGAAAGCCCCTGACGCCTACGGTATGCGGCAATGCACTGATTTAGTAGGCGCTGATGTTCCTGCTCTTCAATCGCCTTTCGGGCTTGCTCCGCCGATAAGGTTGGGTAGCGGTGAAAATCCCGGCCTGTCACCTCATACTCAGCGGTAATCCCCTTGTATGAGGCAGGCACCACGAAACGCATCTTACGGCGCTTGTTATTATCTTGTACCAGCCCCCGGTATTTCGAATCCTCAGAATCCAGGAAGGAGCCAACATCGAAGAAGGATCTATTACCCTTCTGTACGGTGGATGCTCGATACCACGGGGTGTTACCTCCGAGAAGACGATTCACCTCAAGGTGCCGTTTGAACCGCGCCGCCGAATTATCTGACCTGCGGCCTTTTTCAGGCAACATGCCCTTAGTCTGATAGTCATACAGATAGTCGTCTTTGCCTAGCTGCTGAGCCAAATCATCCACGTGAATGATGGAAGCATACGGTGCAGATTCCTCATGCTCACTGTGAGCGATGGCAGCAATCTCCTGATCCGCATCTACCATCGGTAAGCTACCGGGCAAGCTACCGCCATAAATCAGCTGGTCCGCTTGAGACCGCAGAAAAGTATTCGCCTCAACGTTTACCTGCGCAACACTGTCGCAAGACTCCAGCGATACGGGAATGATCGCGTGCACATGATAGGGGTACCCTTCCCGCTTCCCTCTTTTGATGGCATGCTGAGCCGCCTGCTGAGTGACCCCAGACTGATGCCACTCGGCCACCGCCCAGGTTCCCCAGCAGCTCACACCTTCAAGGCCATGAAGGTGCTTTGCCACATTTTCAGCAACCTTGAACGCGGTTTTTACCTCCCCATCAGTCAATCGTGGGATGGTCAGCATCAGACTGTACGGGCCTTTAGCTCGCACCACCCGAGTGACCGCCGCTGACAACTTCGGCTGGGTCCGTTCGATACATTTGGGGCGGGTACAGCTGAGCACACTACACCGAAACATCTCCGGCTCGGGCTGGACACTGCCATCAACATACCAGTCTTCCATCAAGCCACGGTCTTTAAGGCCTTTGAGGTCTTTGGCCGGGATGTACACGTACACATGATGCTTATCCTGCTTCCAGTGCTTGAGTACAGCCCCGCAATGCTCATATCTAATGATGGGCCGACTCCCTACCGGGATAGCATCAGCGCTCATGTGGGAAGAGCTTGGGTCCTCTTCCATGTAATCCAGTGTCTCAGATGGCGCCACTGGTGTCTTGGATAGGTTGTACTGAGCGTCTATGGTCTCATCCTCTCGAAATAGTGAATTACAAACGTACGCAAAAATCATACGTATCGTATCGTTTGATGCATCTTCATTTATATATGCATACAACAATTGTTTATCTTCTCGTTACCAACCTTTCAGGAAACATCCAGGTTCCACAACGACCGCACTACCTTCAACCCACTCCTACACCTCAGCACAAGTGCCCACAAAGAGCAGCCCCCCCCAGTGCTCGCACACACAAAAAGACAAGAGCACAGCACAAGCACAGATAGCCTATCTACCACTCTCTACCACCAAGACACCCAGCAGGCTCTTCACAGTCACACTAGGGCGTGCAAAATACCGTCAACACAAAACCCGCCAGGCCTTACACCTAGCGGGTCAAAACCAAAAAAAGGGGGTATCAGTCTTACCCAACACGGCAAGACCAATACCCCCTATCATCTCTCTACACCCTCTTAGCGCTCGCCGGAGGTGTTCTTTACCTACGGCGTGCACGCTTCGCCTTCGCCGCATAGTCAGCAAAGGTCAGCAGCAGAGCAAGCAGGCACAGCAAGAAGATGATTCGTGGAGTATCCAGTGCGATACCTAGCTCTGGGATGCTGAATACGGTGTGCGTGTTTGATGCGGTTTCGGTGACTGCCTCCCCGTCGGTCGTGCCTTCCATCGTGGGGATGGTCGGTAAGAAGATGCCTAAGGACAGGAACCAGTTTTTTGCGGCTTCTAAAAGTCCGCTCATCCATGCGCCGATAGCGCCGATGGGGACCATGAAGAAGATGAATAGCCAGGTGAGGACGTTTTCGAAGTCGTCATTTGAGGTGTGCTGGCTCATGGGTTTAGGTCTCCTCTCGGGTCTTGTCGTACGCTTCGATGTCTGCTTCGCTGCGGGCGCGGCGGGTATTTAGTTGCTGGTCTTGGCTCAGGGTGAAGGAGCCAGATTCGCCGTGGGGGGGGTACGGTAGTCCAGGATGAGGTCGCCGGAGCCGAAGGGATCTTTCACGAGGGAGGTGACGATGACCCATTCACCTTCGACTTCGACCAGGTCGCTTTCGCCTAGGCTCTGGGCTGGCTCGGTTTGTTCTTTACCCCATACGGCGGTGTCGAATTCTTCCGTTATGCTCTGTGGTTCCGCAGTATCGGAGGTCATGAGCACTTCGGGGGTGATGGTAGGCATCTTCATGGTGTCGATGGTCGGCTTATCCACAGCAGGGGTGCTGCCTTCGATGACCTTCAGCTGCGCCTTCAGCGCTTCGCTACTGCGGACCGCAATCTCAATGGGGTCTCCGTCAGCCGCCAGAATCGGGGCGGTCAGATAATCCGTCCGCGGGGTCGGGGTTTCCTCGAACTCGCCGCTCTTCTCGTTATAAGCCTGGGTGTATTCCTCCAGGTCCTTAATAGTCTTCATCGTGTACAGGGTGTGGGCTGGCTGGTTGTTCTTCACCTTCGCTGCGTCATAGTCGGAGTCCATGGGGTCACCCTCTTGGATGCTGAGTGCATAAAAGTGTATCTAGTGTTGATATTCTGGCTTCTCACCTGGCATATGTGCCCTAGTTCGCACTATAGTTGAGGGATATGCACATTGTTCAAGAGCGCTCTTCAGGGCCTTCTGAACAACCATCACCGCAACCACTGGCTCCCGACGATCGGGTGGAGCAGGAACGAGGAATAATGTCCGAGAACCTCCAGCAGGAATTTGATTTGAGCACCACCGCCGGTAAGCTCGCTGATTTTTATGCACGTCGAGAGCGCAGCTTCGCGCCCAGCGGTGAGGCAGCTATCGAGAAGCAGCACGCACGCGGCAAGAACACCGCCCGCGAGCGCATCGAGATGCTTTTGGACGAGGGTTCTTTCGTTGAGTTTGATGCCCTCGCCCGCCACCGCACCACTGCATTCGGTATGGAGGCGAAGAAGCCCCTGGGTGACGGTTTGGTCTCCGGTTACGGCACCGTGGATGGCCGTCTGGTTGCCGTGTACTCTCAGGATTTCACCGTGTACGGTGGTTCCCTCTCGCAGGTGAACGGCGAGAAGATCGTGAAGGTGCAGAAGTTCGCCCTGAAGAACGGCTGCCCGGTCATCGGCATTAACGATGGTGGTGGCGCCCGCATTCAGGAGGGCGTGGCTTCCCTGGCAATGTTTGCTGACATTTTCCGCATGAACGTGCGTGCGTCCGGCGTGGTTCCGCAGATTTCTGTCATTATGGGCCCCTGCGCTGGCGGTGCCGCGTACTCCCCCGCTCTGACTGACTACATCATCATGGTGGATAAGACTTCGCACATGTTCATTACCGGCCCGGACGTCATTAAGACCGTGACCGGTGAGGACGTGGACATGGAGACCCTCGGTGGTGCGCGTCAGCACAACTCCGTGACCGGTACCAGCACTTACCTGGCTGAGGATGAAGAAGACGCGTTCGATTTTGTGCGTGAGCTTCTGGAGTTCCTGCCGTCGAACAACCTTGCCGAGCCCCTGCCCCTGGAGCACGACCAGGAGCCCGTGGTGACGGTAGACGATCTGGACCTGGACACCCTGATCCCGGATTCGGCAAACCAGCCTTATGACATGCGCGCGGTCATTGAGTCCGTGGTGGATGACGGCCACTTCCTGGAGATGCAGGCGCTGTACGCCCCGAACGTAATGATTGGTTACGCCCGCGTCGAGGGCCGCACGGTCGGTATTGTGGCGAACCAGCCGATGCAGTTCGCTGGTTGCCTGGACATTTCTGCGTCCGAGAAGGCTGCCCGCTTCGTGCGTCACTGCGATGCGTTCAACATTCCGATTCTGACTTTTGTGGATGTTCCCGGCTTCCTGCCCGGCACCGATCAGGAGTTCAACGGCATTATTCGCCGCGGCGCTAAGCTGCTCTACGCTTACGCGGAGGCGACCGTTCCGCTGGTTACCGTCATTACCCGTAAGGCGTACGGCGGTGCGTACATTGTGATGGGTTCGAAGAAGCTGGGTGCCGATATTAACCTGGCGTGGCCCACCGCTCAGATTGGTGTGATGGGTGCTCAGGGTGCGGTGAATATTCTGTACCGTCGTGAGCTGGCGGCTCTGGCGGCTGAGGGCGGCGATGTTGAGGCTCGCCGCGCTGAGCTGATCGCCAAGTATGAGGAAGAGCTGCTGAACCCGTACCAGGCTGCTGAGCTGGGTTACATTGACGAGGTGATTGCCCCGAGCGAGACTCGCGTGCGCATCATTTCTTCGCTGCGCGCCCTGCACGATAAGCGTGCGGCTACCCCGGCGAAGAAGCACGGTAACATCCCGCTGTAGGCTTCCGTTGTGCCCGCGCCGTGTATGGCGCGGGCCTTCGCACGATTTTAGGTTTCTAAGGAGGCGAGCCTTTGGCAGGCTACAATCCGCTGAGTTATTTCTCGTTTGGCAAGAAGAAGGACAGTTCGGAGGCTACTGAGAGCGCCGAGCAGCTTGAGCGCGGGTCTTCTCGCGCTACCTCTTCTGCCCGTTCTTCTGCGCGCGCGGCTACCGCACCCAGCACAGCGAAGGACTCCGTTCAGTCTTCGGTTGATACTGACACTGAGCAGGAGCCGCTACTGAAGGTAGTGAAGGGCTCCCCCACCCCGGAGGAGATTGCCGCCCTCACCGCTGTGGTTGCGATGATGCAGGCGAATGCCGCGCAGAAGGAGCAGAACTCGCTGGTGGGTGCTGCTTCGCGCATCCTGAACCGCGGCCAGCGCCTGGGTGTTTCGTTGCGTCCCGGTCCCGGTTCGTGGAGGCGCGCTCGCCCCAGGTAACGCGAGCTGATAACTCTGCTTCTTATATTCCCGTCACGCCGGTTGGTGTGGCGGGAATATATTGTTTTGCCTCAAATTCAAGATTGATATTGCGCTATTGAACATCTAATGCGCCGATTCTTGCGGTTTTGTCATATTAGGAACGATAAAGCGATGATGATACGCCCTGATGCTACGATGTATATACCGTCACATAAGTATTAATAATTGGCAGGGACCATGGCAAAGATGCTGAATAAAAACCATAGGCCCCCACCGGATGTCTATATCGCGCTTCTGTTGCCGACGCTACGGCGCTTGTCGAAGACTGTGCCCCGCACCGCCGCCTATGTTAGTGAGCAGTTGCGGCAGCAGACTAAGGCGTTGGGGTCGAAGAAGAACCTACCGGCTCTTGAATCCACCGATTTTGCGGTGGCTGTGCGCACCACCTTGAAAATCTTGGTGGCACTTCGTTATGCCCAGCTGATGCCTCGCCTGACCCCGTGGGAGAAGAGGAAGTACCTGCTCACTCCTCTGGGTGCCGAGCTGACCTGCACCCCGCATCTGCACGGTTCGGTGCCGCCGCGCGTGGTAAAGCAGGTGCAGGCGCTGTGTACTCAGAGTTTGACGGCGAGGACGACGAAGAAGCTCAAGAAGCAGGCGAATGCACTCCTGGCGACTGCGGAGGCAGAACATCGCCTCATTTTTGGTGCTTCCGATGGTGATGCGGTCACCGGTATGGAGCCGTTCCTCCCTGCTGCCGATGCCGGGGAAGCTACTGCTGCCCACAAAGCAACCGGTGCGGAGCACCTTGCACATGCGTTGAATTCTGCGGGTACTGCTGAGACCTGGCCTGCGGGTCAGTCTCCTTTGGATATTATTTTGCGTGCCAGCGATTCACCGGTTATTCATGCTCAGGCGGAATTTGCCGAGCACTTTACGCAGGATTTAATTCAGCATATTCACGCGGTGACTCCGGAATATTTTGAGCAGATTGTTGCCGATATTTTTACGGCTCTTGGTTTTAGTACCGAGGTGACCGGCGGCGCCGACGATAAGGGCGTGGATGTTATTGCCCGCTACTCTGACGGCCTGGATTTCGCACCGATTTATATTCAGGTGAAGCACTATTGCGGAACCATGAAGGTCACTCCTAACGAGATTCAGAAGCTTGCCGGTGCGGTGCTTCTGCACGGCGGTTTGCAGGGTGTTTTGGTGACCTGCGGTGCTTTTGCGCAGCCGGTGCCTGAGTATTTGCAGGGCTTGCCGGGTGCACGCAATATTGCTCTGGTTGATCAGCATCAGCTGGTGGAGCTGATGATTCGTCACCGTGTGGGCGTGCTTGATGGTGAGGGTGAGTGCGGTTATCGCATTGACGAGGAGTATTTTGCCCGTGGCATGGAGTAGCCGGGGGTGTTTCTGGGGCGAGTATTTCTCTCCGAATATCTCCAATCTTCACGCATTTCCCGCGTCATTTCACTTAATGTATTTTCACTTTTCCTTGAGGATATTTTTCACATATCGGCTGGTTTTAGAAATCATAGGTTATTTCTCGAACCAGCCGATACAATAATGAAGGTAATGCGTTATATATTCTTCGCATTATTTCACGAAGTGAATATACCCGTGACGGTCTAGACACTTCACCCCAATTTATAGCGTTCTTTTCTGAAGTGTTCGTCGTTGAAGACGGTGCGTAAGCGGGACGGGTTGAGAAAAAACTACCTACCCTGCTTCTCTTCGCTTCTCTTCACTGCGGGATTTCAAAGTGCCGGCCCAAAAATAAAGATGGTGCCGCTCACTTTCGTGATTATTTTCCCGTTCGCATGACTGCACTTTATGAAGAACACCTGCACGATAAATAACACTAGATAAGGAGCCCGGCGTGGCTTTTGTGAATAAAACAATGCTCCATATCGATCATTCCGAATTGCACTCTTTGCAGCAGGAAACCTCGTGGGAGGCCCTACCCGAGGAAGCACGCGCTCTCAGCGTTGCGGCGGCTTTCTCCCTGCTCCGCCACTTTGAGCGCGCTCAGGACCGTGGCGAGAAGGTTTTCTTCCCCGATATGTACACCCCCGTAGGTGTGGACCTGGGTTTCAACATGACTCAGCGTTTCATTGCGGTCGGTGACAATGTTCTCTTCCGTGAGGCACTCAATAAGCTGATTGCGGCGCTGGTCAACGCTGACTATCTTGAGGTGTCCCTCAGCCAGCTGCATCCGGGCAACCTGCACTACGCCCTCAGCGAGGCTGGCCGTGAACTTTTGGGCACCCCGAAGGAACAGCAGGCGCAGGCTCTTCTGCCGGTTCTGCCCCTCCTCAGCGGCGTGTACCTCTACTACCTGAAGCAGTTCTACCCGGTTCTGCTCTCGCATATTACGGTGCGTGAGCTTCTGCCCATCGTCCTGAGTGTTACCCCGGCCTATCCCGCGGCGGCTCCCGTGAAGATTCGTGAGCTGGTGCTGCGCGAGTGCGGTTTTGTGCAGGGCTGGTACGGCCTGTCGTACCTGGAGCAGCGCATTGTTGAGCCGGTGATTGCTCAGGCGCTGAGCCTGCTGACCCGTGAGGGCTACCTGCGCACCAAGACGATCCACGAGCACACGGATTCTCCGCTGACTCTGTACTCGCTGTCGCCTTCGGCGAAGGAACTGGTAACCCGCCACGAGGAGACCGGCGTGCCGGCGAGCGAGCTGAGCTCCGTGCTGGCGCTGGTTAAGGATGAGGGCACCTCGATTACCGCTGAGGATATTGCCGCAACCGATGCTCTGCTGACCCATATGGGCGTTCTTCTGCTCGACACCCTCAACGACCACGGCGCCGATGTGGAGCTGAGCCTTCCGAGCCTGGAGCAGGTCTTTGACCGCGACGAGCGTATTCAGCAGGCGTCCTCGAACCCCTATTTTGTGCAGATTGACGCGCAGGATTACCTCTACGATGTGCTGATCGCCCACCACTACCTCTCCGAGCGTGAGACCGTCTACTCGTTGGGTCCTGCTTTCGCGCCGGCTATGGCGCAGATGGTTGAGCCGAGCGTTCAGAAGCTGGTGGCTTCGGCTCTGCTCGATCCTGCGGCGGTGGACGCTCTGCCGTACCCGCATCAGCTGTTGCACCCGATTCTGAAGATTGTTGAGGAGAACCCGCGCATCTCCTACTACGACATTTACGATGAGCTGAAGCTCGCCCTGGACATCCCGTACCTGCAGGGTGAGGTCGCTCCGCACCGTTATAAGCTGACCCCGCGTCTGCGTAACCGCTATTCGGTGGCGATGCACGTGCTCAAGGGCGAACGCTACCTGAACGCTCTGCGTGAGGGTACCGGTCGTACCTCCCGCAAGAACCCGGAGCGTTACGAGCTGAGCGAGGCGGGTAAGGAGCTGCTCAAGCGTTTCCCGGAGGGTGCTCCGGAGGCGGTGACCGCCCGCATGGCGCCGCTGCCGCCGCAGTCACTCAAGCACAAGCTGCCTCAGGATATTGCGGCTGAGTTGCAGGCTCGTGAGGAGGCTCTTCAGGCTGCTAAGGAGGCGCGCGCGGCGGAGCGTCAGGCTCGTCTGGCAGCTCGTGAGGGCGCTTTGCGTGAGCCGTTGGCTCCGGTGCCGGGTGCTTCTCCGGCATTGTTGGCGCGTCCGGCTGGTTCGCCGGTGGCGGCTGTTGCCCAGGCTCCCGCTGAGGTTCCGGCGGCTGCGCCGGTTACTTCCGCGGCTTCGGTTGTTGAGCCGGTTGCACCCGCTGTTTCTGCACCCGTTGTGGCTCCTGCTCAGCCTGCTGTTGCTGTCCCGGTTCCCGCCTCCGCTGACCCGTCCACTGCTCTGCAGGTGGCTGCCGCTCAGGTGCGTGAGGCTCTGAAGCGTTACCGTCAGGTCTTCCGCCGCGACGCGCTGGCACCCGCCCTGGCGCAGGTGTCTGAGGAGCGTTTCCGCCGTATTGGTTTCGATCTGTTCCTGATGCGCGGCTACACCGTGGAGCCGCTGGAGGCTCGGGGTGTGGACGGCGTGGCGACCCCCGCCACCGGTGAAAAAGAGCGAGCGTTCTACGTTCGTACTCTGCGCCCGGCATCTAACGGCGTGCTGTCCGCGAGCGTTCGGCCTCAGGACATTACCGCGTTCTTCCTGGCAATTCACGCCCGCGGCGGTCAGCTCGGCACCTTCATCACGAACGCCACATTCAGCGATGAGGCGTACGACGAGTTCATCCGCTGCTCGACCAAGTACCCGAACATTCTGGTGGATCTGGTATCCGGCGATGAGCTGCAGGACCGCCTCATTGCGCACCGCCTCGGCGTGGTCCAGAGCGCGAACGGTCTGCTCGGGCTCAACGGTGAATACTTCACCGGCTAAGTCGCCAGCTAGCAGCTTGTAACCCATCTGGGTGACGCCCCGGTCTTCCTCTCCTGCACGTTCAGGAGAAGAAAGCCGGGGCGTTTTCGCGCATCCTCCCCGGTGAGTTGTCCACAGGTGGGCCCTTTTCTTGGCGTTCGGTGCCGCTCAGCACGTAATATTGCCGGTTTAAGCGACCCATATCACCGAAAATCGTGGTTGAAGGCACACCCCTGAGTTAGGATATGAACATGAGCACTTACCAGGAACTTCCCAGCATCTACCGATTGAAGCGCTCGCTGACCGACGTCGATCAGATTGCTAACGAATATTTTGAAAAGGTCCTCGACCTGAACCCCGTCCATGCAACCGAGCTTGGTCGCAAAGGCGTAGAGACCCTGTACCCCGACTACTCGCCCGCCGGCGAGAAGGCTTTCGCGCGCCTTGCAAAGAAGACTTTGAAGAAGGTCGATAACGTCCTGCCTATTGATGACGTTGACCTGGTCACCCTGGATGCTCTGCAGGAGCGCCTGAGCCTGTACCGCAAGCAGCACAAGGCTGGCTTTGGTGGCTGGCAGATGAACAATATTGCCTCCGTCCCGCAGGAGGTACGCTCGGTCTTCGACCTGATGAAGCGCAACACCCAGCAGGACTGGGAGCACATTATTGGTCGTATGCACCGCGTGACCGAGGCGCTGGAGGGCTACATCCAGACCCTTGAAGCAGCTCGTGAAGAGGGCAAGGTCGCCCCGCGCCGTCAGGTGGATATTGTCATTGAGCAGACCGCCGCGTACTACGCTCCCGGTGGTTTCTTTGACGAGCTTGCCGCTGAGGTCGCCGAGGCTGTCCCCTCGCTGAAGGATGAGGCTGCCGCAGGTGCCGAGGCTGCAAAGGAAGGCTACCGCCGCCTCAACAGCTACCTGGTGGAGAAGCTGCAACCGGTCGCTCCCTCCCGCGACGCTGTGGGCCGTAAGGCGTACAGCCTGCACTCCCGTTCGTTCCTGGGTACCACCATTGACCTGGACGAAACCTACGCTTGGGGCGTGAAGGAACTGGAGAGCATTATCGCTCGTCAGCGTGAGGTTGCCGAGGAGATTGAGCCGGGCGCAAGCATTGAGCGTGCGAAGCAGCTGCTCGATGAAGATCCGGCACGTCAGCTGCACGGCACCGATGAGCTGAAGGCGTGGATGCAGAAGCTCGCAGACGCCGCCGTGGAGAACCTGGCGGGTAGCCACTTTGAAATTGGCGGCCCCATGCGCCGTATTGAGTGCTGCATTGCGCCCACGAACGAGGGCGGTATTTACTACACCGGCCCCTCCCCTGATTTCTCGCGTCCTGGCCGCATGTGGTGGTCGGTTCCCGAGGGTGAGGACACGTTCACTACCTGGCGTGAAACCTCCACCGTGTACCACGAGGGCGTTCCGGGTCACCACCTGCAGATCGCTATTGCTACGGCCCTGCAGGGCACCATGAACTCCTGGCGTACGAACATGCTGTGGGTTTCCGGTCACGGTGAGGGCTGGGCGCTGTACGCCGAGCGCCTCATGGAGGAACTGGGCTACCTGAAGGATCCGGGTGACCGCATGGGCATGCTGAATGCTCAGCGTATGCGCGCCGCCCGCGTGGTCTTCGATATTGGTGTTCACTGCGAGATGCCGATTCCCGCGGAGTGGGCTGAGCAGCTGGGCGTTGAGCCGGGCACCATCTGGACCTCTGAGCTGGGTTATGAGTTCTTGAAGCTGAACCTGGACGAGTCCGAGGGTCACCTGCGTTTCGAGTTCCTGCGTTACCTGGGTTGGCCGGGTCAGGCGCCGAGCTACAAGATTGGCGAGCGCCTCTGGCTGGAGTTGCGTGATCAGGCTGTGCGCCGCGGCGATGATATTCGTGCGTTCCACACGCGTGCGCTTCTGCTCGGTTCGGTGGGTCTGGATACTCTGCGCCGCGCCCTGACCGATGAGATGATGCTCCCTCTGGACACTGAGGATGACGACGATGAGGACGATGACGAGTAGCCTCTAGCCTGCTCGCTCCTCGTCGAGTGGTTTTCTAGAGTCTCTGAACTGGAGTCCCTGAACTAGAGCCTTGAGATTAGGAACTCTATAGATGAAGCCCCCGCTTCAGCTTTGCGGCTGATGCGGGGGCTTCGCTGTATTTTCGTGTCTTCTGCAGGATATATCTTCTGGGGGGCTATGTCTTCTGAAGGCTATCCGAAGTTTGCGGCACCGGGGTCCATGGTGCCGAATCCCATGCCGGTGGAGTCGTTCAGATCCACCAGGTGCGGGGCAAAGCGGCACCAGTAGTCGGTGAGCGCGCCATTCGATTCGCGGATGCCCACGCCTACGGTGCGTCCGTCGACCACCCACACGCCGAGAATGGGGTGGCTGACCGGATTGATGATGCCCTCGTAGCGCGGTGCCGGGATGTACTCCTGGTAGATGAATTCGCTTTCGGGGGCGTTGGCGAAGAAGTCGTCGTCTTCGGGCTTGATGAAGACGTCGTAGTCGGGGGCGTAGATTTCTACGCCGTCGCCTTCGCGTCCGAAGATGGGTTTGCGAACCCAGTTGCGCATGCCGCCGCGGTGACCCGCGTAGGTGGGTACGAGGTTCGGGTGGCCGGGGTACTTATCCCAGAGCGCGGCAAGCAGCAGCTTATTGGAGAGGAACATCTTCCACGCCGGCTCAATCCAGCGGTCCATGGCGCCGTGGTAGGCGAAGAGGAGCTTGTCGTAGCCTGCTTCGCTGTCGGTGACCAGGTCTTCCCAGGGGTAGAGCTTGAAGAGGTTGGTGATGGCGCGGCCTTGTGCGTCCTCCCAGCTCTTGGTGTCCTCGTTGAAGATGACTTCGTCGATGGGCATCATGTGGGTTTTGATGCCCGCCTGCTGCGCCGCGTAGGCGATGAGCCAGAGGTTGTTGTAGTCCTCGTTGTTCTCGTCAATCTCGGGGCTCACGTGCGCCAGGTGCAGTACGGGCTGCACGCCGGCGGCAATTTCGGCTGCGAAGATGTGGCGCCAACGGTTGGTGAAGGCTTCGCCGATTTCACCCCAGTGGGCGTAGCCGCGGGTATCGAGGCGCTGGTCTTTCGCCCAGGTTTTCTGGCTGACTGCCGCCTCCACGATGCCAGTGGGGGTGTCTGCGTTGTATTCGAGCAGCTTCATGGGGTCGCCAGGCACGCCCGAGTAGGTGAAGTCGAAGCGTCCGTAGAAGTCGGCGTCGCGGCGGTTCCAGGATTCTACGGCGAGGTTGAACGCCGCCTGGGGTAGACCGAGGGTGCCGAACGCGCCGGAGGCAATGTACTCGACGGTTTCCAGGCACATGCGGTGCATTTCTTCCGCCTGAACACGCAGGAAGTCCATTTCTTGCGGGCTGAAAATGTAGGCGGCGTATTCGTTCCAATAGTGGTCGGTGTCGTGGGGGCCGTCCACGCTGTAGGTGAGGCCTTCCTCAATGATGACGTTCTCCCAGTCGGGTCGGCCGACGGGAAATTCTTCACGGCGCATGAGGGGCTAGGCTCCTTCGAAGTAGTGATTGGAAAATAGTGAGGAAAATGCGGGCGGGACCGTTCAGTCCCTGCCCGCATTTAGTGTGATGGCTTATGGCTTAGCCGCCGGAGGTACCGCCACCGGACTTGGAGCCGCCACCGAAACCGCCCTTGCTGCCTGACTTCGAGGAAGAGCCAGACTTGGACGAGGAACCCGACTTAGACGAGGAACCGGACTTCGAGGACGAACCCGACTTAGAAGTGTTCGACTTGCTGTACGTTCCGGTGCTACCGCTATTGCTGGTGCCCTGCTTACCGCTGGAGACCGAGCCGGTGGTCTTATTACGCACCGAAGAGGTCTTACCGGAGTTATTGGTGCTGGTCACCTTGCCGGAGGAGACGGTGGAGGACTTCTTCGCGGTGCGGTAGGAATCTTCGAATCCGCCGCCCTTGGAAGACACGCCGCTGTAGACGGTGCCGTTGCTGGGGCGGGTAGTGCTACCTCCGGACAGCTTGGATCCTACAGGAGGAATATAGTGGGATCCGGAAGAATTAGCGGCACTTTGGCGGCCCAGGTAGTACCAGAGGAACGCATTCGAATTATTGTGGGTGGTGGTCGAACCGGAAGTGCCCGACGACCCAGAAGAGCCCGAGGAGCTGGAGGAACCGGAAGAACCCGACGAGCTCGACGAGCCCGAGGAATCGCTACTGGACGAGTCGGTCGGCTCCTGAACGCCTGCCTTCTCACATTCGCTATCTTCCACGCGCAGGCCGGTCTTTGCGTCCTGGCAGACGCGGGCGTACTCTTCGCCCTGCGACAGGAACGCGTTCTCTTCCTGGTGCATGGAGTTGTAGGCGAAGATGCCACCGCCAACCAGCAGCACGCCAGCGCCAGCTACGGCAATCATCTTGGCGATACCGGGGCGGGTCGCACCCAGGTTCAGGGTCTGCTGGGCTGAGGTCTGTGCGGCGCGGGTAGCGAAATCTGCAACCGCCTCCATGCGATTGCGGGGCTTCTTCGAGCCGTTAGGGGTGGTGGTTCCGCCGGGGTATTGGGGAGCAGAACTCATGCATCTCTCCTTGAAAGGTGGTGCGTGGCGTAACATTCAACGCGTACATGAAGCTGAGTGGGTACAGCATCATCCGGCGACTTTCGCCGGACTATCGGTGTGATTCCAGCATATCAAGCCCTAGCTTTCGGATTATTAGCTGACGGCAAAATCTCAGCAAGCTTCGCCGCATGTTGCGCAGTTGTTTCCTTTCTGTTTGCTTTGGCGGCGATTCCTAATTAACTATCAGCCGATTTAACCGCCTATGTGGGGGGCAACTGGCGGCGTTGCTGGTTGGGCAGCTGGGTTGGGCTGCGTTGCTGGTTAGACTGCGGGATGTACAGCCGAAAGATGCCACAGGATGGTCACGGTTCGTCACACATCCCCTACACTGCACCGGATTGAAACACTTCTTCACACAAACTCGCGCCGGAGCGCGCAAAAGTTTTAGAGTATGCCACATGTCTACACCGCATGCATCATCTCGTTCACGTCTGCCCAAGTGGGCTACTTCTTTCGGCAACCAAATCATTGCCTCACTCATTCTGGGTATTGTTCTCGGCGCGCTCGCCCTCGCACTGGGTGGGGACGCGAAGAGCAACCCCAACTGGCTCATGGTGACCTTAGATACCATCGGCTCCTCCTACGTCACTCTGCTGAAGGCGGCCGTTGTTCCGCTGATTTTCACCGCCGTGGTTGCCTCCATCTCTAACCTGTCGCAGGTGACGAACGCGGCACGCCTGGCGGTTAACACGCTCATCTGGTTTGCGATTACCGCGTTCTTCGCGGTGCTCATTGGTATTGCGATGGGCCTGATCGTTCAGCCGGGCGTGGGCGCACAGGTGCAGGGCAAGGCGTACACCGGCTCGACCGGTTCGTGGACCGCATTCCTGACCGGTCTAATCCCGGTGAACTTCCTGGGTCTGGGCGTCAGCGCTAAGTCCGGTGATTCCGGCATCACCGCGTCGGCATCCTTTAACGTACTGCAGATTCTGGTCATTTCCGGTGCGGTCGGCATTGCCGCTCTGAAGGTCGGCGAGGCAGCTAAGCCGTTCATTGACGTGGTCAAGAGCGCCCTGGCGATTATTCAGAAGATTCTGTGGTGGATTATTCGCCTGGCGCCGCTGGGCACCGTGGGTCTGATTGCTAAGGCAGTGTTCGCGTACGGTTGGGCGTCGATGGGTTCGCTGGTCGCGTTCGTTATCGCACTCTACATTGGCCTGCTGTTGGTCTTCCTCGTGGTCTACCCGATTATTGTTCGCGCGAACGGTCTGTCGGTCCGCCAGTACTTCTCGGGTGTGTGGCCGGCGCTTCAGCTGGGCTTCGTGTCCCGTTCTTCGATGGGTTCGATGCCGATGACCCAGACCGTTGCCGAACGTAACCTGGGTGTTCCCCGCGCCTACGCATCCTTCGCGGTTCCGCTGGGTGCGACCACCAAGATGGACGGTTGCGCTTCGGTTTACCCGGCACTGGCGGCGATTTTCGTGGCTCAGTTCTACGGTATTCAGCTGGACTTCACCCAGTATCTGCTGATTGTGATGGTGTCCGTGCTCGGTTCGGCAGCAACCGCTGGTACGACCGGCGCTATCGTGATGCTGACCCTGACCCTGTCCACTCTGGGTCTGCCCCTGGACGGTGTAGGTCTGCTCCTGGCGATTGACCCGATCGTTGACATGGGCCGTACCGCTCTGAACGTTGCCGGTCAGGCTCTGGTTCCCGCGATTGTGGCTCGCCGCGAGGGCATTTTGGATGAGGAGCTCTACAACGCTCCCCGTTCTGAGGGCGGCTTCGTGGCTCAGGAATTCTACGATGAGCGCATCGCCGGCGAGGCGCAGCGACTTCACGAGGTGGAAGACAACACCGCCGCGGCACACCGCTAATCTGACGAAGGCTCACGCACGCGGCGCTAGGCGGTACTGCCTAGCGCCGTGTAGCTTCTCCGCCACCCATGCCCCCAGCATGGGCAAAATACATTTGTCAAACGTCATAAAAGTGTCACTATTGATTCTTTTTTCTTTAAGGTTTGAGAAGAGTTATGATTTTGAACGGTGTGTTCCATCTCCTACGTGGTTGAGGGGGATGGGACACGCTCTTTCTATGCCCGCCGGTTTTATGCCACCTCGTTATACCCCTCGGCTCGGCGCTCCAGCCCTCCCGCAGATCCCCCCCCCAGATTATGCGAATGCCCCGTGTTCAACGCTGATACACCGGCGGAGGGTTCCACCCAGTGACCCTCAATCTGCACCCGAGAGTAAAGCTCACCGACAACGCTCTAAAATAGAACCCATGACTACCAGCGCTTCACCGACCCGACTAATTCTTGCCTCCGCCTCCCCGGCGCGCCGCAAGCTCCTGGAAGACTCCCGCATCGCATTCACGGTGCGCGTCTCCTCCGTAGATGAGGACGCCGCACTCGCTACCGCCAACGAACAGGCGCGAGCGCAGGGACGTGCGGGACTCACCCCGACTGAGACCGCTTCCCTTCTGGCGCAGTTGAAGGCGCAGGCAGTTGCCGCTGAACTCGCCGCCGAGGGTGTGCGCGATGCGCTGGTTCTGGGCTGCGATTCGGTCTTCGAGTTTGAGGGTGTTGCCTACGGCAAGCCTCACACTGCCGAGGCGGCACGCGAGCGCGTTAGTGCCATGAGCGGCAACCACGGTGTGCTGCACACCGGTCACGCGCTCGTGGATCTGCGCGGTCTTGAGCCAGGTGCCGAGCTGTCCGCTACTTCTGAGTTGCCCACCGTTTCTGAACTACGTAGCGCCACCGTCCACTTTGATACGCTCAGCCCCGAAGAAATTGAGGCGTACATTGCTACCGGTGAGCCGCTCTGGGTAGCCGGTTCCTTCACCCTGGACGGTTACGGTTCGGCGTTTATTCGCGGTATTGAGGGTGAGTTCCACACGGTGGTGGGCCTGTCCATTCACGCGCTACGCGATATGTTGCGCCGCCGCGAGGTCGCGGTGACCGAGTTGTGGCTGGCGCCCCAAGATGAGGATTAGATTCAGCGCAATCGTATAAATCTGTCTCAAAGCGCGCCCTGCAATACACATTGTTGAACACCAATCGATAAGATAGAACAGTATGATGCGCGTTATATTCGCCAATCCCGCCGATTCTAGATATCCTTTTCGGCAGGAGATTAAAGGAGAGCTTTAAGTGACTCAGCACCAGGCAGAAGCCGCCAAGAAATTTACTGCAGTCCCCGGCCGTCACACCGGCCCGGTCAGCAAGATTCTAATCGCTAACCGCGGCGAAATTGCTGTCCGCGTGATTCGTGCAGCCCGCGATGAGGGCCTGCAGACCGTCGCCGTCTACGCTGACCCCGACCGCGACGCCCAGCACGTAAAGCTCGCCGATGAAGCCTACGCTCTCGGCGGTGCCACCGCGGCACAGTCCTACCTGGTGATGGACAAGCTCATTGAGATTGCCATCCGCTCCGGTGCTGACGCCGTGCACCCCGGCTACGGTTTCCTGTCTGAGAACGCGCAGTTCGCGCAGAAGTGCATTGACGCTGGCCTGACCTGGATTGGTCCTTCCCCCGAGTCCATTACCCAGCTGGGCGATAAGGTAGCGGCACGCCACATCGCGCAGAAGGTGGGCGCTCCCCTGGTGCCCGGCACCAAGGACCCGGTCAAGTCCGCCGATGAGGTTGTCGCCTTCGCGGATGAGCACGGTCTGCCCATTGCGGTGAAGGCCGCATTTGGTGGCGGTGGCCGCGGCATTAAGGTGGCACGCGACCGCGAGAGCATTGTTGAGATGTACGAGTCCGCTGTTCGCGAGGCTACCGCGGCGTTCGGTCGCGGTGAGTGCTTCATCGAGCGCTTCCTGGATTCGCCCCGCCACGTTGAGACCCAGTGCTTGGCGGATGCGCACGGCAACGTCGTGGTGGTTTCCACCCGTGACTGCTCCCTGCAGCGCCGTAACCAGAAGCTCGTTGAGGAGGCGCCCGCCCCCTACCTGAGCGCTGAGCAGAACGAGCGCCTGTACGAGGCGTCCCGCGCAATTCTGCGTGAGGCTGGCTACCAGGGTGCCGGCACCTGTGAGTTCCTGGTCGGCACCGACGGCACCATCTCCTTCCTTGAGGTCAACACTCGACTGCAGGTGGAGCACCCCGTTTCCGAGGAGATTTCGGGTATTGACCTGGTTCGTGAGCAGTTCCGTATTGCCCGCGGTGAGAAGATTGAGGAGAAGGACCCGGTTCTGCGCGGTCACTCCTTCGAGTTCCGTATTAATGGTGAGGATGCGGGTCGTTCCTTTATGCCCGCCCCCGGCACGATCGAGAAGATGACCGTGCCCACCGGCCCCGGTGTTCGCTGGGATTCTGGCTTCGTGGCTGGCGACGTTATCGGCGGTAACTTCGACTCCATGCTGGCTAAGCTCATTGTTACCGGCGCGGATCGTGAGCAGGCTCTGCAGCGTGCCCGCCGTGCCCTGGCTGAGCTGACCATTGAGGGTATGCCCACCGTCATTCCGTTCCACCGCGTCGTGCTGGATGACCCCGCCTTCGCACCGGCTGAGGGCGGCGAATTCAAGGTGCACACCCGTTGGATTGAGACCGAGTTCAACAACACCATCCCCATGTACTCCGGTGCTCCCGGTAGCGTGGATTCGGATGAGGATGAGCGCACCACCGTGGTCGTTGAGGTCAACGGCAAGCGCATGGAGGTGTCCCTGCCTGATCTGGGCGGCGGCACCAAGCCTGCAGCTAAGCCCGCATCCAAGACCCGCAAGTCCCGTTCGGCACGCGGCGCGGCGAAGGGTGGCGGCGACGAGCTGACCAGCCCCATGCAGGGCACCATCGTGAAGGTCGCGGCTTCTGACGGCGACACCGTTGCTGAGGGCGACCTGATTCTGGTGCTGGAGGCGATGAAGATGGAGCAGCCCATTACCGCGCACAAGGCGGGTAAGGTTTCGGGTCTGTCCGCTAAGCCGGGCGATACCGTCACCTCCGGTGCGGTGCTGGCGACCATCAAGTAACTCTCGATGCCGCGGTTTTGCGACCGCGAGCGCATAGGTTTGAAGGATCCCCCGGGATGGTATGAGGTATTACCTCGTGCCCTCCCGGGGGATTTTCTATGTCCGCCCTTGTCTGTTTCTGTGGGGTTTGAGCGAGTACCTATTGCGATTACGTCCAGATAGTGACCGTATTTGTTGGGTCTTTTCTGAACAGAGTTATAATGTTGCACTTTAGAGGAGCCTTTCAGATTCCGGCATCCACCCACCCCACCCGGTGCGGTCACGGCACCCGGTACGCGCCCATGGCACACCCGCCTCCCGCGCCGACCGGTTATGGAACACCTATCCCAGGCTCCTTGTGTACACACAAATTCACCATCTCGGGAGTTTTCCTCATGAGCGCTTCTGCACCCGACACGAAAGCGTCTGCTGCATCGGTGAAGAATACGACTCCTCGCAGTCGAGTTATTCTCGCCTCGCTCGTTGGTACCACCATCGAGTTCTACGATTTCTACATTTATGCCACCGCGGCAGTGGCTGTGTTCCCCGTGCTGTTCTTCCCCTCGAAGGACGCAACCACCGAGCTTCTGGCTTCCTTCGCCACCTTCGGCGTCGCCTTCATCGCGCGCCCCCTCGGTTCCGTGATCTTCGGCCACTTCGGCGACAAGATTGGCCGTAAGGCAACCCTCGTCGGTGCACTGCTCACCATGGGTCTGGCAACCTTCATCATCGGTCTGCTGCCCACCTACCACCAGATTGGCCTGTGGGCACCGACCATGCTGACCATCATGCGTTTCTGCCAGGGTCTGGGTCTGGGCGGCGAATGGTCCGGCGCGGCACTGCTCGCCAGCGAATACGCTGAGGACGGCAAGCGTGCCCGCGCCGCCATGTGGCCTCAGCTGGGTGCCCCCATCGGCTTCGTCCTTGCAAACGGCTTCATGCTGCTGCTGACCAGCTGGATTACCTTCAACTCCGCAACCGACGCCAAGAACCTGGATCACCCCTTCCTCGTTTGGGGTTGGCGTATTCCGTTCCTGCTGTCCATCGTGATGGTCGCTGTTGGCCTGTACGTTCGTTTCAAGCTGGAGGAGACCCCCGTCTTCGCCAAGGCTGCCGCTAACAACGAGAAGGTTAAGACCCCGCTCGTTGAGGCGTTCAAGGTCGCTTGGTGGCCCATGATTCAGGGCACCTTCATCATGGTGGCATGCTACGTGCTGTTCTACCTGATGACCGCTTGGGTCCTCTCCTACGGTATCGGCAAGGCGGATAAGGGCGGCCTAGCGATCCCCTACCGCGAGTTCCTGATCATTCAGCTGATCTCCATTATTGGCTTCGCGATCTTCATTCCGATCTCGGGTTGGCTGGCTGACAAGTACGGCCGCCGCACCCAGCAGCTGTGGACCACCATCGCGATGGCTGTCTTCGGTCTGTCCTTCGGTCTGTTCATCTCCCCCTCCGTTGTTGGTACCGGCGCGAACGCAAACGCCGCTGTGGTTACCCTCTTCATCTTTATCGGTATGTGCCTGATGGGTCTGTCCTTCGGTTCCATGTCCGCATACCTGCCGGAGCTGTACCCCACTAACGTGCGTTACACCGCCAGCGGTATCGCCTACAACGTGGCATCCATCCTCGGCGCGGCACTGACCCCGTTCGTGGCTGTTTGGTTGAACTCCACTTACGGTGTGGCTGCAGTGGGCGGCTACCTGGCATTCGCATCGATTCTGAGCGTTGTCTTCATTCTGCTCACTCACGAAACCCGTGACGTGGACATGAACGCCGTCAGCACCACGAAGTAAAGCTTCGCGGCGCTAAGCGTCTCTACGGCAAAGCGGTGGGGGTCACCTCCTGATTCTTAGGAACTCAGGAAGTGACCCCCACCGCTTTTGTGCGTTTCAGAGATTCTGTGAGCTTCTGAGATAGCGGCTCTCTACAAGCCCAGGGTATCTATGCGCCGGCTACAGGCCGCGAGTGTGCAGCTTGCGCGCAGCCTCAGCAATAGAGCCGGAGAGCGAGGGGTAAACCGTGAAGGTGTCCGCCAGGTCATCCACCGCGAGCTTCTTCTCCACAGCCAGGGCGATAGGGTAAATCAGCTCGGAGGCGCGCTGACCAACCACCACGCCACCGATGACGGTGCCGGAGTGGCGGCGAGCAAAAATCTTCACGAATCCATCGCGCATCGCCATCATCTTCGCGCGCGGGTTGGTGCTCAGCTGCAGGGTCACCGCATCGCCACGGTACGCCCCCTCGGCAAGGTCCTTCTCACTCACACCCACAGTCGCAATCTCCGGGGAGGTGAAGATATTTGCGGCAACCTTATCGGTACGCAGCGGGCGCACCGCATCACCGAGGATGTGCGCCATAGCGATACGGCCCTGCATTGCAGCCACGGAAGCCAGTGGGTACACGCCCGTGCAGTCGCCAGCGGCGTAAATGCTGTTCACGCTCGTGCGGGACACGCCGTCCACCTTAATATGGCCGCTCGGGGTCTGCTCCACACCGGCAGCTTCCAAGCCCAAATCCTCAGTGTTCGGAATCGAACCAATAGCCACCAGGCAGTGAGTGCCAGAGACCTTACGGCCATCGGACAGGGTCACGATGACACCTGAGCCGTCCTCAGTACGCTCAACAGCAGCCGCACGGGAACGCGGCATCACTCGCACGCCGCGACGCTCAAAGACGTCCTCCAGCACGCGAGCTGCGTCCTCGTCCTCACCGGGAAGCACACGGTCACGCGAAGACACCAGCGTAACCTTAGACCCCAGACCGTTATATGCCGAAGCGAACTCCGCACCGGTCACACCCGAACCAATCACAATCAGTTCCTCGGGAACTTCGGAGAGGTTGTACAGCTGAGTCCAGGTCAGGATGCGCTCGCCATCAGGCATACCGGTCGCCATTTCGCGCGGATGCGTACCCACCGACAGCATCACAAAGTCCGCCTGCAGGGGGTAGACCAGACCAGCTTCATCGGTCACCTGAACGGTGTGGCGGTCCAGGAGCTTACCGGTACCGTGAATAATCTTCACTCCTGCAGAAGCCAGGGCGCGCTTAATGTCGGCAGACTGCTGCTGAGCCAGGTCGCGGACTCGGCGGTTCACACGGTCCATATCAACACGAAGCTGCGGAGCCTTACCCTTCGTATTTTCAATGCCCAAGCTACCCGCCTCAGAGAAGCGGGTCATCATATCCGCCGTAGCGATTAGGGTCTTAGAGGGCACAACGTCAGTCAGAACGGCGGAGCCACCAATGGCATTACGCTCGATCAGAGTCACGTCCGCGTTGGATGCGGCAGCCACCATCGCCGCCTCGTAGCCGCCGGGGCCACCACCAATAATTACAATTCGCTGAGATGCGTAGTTCACCTTTGAAGTCATGCCTTAATTGTGAGCTATGCCGCCTGCGTGGGGCAAACGCACTCGCCGTGCAGATGTGCCATATTGTGGCAATCTGCACGGCGAGCATCTTCATGGTTCGGCAGCCCGATATGACAGGGCGGCACCTACCCCTGTAGGTCTCTACTCCTCGAGAGCCTGCGGCTTCTCCGAGTAAATCGAGTTGATGAACTTCTCAGCCCACTGCAGCATCGCGCCGTCCACCAGGTCCTTACCGCCAACCGGCATGGTCTTCGGGCGCGGCACCAGAGTCAGCCAGGTATCCATACCCTTCGGCTGGGCGTGCGTGGACCCAGGGTACACGCGCTTCAGGCGCATCTGGCGGGACTCCGGCAGCGGCGTAGCGGTTACCACGCGAACCTTCGGACCCAACACCACCAGTTCATGAATACCGGCGGCACGGGCGTGCATACGCACCGTCGCCACGGCAAGCAGGTTCTCTACCGCATCCGGCAGCTCGCCGTAACGGTCGACCAGCTCCTCGCGTGCCTCCGCGATCTTCTCTTCGGTATCGGCGGCAGCAATCTGACGGTACGCCTGCAAGCGCAGACGCTCAGAATCAATGTAGGTGTGAGGAATATGCGCGTTGACGGGCAGGTCAATCTTCGTCTCGACCTCGCGCTCTTCCTTCTCGCCGCGGTAGTTTGCGACCGCCTCGCCGACCAGGCGCAGGTACAGGTCAAAACCGACACCGGCAATATGACCGGACTGTTCGCCACCGAGCAGGTTGCCGGCACCACGAATCTCCAGGTCTTTCATCGCAAGCTGCAGGCCAGCGCCCAGCTCGTTATGCGTTGCCACAGCCTTCAGACGCTCGTGCGCAATCTCGCCGAGGGTCTTATCCACCGGGTACAGGAAGTAGGCGTAGGCGCGCTCGCGGCCACGACCCACGCGGCCACGCAGCTGGTGTAGCTGGCTCAGACCGTAGTTCTGGGCGTGGTCGACAATGAGGGTGTTCGCGTTCGAAATATCCAGGCCGGTCTCAACGATGGTGGTGCACACCAGCACGTCAAAGCGGCGCTCCCAGAAGTCCACAATAATCTGCTCCAGGCGCGATTCACTCATGCGGCCGTGGGCGGTGGCGATGCGCGCCTCCGGCACGAGCTTGCCGATTTCCGCGGCAACATCGTCGATGTCAGCCACGCGGTTGTGCACGAAGAAAACCTGTCCTTCACGCATGAGCTCGCGGCGGATTGCGGCAGTAATCTGGCTGTCGGTGCGCGGACCAACGAAGGTCAGCACGGGATGGCGTTCCTCCGGCGCGGTGGCAAGGGTGGAGGTCTCGCGAATACCGGTTAGCGACATTTCCAGGGTGCGCGGAATCGGGGTAGCACTCATGGCGAGCACGTCCACGTTGGTGCGCATCTGCTTGAGCTTTTCCTTATGCTCCACGCCAAAGCGCTGTTCCTCGTCAATGATGACCAGGCCCAGGTCCTTGAACACTACGCTGTCCGAGAGGATGCGGTGGGTACCGATCACCACGTCCACCGCGCCGGATGCGATTTCTTCGGTAATCTGGCGGGTTTCCTTCGCCTTCTGGAAGCGGGAGAGCACGCGAATCTTCACGGGGAATCCCGAGAAGCGCTCGCTGAACGTCTCGTAGTGCTGCTGCGCGAGCAGGGTCGTGGGTACGAGTACGGCAACCTGTTTGCCGTCCTGCACCGCCTTGAATGCGGCACGTACGGCGACCTCGGTTTTGCCGAAGCCCACATCGCCGGAGATGAGGCGGTCCATGGGGATTTCCTTCTCCATGTCTTCCTTCACCTCGTGGATGGCGGTGAGCTGGTCCGGAGTCTCGTTATAGGGGAAGGATTCTTCCAGCTCTCGCTGCCAGGGAGTGTCTGCTGCGAAGGCGTGACCGCGCGATGCCTGGCGAGCCGAGTAGAGTTTCACCAGGTCAGCAGCGATTTCCTTGACGGCTTTGCGAGCGCGGGACTTGGTCTTAGCCCAGTCGCTACCGCCCATCTTGGACAGGCTCGGGTTCTCGCCACCCACGTAGTTGGAAATCAGATCCAGCTGGTCGGAGGGCACGAAGAGTCGGTCGGGTGCGCCGCCACGCTTGGTGGGGGCGTACTCGATGACCAGGTATTCCTTCATGGGCTGCACGCCGTTGACCGGGGATGCACCAGCCACCGGGCGGGAGGTCATCTCGACGAACCTGCCGATGCCGTGACGCTCGTGCACCACGTAGTCGCCGGGGTTCAGTGCGAGCGGGTCAACCGCATTGCGGCGGCGGCGCGTTTTGAATTTCTGTCCTGTGGCGCCTCGGGGTGCGTAGGTTCCGCGGCGGCCAAGCAGTTCGGCTTCGGTGAAGACGGCGAGCTTCGCCTCCTCGATGAGGAAGCCTGCGGAGGCGGGTGCCTCGCAAACCTCGACGATGCCGTGTTCGAGGTCGCCTGCGGGGTCCTCCTCGAGGCTGGTTCGGCGGGCTGCGGGTACGGCGGGTGCCCCTTCGCCGGAGTGGAAGAGGTCGATGAGGCGGTCGGTGGAGCCGCGGCCGTTGGTGAGGGCGAGGACGGTCCACTGTTGGCCGATGAGGTCGCCGACCTGGCAGAGCATGCGTTCGACGGATCCGTTGAATGCGGTTGCGGGGGTGGCGTTGACGGTGTAGGTGTCAATTCCGTCTTCGATGGCGTCAGCGATGTTCTGGTTTTCGAGTGCGCCTGCGGCGGCATCTTCGAGCAGGTCTGCGTCGGTGACGAGTTCGGTGATTTCCCACCAGCTGAGCTTGGCTTCGAGTGCCTGTGCGGTGGTTTGGTCGATGGTGCGGAATCCGCTGTCGCTCATACGCAACTGGCCCAGGTCGATGGGTGCTACTGCGTCGGCTTCTGCGGAGGTGTCCCATGCGGCGGCGAGGAACTCTTCGTTGGTGGCGACGAGGTCTTCGGCGCGGGCACGCACGCGTTCGGGTTCGACGTTAATAATCATGGACCCTGCCGGCATCAGCTCGGTGAGGGTGTTCATGGATTCGATGAGCAGCGGGGTAAGCGATTCCATGCCTTCGACGTAGATTCCACCCGCAATCTTCTCAAGCATGGCTGCGGCTGCCGGGTAGTCGGCTTTCAGGCGGGCGGCGCGGCTCATGACCTCGGGGGTGATGAGCAGTTCGCGACAGGGCAGCAGGGTGAGTTCAGTAAGTTCTTCTCCCCCGCTGAGGGTGCGCTGGTCGGCGACGGAGAAGTGGCGCATTTCGTCGAGTTCGTCACCGAAGAATTCGAGGCGGACGGGGGTGGTTGCGGTGGGCGGGAAGACGTCGATAATGCCGCCGCGTACGGCGTATTCACCGCGCTTGGCGACGAGGTCTACACGGGAGTATGCGGCGTCGTTGAGGCCTCGTACTACATCTTTGAAGGGGTATTCTTTGCCGCGGATCAGGTGCACGGGTTCAAGCTTTTCAATGCCGGTGACGATGGGCTGGATGACGGCGCGTACGGGTGCGATGACGACTTGGGGGCGTTTAGCCGCGTCCCCGGTCATGGCGCGCAGTACCTGCAGGCGGCGGCCTACGGTGTCGGAGCGCGGTGAGAGGCGTTCGTGGGGCAGGGTTTCCCAGGCGGGGAAGAGCGCGATGTCTGCGGCGGGCAAGTAGGAGCGCAGGGCTGCGGCGAGGTCTTCTGCTTGACGGTCGGTGGGGGCGATGATGAGGCTGAGCGCTTCGGCGGTGGTATCGCGTACTGCGGTGGAGATGTCTGCAATGAGCGCGGCGTGGGTTCCGGCGACGGCGCCGATGAGGGTGCGTGCGCTACGTTCGGTGGGCTTCGCGGAGGCGGCGGTGCGGATCGCGGCCCAGCTGCTGAGTTGGTTGAGGGTGTTCAGGAGGGGGTGCAGGGGTGCCTCGAGGGGCTGTGCGGTAGCTTTTCGGGTGGTGCTCACGGGTTCTCCTGAATCTGCTGTCCTCGGTTCCGGCGGTTTGGCTGGTGGAGGGTGTCGACGGGTGGTCGGTGTGAGGTGGTGTCGGGTGGGGTGCCCGGGTGTTTTATTTTGAGGCATTTTATGCGCACTTTTTGGTGATGTGCGCGGCTTTTCTATTGTAGGTCTACTCTGCTTTTTATGGCATTTTTCTTTCGTGGGCTTCTTTGGCTGTAGATATAGCTTTTTGCACCCGATTGTCGCTTTCATTGACGATATATGAGTATGGTTTCCTTCTGTGTCATTTCTTACACCACAACGCCGATTTTATAGGATGTAAATCACACTCCCACCCCCATCTTTGCACTTTGTGCACCATTATTTTCATAGCTTAATCCTGTAACCTAATCAATAACACTTATAGAAAAACCGCACCGTATCTTCCTTCCGGAATCTGAATACCCTAAATACCAACCTCAGGTTTTCAGTATTTACTGCGGTTTTTCTAGTGCGCTAAATTCACCGTATCTTTCGATGTTTCTTCCGGAACGTCGCATCAGAAAGACGCATATGACAACCACATACACGAACAAACCCACTGAAAAGCCCCATGTCCGTTCATGGTCTGCTAAAAAGTGGGCCGCTTTCGCACTCGCTTTTGGTACCGCTTTCACTGCGGCACCTCTTACTCCTACTACTCCCGCCTCGGCTGCGACCGGAACCCATGATGGTTCCAGCAGCGATAAGGCGGCTGCCTCTTGCTACGAGGTCAAGCAGGTTAATCCTTCTGCCTCCTCTGGCACTTACTGGCTGTACACCCCGCAGATGAGCGGCCCGGCGCAGTTCTACTGCGATCAGGAAACTGATGGCGGCGGCTGGGTCATGATTGGTCGCGGTCGTGAGGGTTGGACCGAGTCTTACAACGGCACCGGCGACCCGAATCAGCTGCACCAGAACCCCACCGGCCCTTCCGCTTTTACTCCGGTCCAGCTTCCCGCAAACACTGTCGATGCGCTGCTGAACGGCATTAAGCCTCAGGACCTTCCCGACGGCATGCGTCTGCACCGTGCTCACAATGCGAGGGGCACTCAGTGGCAGAACGTTTATGTTCAGCGTCCTCAGACTGAGCAGTGGACCTGGGCGATGAGCTACGGTCAGCGTTGGGGCAACGTGAAGTTCACTGGTGCCGGCATTAACCGCACCGCTCATATGGGCGGTTCTCCCTCGGAAATGGCTCCGGGTATTACCACCAGCTCGGTTCGTTTCTTCGCGAACCCGAACCAGGGCTACCAGATTGGTTTTGCGTACGGTTCGCTGGTGAACTTCGGCAATGATCGTGCCGATTCTTATATTTATAAGAAGCGCGGTTCCGCCGGTTATTCCATCCCCTTCACCCAGGTGTTCCTGCGTCCGAAGCTGACTCAGCGTGACTTGAACTTCTCGCAGATTGGTTCTGGCTCTGCCGCTAGCAACCGTCGTGCTCTGCCCAATAGCTACACGATGCCCGTTCGTTGGCGTACCAGTGAGCAGACTGGTACCGGCAAGAAGAACGAGATGAACACCTACGTTCAGGCTATTACTCAGGTGGGCGATACTGTCTTCACCGGTGGCGACTTCAAGTATGTTGAGTCTGCTGGCGGCGAGCGCGTGAACCAGTCGTACCTGGCTGGCTACAACGTGGATTCGGGTGAGCTGGTTCGTTCCTTCCGCCCGACTTTCAACGGTCAGATTAAGGCTCTGGAGGCTCTGCCGAATAACCGCCTGGCGGTTGGTGGCGAGTTCACCGAGGTTAATGGCGAGAAGGTTGATCACTTCGTCATTCTGGATGCGACCACCGGTCAGATTGACCGCACGTGGGATGTGCAGGTTCAGCGCCGTAATGGTGCTGCCGCGCAGGTGAAGACCCTGCTGGTTCAGGATGGTTACCTCTACATTGGCGGTAACTTCACCCATGTAAAGGGCAATACGTCTAAGGCGTACGCTTACTCGCGTGGTGCCGCTCGTATTAAGCTCTCGAACGGTGCGGTGGATTGGAACTGGCGCCCGAACTTTAACGGTACGGTCAACGGTATTACCGCTGCGTCCGATAACTCGACTGTTCACGCTGCGGGTTACTTCACTGAGCTGAATAACCAGCGCGCGTTCCGCCTGGCGGCGCTGAATGGTTCTAACGCTTCGAATATTAAGTGGGAGTGGGAGCCGTCGCTGAAGCTGAACATTACTGACCGCATTGTGTACGCGTTCCAGTTCGATGTTCAGGATGCTGGTTCGACCGTGTGGACTGGCGGCGCTGACCACCTGATTGCGAACTACTCGAAGAACGGTTACGGCCGTATTTCTTCGTCTATCTCTAAGTACGGTGGCGACTGGCAGGATCTGCATCTGAGCGGTAACACCATTTACGGTGCGTGCCACTGCGGTGATGTCCTCTTCGAGGGTTCTACCGGTTACCACACCTACTGGAAGGAATCGAAGGCGGTTCACCGCATGCGCCTGGTCGCGGCGTTTGATAAGGACAGCGGCGAGGTTGTGGGCGAGTTCAGCCCGGTTCTGAAGGGCGCTAGCGGCTACGGTGTCTGGGAGTCCTTCGTGGATTCTCGCGGCAACCTGTGGGTTGGTGGCGACATTAACCGTTCGCTGGGTGCTAATGGTGAGCAGCGCACTGTCGGTTTTGCTCGTTTTGCTCCTCGCGATGTGACCGCCCCGTCGACTCCGTCGAATCTGTCGGTTCAGCGTGATGGCTCGACCGATAAGCTGTCTTGGTCTGGTGTTCGTGAGAGCGGTGCTCGCTACCAGGTGCTGCGTGATGACCGTGTGATTGCTACGGTCTCGGGCACCAGCTACGAGGTTGAGCATACTGATGGCGCTCGCTACTATGTGCGTTCCATCGATGCGTCTGAGAACTTCTCGGCTTCCACGGGAGCTGCTCAGGCTTAGGTCAGATTGTTGATCTAGTTTCTTTGAGCCGCCGCCTGGTTCGGGCTCTGCAGGGTTTGCGGGGTCCGAATCAGGCGGCGGTGCACCCGGGGTGTATGCCCTCTATAGTTTTGGTTCGGTCCGGTTTTCCCAGTTTGCTATCTCTTCGCCCCTGTGGCGGCTATGATGGGTTGGGATTCATTGCGTCGGATGGGTTGCTTCCGTCCTTTCCGATGATGGGCTGAATCTTGATCTGTGGTGTTTCTTCGCTGTTGGTACGACAGAGGAAACTTCACAGATTTTTAGCGTTCCGCTTCGTACGGGTGCGTTGCCACTGTTGGCTTCGTGCGTGAGGGGTGGGGCGTATTCATTCAATTTCCGATAACTACACTCACTGATTCCGGCTACAGACTCGCTGTTAGCGCAGTTCATAACGCTTCCCCCTTACCCCGATGCCTGGTCACTATGCTGTGCCTTGTGTGGGGTGGGTGTTGCTGTGTGAATTGCAGTTTTCTGCTGTGTGCCGGTTGAGGTCTCTAGGAGAGACAAATGAATTTTCTTCCGTTCACGCGTGGAGGGCGCGCGCAGGGTGCTGCTTCCTCCGCTTCTGAGGGCTCTCGCGTAGCTTCTCGCTCCGGGTCCCGTGCTTTGGGTGCGGCGGCTGCTTCTTTTGCGATGGTTGCGGCTTCTTTGGGTCCGATTGCTTCGGGCGCGCAGGCTGCTGATGCACGCTACTATGACGGTTCGTCGAGTGAGCGCGCGGCTGCGAGCTGCTGGGAGGTTAAGCAGAATAATCCGCGTGGCAAGAGCGGCGCGTACTGGCTGTACACCCCTGCGATGAGTGCTCCTGAGCAGTTCTATTGCGATCAGGAAACTGATGGCGGCGGCTGG